>JANMWK010000146.1:0-20107 GCA_031393975.1 Hyphomicrobiales bacterium
TGGGGGCGAAACAGGATCGACGAGAGTGTAAAGGTTGGTTTTTTGCCCGTGATGGTTCCGACGTTTTCGGGCTAATTTCTAGTTGCAAACGATAACTTTGCTCCGGTTGCTCTCGCTGCTTAATGTAGCGCGAAAGACCAAAACTTGAAGTCCTTCGGTTTAGCGACCTAAGGCGGGGTTCGCTGGCACCTGGCAACAGAAGCCAGCACTTCCATTTTAATGCTCTTCATTTTTTGTCATCCCGACGAAAGCCGGAACCCAGTGCCTCGCGTAAGTAGCTAGAAATTTGGCACATCTGCCTGTAGTCTCTGGGTCCCGACTTTCGTCGGGATGACTGAGTAATTTGGAAATGAGCTGAATTGACCCTCCAAGAAACCTTACAAATCCTCGGCGGCATTGGCGTTATCGCATCGATGATCTATGTCGGTATACAAATCCGGAACAATGCGAAGGCAGTGCGTGCTGCTACCTATCAGCAACTATCAGCATCAGTATCGGCTCCTTGGGACAACTTTTTCAACAATGCAGAAAGTTGCAGCCTCGTTTTGAGAGGCGGAGACGACTTCGAGGGCCTCAATAGGCTGGAAAAGTCGCGCTACAGATTTATGCTAATGGCAACGATGCGCCGCTATGAGAATGCCTGGTTTCAGCATCGCATGGGAACGTTGAAAACTGAAGATTGGCGCGGGATCAATGCAAACCTCGAAGCGATTTTTACGGTTCCCGGCACTCACTCTGCGTGGGCAGTGGTCAAGGACCGCTCAAATGCGGAATTCCGCACTTTTGTTGATGACCTCGCGATACGCAAAGCCCCACTTGCCGCCGCTTATGTGCCGCCACCGTCACCTGCAAAGACGTCAAAGCGCAAAGCGAAAAAGTGAACATCTAATATAAACCCACCCTCAAATGGTTATCCCGAATTTCGTCGGGATGACGGAGTAATTTGGAAATGAGCTGAATTGACCCTGCAAGAAACCCTACAAATCCTAGGCGGCAGAGGCGTCATCGCCTTGATGATCTATGTAGGCTTTCAAATCCGCAACAATGCCCGTGCGGTGCGGGCTGCGACATTTCTTCAAGTCTCAAGCAGGAATGGTGGGCTCACTGTTTAATATGGCAAATAACGGCGAAATCACAGACTTCGTTCTGCGGGGGGGGCGGCGACGATTGAGTTTCCTTCAGCGTCGATCTTGCTGCATATTTTGAAATAAAGGGCGCGAGACAGGCTCGGCCAATCTATAGGCGGCGCTTCAATCCGGATTTTCAGGCTCATGTTGAAGCTATTGAAACCAAAGCCAACGCTCGACAGATTGAGGGCTAAAACGTTGTAATTCTGCCTCGGTGACGTTGCTGAACCGAGTGTCAGTTTGGTAGCTGTTTAATGATCTCAAATGTAGTATCACAACCGAATCGTGATTTGTTATGTGAGCGCCGAATGCCTGAAGACCTGATGCGTTATGATCAACTGGCCCAAAACGCACTGAAAGGTGTGGTGCGCGAAGCTCTGCGCAAAGTTGAGAAATCCGGCTTGCCGGGTGATCATCATTTTTACATTGCCTTTAACACTAAATTTCCCGGTGTGAACATTGGTGAACGCTTGGCGGAGCGTTATCCGCGTGAAATGACTGTGGTGCTGCAACACCAGTTTTATAATCTCATTGTCACCGAGGAACGTTTCCAAGTGGAATTGTCATTTGACAATATTCCAGAAAAACTCGTTGTTCCCTTTGCGGCGATTAAGGGCTTCCTAGACCCTGCGGTTCAGTTTGGTTTGCAGTTTGAAGTGGCGCAGGAAGCGACGGAACAAAAACTTGATCCAAAACCAAAATTGGCAATAGCCGCAAAAACGGAATCTGAAACTGAAGAAGGTGCTGAAACCAGCGAAGGTCCAAAGGTAGTATCCCTCGATGCATTCCGTAAAAAATAAAATCTGGCGGCTGGCGGCCGTTTTCCTCGCGCTAAGCTTCACCCACTGTTTAGCGCAGACCGCGGCTGATCAATCCAATTTGGCCAATATGACAGCGCCAGTCCCTGCCAATGTTCAGGTGAACATAAATACCATTCCAGCCAAAAAGCTCTTTGGCCACGAAACTCTACCTGCCTCCATGCCGTCGCACGCGATTGGCACCTATGCTTTGGGCTGCATGGCGGGGGCTCAAGCTTTACGCGTTACCGGCCCAAATTGGCAGGTTATGCGCCTCTCGCGCCATCGTAATTGGGCTTTGCCTCAACTCAACACCCTGCTTGAACGCTTCGCTGCAGACGCAAAACAAAATTACGGTTGGAACGGCCTATTGGTAGGCGATATGTCCCAGCCGCGTGGCGGCCCCATGCTAACCGGTCATGCCAGCCATCAAATCGGGTTAGATGCTGATATCTGGTTCACACCCATGCCCAACCATGTCTTGTCGCCATATGAGCGCGAAAACATGGTGCCCTTAGAAATGGTGAAAGATCATCTTCACATTAATCCTGATAACTGGACTGAGTCCCGCGCCAAACTCATAAAGACAGTGGCGTCTTATCCTGAGATAGGCCGCATCTTCGTGCATCCTCCTATCAAGGCCGCTTTATGTAAATGGGCCACAGGCGATCGGTCTTGGCTTGCTAAAGTGCGGCCTCTCTTTGGTCACACCTTCCATTTTCACATCCGCATGAATTGCCCACCCGGCATGAAAAGCTGCATAGATCAATGGAAACCCAAGCCCAAGGATGGCACCGGATGTGGAGATGAATTGGCTTATTGGATGGGGCCAATCCCGTGGACGCCGCATAAGCGCGACCCGAATGCCCCGCCTTACGTACCGCCGCCCCCCTTGACTCTCAAGGGCCTTCCTGCTGAATGCCGCGCCGTAATCCAAGCGCCTTAAAGCGCTTGCATTTTTACATAAGCCAGGGGACTTTTAATGTCTGCATCTAACAGTGTTGGTGGCACATTCTCGAAACCAAAATTGAAATTGGCTTTCGCGTCCATCGGCGTTGTCTTCGGCGATATTGGCACCAGCCCACTCTATGCCATGCGCGAAGCCTTGCATCCGGTTGTCGCTGCGGGCGGCGATCTACGCATGGCTGTTCTGGGCGTAGTCTCGCTTTTGCTTTGGGCTCTGTTTATTATAGTGACCTTAAAATACGTAATCATGCTGATGCGCGCTGACAATCAGGGCGAAGGCGGCATTCTTTCCTTGGTTGTTTTAGTTGAAAACCTGATTAAGAAAAAAGGCGGCATTGTACTTGGTCTCGGCATTATCGGTGCCGCATTCTTCTTCGGCGATGCGATGATCACGCCAGCCATGTCGGTGCTTTCAGCAGTCGAAGGTCTTACTGTCATCAATCCAGGGTTTGAACCTTTCGTAGTACCTATCACCTTGGCTGTTTTGCTCACACTGTTCACGTTCCAATATAAGGGCACAGGCGGCGTTGCCTCATTGTTTGCCCCTGTCACGTTGGTATGGTTCTTGGTGCTCGCCATCATCGGCTTGATGCACATCAGTGACGATCTTGAAATTTTCCAAGCGCTCAATCCCATCCATGGCTTTTTGATGCTCATCAATCATCCAAGCTTAGCGCTGCTGGTATTTGGCGGCGTGTTCCTCGCCGTTACGGGCGGTGAAGCACTTTATGCTGATATGGGCCACTTTGGCAAAAACCCCATCCGCATAGCGTGGTCGACCATAGTCATTCCGGCTCTGGTTTTGAATTATCTCGGCCAAGGCGCGTTCGTCATCGCCCATCCTGAAGCGGTCGATAATCCATTTTTCCTTATGCTGCCGTCATGGGGCCTTGTGCCGCTGGTTCTTCTGGCAACCATGGTGACAGTGATCGCCAGCCAAGCGGTCATCACGGGGGCCTTCTCCATCGCTCAGCAAGCCATGGCGCTAGGCCTACTTCCCCGCATGAATATCATCCACACGTCTGAAACTGAAGAGGGCCAAATCTATGTTGGCCAAATTAATTGGATGATTTTGATCGGTGTTATCATTCTGGTTTTGGTGTTCAAAACGTCTTCAAATCTGGCATCAGCCTACGGCATCGCGGTGAACACCTCCATGTTGGTGGATACAATTCTTGGCATGGTGTTCTTCTGGCAATCGCGCAACTTGCCACGCATCATCGCCATCCCTGCACTGCTCTTTATTTTCGTAGTCGAGTTCACATTCTATATGGCCAACGGTTTGAAGCTGTTGCACGGCGGTTATATGCCCGTGCTCATCGGTGCCACAATTATCCTGCTCATGCTCACATGGATGAAGGGCCGTAAGCTCCTTGCGGCAAAACTTAATAAGGAATCGATTGAGTTGATTCCGCTTCTCGAAAGCTTAGAGCGTCGTCAACCCGCCCGTGTCGCAGGTGCCGCCGTCTTTATGCAAACCCAGTTAAAGTTTGCGCCAAGTGCTTTGATGCATAATCTAAAACATAACCGTGTACTGCACGATAAGTTGGTGTTCATTTCGATTGAAACTGTAAAACAGCCCCGTTGGGAGGGTGAACGCGTCAGCGTCACCCAAGGCCCACTGGGCGCTTGGATTGTCGAAGCCAAGTTTGGTTATATGGAACAACCGGATGTGCCAGCCGCCCTTCGCGCCTGTGAAGATAAAGGCCTAAGCATTGATCCTCGCCAAGCCTCTTATTTCTTAGGCCGTCGGGTGATCAAAATGTCTGCAAGATCTGTCATGCCCTTCTGGCAACAACGCATCTTCATTATGCTCGCCAATCAATCAGCCCGTGCTATTGAATTTTTTAGAATTCCGCCCGATCGTGTTGTTGAACTTGGAATGCAAATGAGTGTTTAATATGCAGCTCTCGCCCTTCTCTCTCCTAGGCCGCTTCTGGCGCGGCAATATCCACACCCACTCCAATCAATCAGATGGCGCATTACCGACGGCCCAAGTTGTTGAGGCCTATAAGAATGCTGGTTATGATTTTCTGATGCTCTCCGAACATTTTATTGAGCATTTCAATTGGCCCATCAACGATACACGGGCTTTCCGCTCCAATGATTTCACAACATTGATAGGGGTAGAACTCCACGCCCCCGAAACCAGCGCTGGCGAGCTTTGGCACATTGTAGCCGCAGGCCTGCCGTTAGATTTTCCGCCTTGTGGACCAAACGAAACCGGGCCCGAACTCGCCGACCGCGCCAGAGCAGCAGGAGCCTTCATCGGCATCGCCCACCCGGCTTGGTCGCAACTCACCATCGAAGATGGCCGTGCCATTGAGTCGGCCCATGCTGTCGAAATCTATAACCACGGCTGCGCCATTGAAAATGATCGCGCGGATGGTTGGTATCTCCATGATCAATTGATGAACGAAGGCCTTCGGCTTTCGGCCTACGCCACCGACGATGCTCATTTTAAGGGGCCTGACCATTTCGGTGGCTGGGTCAACGTAAAGTCCCAAAGCCTTAATCCAGACGAAATTCTACAAGCCCTGAAAGACGGTCAGTATTACTCCAGCCAAGGACCAGAACTGCACAATATCACTCTGCACGGCAAAGAAATTGAAATTAGCTGCTCACCGGTCGATACAATAACGGTGGTGTGTGGCACTTCGCGCTCGTGCGTAAAGATAGGCAAGGCCATCACCTCAGCCACATTCAATCTTTCAACACTAGAGCGCGGTTGGTTGCTGAAAAAGCTCAGCCCTTGGTTCCGTGTCACAGTCATCGATCATGCCGGCAAACGCGCCTGGAGCAATCCTTATTGGTGGGATGATTTAGCTTGAAGCAACGGCACCATTAAAAGTGCAAGAAGCGCAAACACTGCACCAATATAAAACACTGGCGCCTGCCCCATCTTGTCCCACACCACACCAGCGGTCACACTGGCAACCAAAGTAGCAATGCCACTCATTAGCGCAAACACGCCAAAAGCCGTGCCGCGCAAATCTGGGGGCGATGAATCCGCCACCAGCGTGGAAAGTATGCCTTGTGTGAGGCCCATGTGAAGCCCCCACATGGCCACTCCAACCATGACGTAAAATGGTGACGGTGCCCAAGCTAAAACCAAATCCGCCACAATTAAGCACCCCAGCCCAGCCGCAAACAACCCTTTGCGCCCCCAACGATCCGAAAGCACACCAGCCGGATAGGACGACATGGAGTAAACGGCACTCATCACCACCATCACCAAAGGCACCAAAGCCATGGTCATTTTCGCGTCAGATGCCCGCAAAACTAAAAACGCTTCTGAAAAGCGCGCCAACATCACTGCTGCACCCAGCAGTGCAACAATCCAAAATGACTGCCCCAAACTCTTCGCGGTGGACAAGTTAAATCCAGCCTTTCGCGCATTGTCATTGGCCCGCTCCGGCTCCTGAATGCCAAAAGCCAAAATGAGCACCGCAACCAGTGCTGGCCCACAGGCCACCCACAACACTGTGCGCAAATCAAAAGCCCAAAGCCCGATCAGCGCCACAGCGATTAGCGGACCAATGAAGGCCCCAACCGTGTCCAACGACTGACGCAAACCAAAAGCCGCACCACGCGTATCCACACTCGCCATGTCCGCCACCATAGCATCGCGCGGCGCACCGCGAATGCCTTTTCCCACCCGGTCGGCAAAGCGGGCAATAAACACGGCACTAAAACTTGTCGCTAGAGGAAACAGAGGTTTAACCACAGCCGCCAAGCCATAACCAAACAACGCCAGATTTTTGCGATTGCGCCATCGATCACTCAAGACGCCGGAAAACAATTTACCAATCTGTGCCGTCGCCTCGGCGATGCCCTCCATGGTTCCCAGCAGAGTGGCCGAAACTCCAAGCGTTCCCATCACGAACAATGGCAACACACCATGGATCATTTCTGAAGAAATATCCATAAACATCGAAACAAATCCCAACATCCAAATACCACGCGGAATTTTTTTCATGACTTCAACTTTGCGAATTAATCCTCAACATGATATGCACCACATCACTTCAATACAGCAAGTCAAACAAATGAAAAAAACCCGCACCGAAACCGATACTTTTGGCCCTATCCAAGTGGATGCGACCCGCTATTGGGGCGCACAAGCCCAGCGCAGTTTGCAGAATTTCAAAATTGGTTGGGAAAAACAGCCAACTTCCATAGTGCGAGCGCTTGGCATTATCAAACGCGCCGCTTCTGAAACCAATATGACGTTGAGCGGTCTTGACCCCAAAATTGGGGCGGCCATCATCAACGCAGCGCAAGAAGTGATCGAAGGTAAACTCAATGATCATTTCCCGCTGGCCGTATGGCAAACCGGCTCCGGCACACAATCCAACATGAATGCCAATGAAGTCATTTCCAACCGCGCCATCGAAATGTTGGGCGGTGAGATGGGCACCAAGAAACCAGTGCATCCCAATGATCACGTAAATATGAGCCAAAGCTCAAACGATACCTATCCAACAGCTATGCACATTGCTTGTGTTGAGGAAATTCACCACCGTCTGCTTCCTGCCTTGCAACACTTGCGCAATGCATTGAATGACAAGGCCGGCGCCTTCGCCAAGATTATAAAAATTGGCCGCACCCACACGCAGGATGCAACACCCGTGACTTTAGGCCAAGAATTCTCTGGCTATTGCCAACAGGTGCAAAATGGCATTGCCCGCATTGAACAAACTTTGCCGATGCTGATGCAGCTGGCCCAAGGTGGCACGGCTGTGGGTACTGGCCTCAATGCCCCTAAAGGTTTTGCCGAAATGGTTTCCGAACACATAGCCAACATCACCCGCCTGCCCTTCACGTCCGCACCCAATAAATTCGAAGCCCTAGCTGCCCATGATGCTATGGTGATGACTCATGGGGCTATTAACACTGTCGCCGCATCGCTGTTCAAAATCGCCAATGACATTCGCTTTCTGGGTTCAGGCCCGCGCTCTGGCCTCGGAGAATTGAACTTGCCCGAAAATGAACCCGGCTCTTCAATCATGCCGGGCAAGGTGAACCCGACGCAATGCGAAGCGCTCACCCAAGTGTGTGTACAGATTTTCGGCAACCATGCCGCGCTCACCTTTGCAGGCGCATCCGGCCATTTTGAATTGAATGTTTATAATCCAGTCATGGCCTATAACTTTTTGCAATCCGTGCAACTCATGTCCGATGCGGCAACCAGCTTTAACGATAATTGTGTGCAAGGTATTGAAGCGCGCGAAGACAATATCAAGACCGCTTTAGATCGGTCGCTCATGTTGGTGACAGCCCTTGCCCCCAAATATGGTTATGATCGCGCCGCTAAAATTGCCAAAATCGCGCATAAGAATGGCACAACCTTGCGTGAAGAGGCCGTAAAAGATGGCATCGACGCCAATGATTTTGATGCCATTGTGCGACCAGAAAAAATGTTGGGCCCATCGTGAGTGGTGAAATCATAAATCTGCGTCGTATTAAAAAAAACAACGCCCGCGAAGACTCTGAAAAATTGGCGGAAGCCAATCGCTTAAAATTTGGCCGCAACAAATTTGAAAAGAAACTTTCAGCGTTCGAGCAAGTGCGCGCCAAGATAAATCACCAAGGCCATAAGTTAGACAAATAATGGCTAAAGATTTGAAACGATCCTTGACGATTGCCGGCCACCGCACTTCGCTTTCGCTTGAACCTGAATTCTGGGACGTTTTACGCAAAATCGCCAGCGGCGAGCGCAAAAGCCTCGCCACACTTGTCGGTGAAATTGACAATGCTCGCGGCGAGAGAAATCTGTCCAGCGCCATCCGCGTCTGGATTTTGAAGCGACTAGTGTAATGTCAATCCGCGCTTGAATTTTGCAATCTCTATTTTGTTGATCGCAGCCCCCGCAGCCATAATTTTATCCAATTCTGCCTTTTGCGCGGCGGCATCAATCAAACGCTGTGCGGCATGAACCTTAAGTTCACGTTGGCGCAATCGCAATTCACCCCGCTGGGCTTGATAGGCCGCAAACTTTTCTTCATCCCGCTTGCGCTGCGCTGCTTCCTCAGCAACCAATTTCACTTGCTCCTTTTGCACTCGGTCCAGCTCTGCCAAGTCTTTTGCAACGATAGCATAGCCAAGCTTGGCGGAAAGAGCCGAGGTGTCATTGCGTTGCTCCAACGCGTCTGGCTGACCAGAATAGGTAATGCGCATCGCAGGCAAACTCGTTTCCGCTTTAGGCGTGATGGTCACATCAGCCAGCACATCCCCTGTGGCCATATCAAATCCAGGAGCCACCTTCACGTCAGCATCCACAGTTGCAACCACCAAGGAATCAACAATAATTGCGCCATTGGCAAAACCAATATCGTGCTTCTCTGCACTCAGCATCATGCCCGGCCCTTGCAACAGACTATCAAAAGCCTTCTGCAAGGCCACCGCATCCTTAATCGATTTCAATTGGTCAAAAAAACTCTGCGGAGAAATCAGCGCCAGCTCTGCATCGTGGAAAACATAAGAGCCACTGCCATTTAAACTTGCGACCACTGCTTGCGGGCTGCGCCCTTCACTCGAAGCTTGGCCATCGACAATCAACACACCCTTGGCGATTGCTTCGCCCGTTTTAAGTTTAAACTTGTTTCCCAAATCAACAGCAAAGTGGCTAGACCCCGATAGTGCAAAGCTCGAGCCTTTCTGCTTCAGCGATACATCCAATTTGAACGGTTCACCATCTCCATCGCGCGAGGCAATTGTAACGCTGCGCTCTTTCTCGTCAAATGCCAAACCCACAACCGCCTCTTTCAAATCCACACCCAAACCCGTTTGTAAAATATTTGGCCGCAACCAAATTTCTCCGGATTTTGTCAACACGGCATCGTCAGCAAAGACATGATCCAAGTAACTGCTTTCACCAGTCCATTTTAAGAAACTTAACGCCAAAATATTTTTGAGATGAAGCGATGGGACAACCAAATCAGCCGAAATTTTTCCATCGGCCTCAAGCTTCATTTGACCGGTGATGTATTGCCCAGCAACCTCCGCCGTCATTTGCGACGTGGTCAAACCGCGGTCTTGGCTGGCGATGGTGGCTTTAACTTTCAAGGCGCCCGCCAACGCGTGTTGCAAGGGAAGGCCCATGGCCTGCCCCAAACGATCACCATCTTCGGCCATGACCGAAAATTTTCCATCGAACTTTGGCAAGGCAACATCAGGCTTATAGGTGCCATCATAGTCAATCTGCACACCAAACAGGTTTGCATTCACTGCCGCCTTAAATCCTGCGGCGTTCGAACCCAGTGCTGTCAGATCAATTCTCCCAGCCTCGCCCGGTACACGTGAATCAAATCCAAACAACTGCATAAGATCTGCACTATTGTTGGAATTCACTTCGGTTGAAAGGCCGATGGTTCCCTCTAGACCTTTGGCAACGTCTTTCACATCTCCCGATACTGAAATTTGCAATGGACCAGATTGGCCGGCAACTTCGAATGTCACTTTTGGTTCATCGGCAGCAGGCTTGATGGCAACAGAACCTCGCAAATCCGTGGCTCCCAAAACTTTTGCCCAAGAAGCATCCACACCATTGGCGGCCCCAAAACCTAGCATCCGCAAAAACCCACGAGGGTCTTCCGCCGCGACCGACAATTTGAGATCACCAGAGGGACCATCAGGCCCAACTAAAACCAAACCCTGTCCCTGCACGTGCGCGCCTTCTATGGAACCCACGTCAAATTTTTTCACTTCAAAACCACTCACACTTGAGGCAAAATCGAACGCCACATTTTGCGCCTCAACATGATTTAAATGGAGTTTTGCACTCTGAAAATTGAGGCGCTTTTCAAAACTATTATCGCTTTGCAGAAATGGCACCAAGGCCGAAATGGCTGAGGGTCGCACCACATCAGCAGCCAAATAATTATCAAGATCAATTGATTGAGCGTTAAAGTTAACGTCAACTGCTGGCAACGCCCCTAAACGCACCGCCAAAACGGCACTTCCTGCTTCACCATCCAACTCATATTTCAAATTCTGAAAACCAAATCTCTTGCCCGACCATGTAACATCGCTTTGCGCCTTCATCCTCCCACGATTGCCTGTCCAAAGTTTCAAAACCTGCGCTTTCGCTTCAGGCCACAGCCATTCTACAAATTGCCGCGTATCATTGCTTTCAAAAGCTAAAGTGCCGCCCATCTCAGCCGCCGTGTCACCCGGAAAAACAATGCCGTCAAATTTCATCCGCGAGCGTCCAGGTAAATTGGCGGTAAAATCTTGAATGCGAATGGCATCTTGTTGCGCGCTCGCATCGAGTTTCACATTTTCAAGAACTTCACCTGCCGCCGATAGAGCCGCCACATCCAGTGTTGCCTTCAAATCCAACTGCGCAGGGAATTCTTTAATAAATGAATTGAGCACCGCCATAGCACCCCCCGCACGCCAAACCCGCAGCGATTGAGATCCCACTAAACTATCTAGATCAAGGCGTGGCGCATTCAAATTCACTTGCGCCTTTACGCCATTTTGCAAAGCCAAAGAGGCAGCACCTTCAATCAATGTGCCACTATCTTTGGCATCAGCTGGCACAATGTGAATTTTGTCAAGCGCAACAGTCTCAAAATTAGCTTTAATGTCGGCTTGCATTTGCAACGGCTTGAAACTGCCTTCCAAACTTTGCCGCCCGTCTTCGGTAACCACCGGCTGTAAATTGAGTTTACCTGAAACTTCCCCCCTCAAAACTTCTCCTTCAAATGCCAATGCTGCCAGAGCGCCATCTTGCGGGGTGAGTTTCATGCCAAATTTAAAGGGCGCATCAGAATGCCAAACGTTGCTTGAAAAATTAAAATCAAAGGGCACACCCCCGGCATTAGCAGTTCCTTGTGCCTGCCACGGCCCTTCAAGCACTGATGCAGAAAGCACGGCATTCACAGCACCCACACGGGTGCCATAACCATGCACCTTGTCTTGCAGTTTCACTTCACCACCAATCACGGTGATGTGCTCAAGTTTCACCTGGTCAAGAAGTTTTGAATCGCGCAACACTCGATCTGGCACAATATTCCAATTACCTGCACCATCGGCATCGCGCATCAAATTAAAAACAGGATGATCCAGAGTTATACTGTCAACGCGAATTTCACCTGCGAATAGTCCTGACAATGTCAGCTCCGCAGTGATGCTGCGGGCATTTAAAGTGGGATCACCGGAAAATCCTTTTGGGTTGGCAATATTAACATCTTCAGTCACAAGACGCGGCCATGGAAACAGACGAACCGAAATCGGTCCATTAATTGCCACATCGCGGCCTGTGAGTTGGCGGCCATAGGATTCAAGATGATCACGGTAGCCATTCCAATTCACAATGAAGGGAGCCAGCAATGCTATCGCCAATACTGCAATCAGCAATAGCCCAATATAGAATATGGGTGACTTCCAAATACTCATCACGGCCCTGCATTTTTACCGGGGTTCATGATGTTAAGCGGATCCAAAGAAATTTTAATGGCGCGCATCACGTCGAGTGCATTGCCCTGTTCCAAGGCCAGATATTCGCGCTTGCCTGAACCAATGCCATGCTCGCCTGTGCAGGTGCCACCCATCGCAAGGGCACGTTTGATCATCCGCCCATAAACACCCTTCACCCGCGCAACCTCGCTTTCGTCGTTGCGATCACAAAATAGCACAACATGAAAATTACCATCCCCCACATGGCCAATGATCGGGCCGTAAACCCCGTTTTCGTCTAAATCTTTTTGTGTTTCCACTACACATTCAGCAAGACGCGAGATCGGAACGCACACATCCGTAGCAATTGACTCTTCTTTGCCGGGCATCAAGGATTTTGTCGCCCAAAATGCATCATGGCGCGCTTGCCAAAGCTTGGTGCGGCCCTCCTCCTGCGTCGCCCATTCAAAATCATTTGCACCAAATTCACCGGCAATAGCTTCAAACATCTCGGCCTGCTCAACAACACATGCCTCTGTGCCATGAAACTCCACAAACAATGTAGGCGCTTCAGCCAAGTTCAATTTCGAATAAGCGTTGATCGCTTTGATATGCTCAATATCAACAAGTTCAATGCGAGCAATCGGAATTCCCATTTGAATAGTTTGAATGGCCGAGTTGCAGCAGGCTTTTATCGTTGGAAACGAAACCACCCCCGCTTTAATCGCTTCCGGAATGCCATGAACCTTCAATCCCACTTCGGTGATCACACCCAGTGTGCCTTCGCTCCCCACCATCAACCGTGTAAGATCATAACCCGCTGATGACTTACGCGCCCGTGTGCCTGTGCGCACAATCTCACCATTGGCCATTACTATTGTGAGGCCCATCACATTATCCTTCATCGTGCCATAACGCACAGCATTTGTGCCGGAAGCGCGCGTGGCCGTCATGCCGCCTATGGTAGCGTCGGCACCAGGATCAATTGGGAAGAACAAACCTTTGTCACGAAGCTCCACATTCAACTGCTTGCGCGTGACACCAGCTTGAACCCGCACATCCATATCCTCAGCATTCACTTCAAGAATATGATTCATCTGATTCAAATCAATGCATATTCCGCCGTGGGGCGCAGTGAAATGCCCTTCCAGCGATGAGCCGGCACCAAATGGAATCATCGGGACAGCGTGTCGGGCGCAAATCTTCACAACAGTCTGAACTTCAAGCGTAGACTGCACGAACGCCACTGCATCGGGCGGCGCGGCAGGGTTCCACGTCTGATCCTTACCATGCTGATCACGCACAATCATAGCTGTAGAAAGCCTATCCCCCAGCAAATTTTTGAGTTCTGCAATCGCTTGGCTTGTGCTGTTCTTGAGAACCTGTGTATCCATGATTCCAAAACTAACACAACAAACAGGATTTACCATGCCCTCACCGTGGATTGGACAATTGCTCACCGTCGAAGACCAATGGACCGATTATAACGGCCACATGAACATGGCTTATTACGCCGTTCTCTTCGATAAATCCGCCGAGGAAATGTTTGAAACTTTCGGCTTGGGGCCGGATTATGTGCGGCAAACCAATTGCAGTTTCTTCACATTGGAAACTCATACCACATATGCCCATGAAATTCACGCGGGCGATCAGGTGCGGATCGAAAATCAAATCATCGATGCCGACATAAAGCGCGTGCATTATGTGCAGCAAATGTTTCATGCCGAAGATAATTTTCTAAGCTGCGTGCTGGAAGTGATCGTCAGTCACGTGGACTTGACCGCCAAGAAAACCGCACAGTTCCCAGCGAATATTCAAAAGCAAATTGACGCAATGCTCGAAAATCACAAAGCATTGAATTTACCAAAGCAAGTAGGACGTAAAATTGGGATTGTGAGGAAATAAAGTGTGCAAAGAAATTCCGCCTTTGCTGACAGTTCTAGCCGACCTATTACCACCTACTCTAGCTGCATATGGATCGTGGTTAGCCCCGCCCCAATTGATCGCCCAATAATCGTCACACTCCCGTAAAATTTCAGGCGCAGTTGCTCTTCATGGTTGGTGAAACCCAACACTGCCACGGGAGAATCAAAAAATGAAAAACACCGGATATACGCATTTTGCAGAAGCCTTAGTTTTCGCCCATGGCAATAAAGCGGCAGGTGAAGCGGCACGCCACGCCCTTTTGTGCGAACGCTCAGGTGACACCGAAACGGCTGACACATGGCGCAAAATTCAAGCGCAGGTGGCCACAATAGACTTTCCCCAACTGCGCCGTTGCGCCTGAACAAAAGCGGAATCTTTGCTATAGAGGGATAAGAGAATCATGATCCCTAATGACCGACCATAACCCATCCAGCATTAGCGCACGCGCCATGCAGGCCAATGAACCCGCTTATCTCAAGGGCCTAAACCCAGAGCAGCGCGAAGCCGTGCTCACCACCGATGGGCCATTGCTGGTGTTAGCGGGTGCAGGCACCGGCAAAACCCGCGTGCTCACCACGCGACTTTCTCACATCCTCACCACGCAAAAAGCTTGGCCCAACCAGATGCTTGCGGTCACCTTCACCAATAAGGCAGCGCGCGAAATGAAGGAACGCATCGGTCATTTGATCGGCAATGTGGTGGAGGGCATGACTTGGCTTGGCACCTTCCATTCCATCGGTGTTAAAATTCTGCGCAACCACTATGAGCTGGCAGGCTTGCGTTCGGGCTTTTCCATTCTCGATGATGATGATCAGGTGCGTCTGCTCAAACAATTGTTGAAAGCCGAAGGCATTGATGAAAAGCGCTGGCCCGCCCGCCAATTGGCCAATGCCATAGATGGCTGGAAAAATAAGGGTCTCACGCCAGACAAGGTTTCGGAAGGTGAGTCTTATGCCTTTGCCAATGGCCTCGGCAAAAAACTTTATGCCGATTATCAAGCGCGATTAAAAACTGTGAACGCCTGCGACTTCGGTGATCTGCTACTGGAAACCGTGCGCATATTCCAAGAGCATCCGGACGTATTGAAATCTTACCAGCAGAAATTCAAATATATGCTGGTCGATGAATATCAAGACACTAACGTGGTGCAGTATCTGTGGCTGCGCCTGCTTGCCCAAGGGCACCGCAACATTTGCTGTGTGGGCGATGATGATCAATCGATTTATGGGTGGCGCGGCGCGGAAGTCGATAATATTCTACGCTTCGAGAAAGATTTCCCCGGCGCAAAAATTATCAAGCTCGAGAGAAACTATCGCTCCACGCCCGATATTCTGGGCGCGGCTTCCGGTCTCATATCAAAGAATGAATCGCGTTTGGGCAAAACCTTGCGCACTGATAAAACCGAAAGCACCCCCGTAACCGTACGCGGCCATTGGGATGGCGAGGAAGAAGCGAGAGCTATCGGCGATGATATTGAATCACTGCAGCGCCAGAAAAACCATTTGAACGACATGGCCATTCTGGTCCGCGCTTCCTCACAAATGCGCGCCTTTGAAGAGCGCTTCATCACATTGGGGCTGCCCTACCGCGTGATTGGCGGACCACGATTCTATGAACGCGCCGAAATCCGCGATGCCATGAGTTATTTTAAAATCGTGGCTTCGCCTGATAATGATCTCGCATTCGAGCGCATTATCAACACGCCTAAGCGTGGTATTGGCGATGCCTCGATCCAGAAAATGTATAATGTGGCGCGGCGCTCCAGCACTTCGCTCTATGCCGCCGCCACCGCGATGCTGGCCACCGATGAGTTGCCCGGCAAAGCCCGCACCGCATTGCGTCTGCTCATCGAAAATTTCGCTCGCTGGCGCAAACAAGTGGATGCCCTGCCCCACATTGAGCTTGCTGAAATCGTGTTAGATGAATCCGGCTATACCGAAATGTGGCAGCACGACAAAAGTCCCGAAGCCGAAGGCCGCTTGGAGAATTTGAAAGAACTCGTGCGCTCGATGGGCGAGTTTGAAAACCTCAGTGGATTCTTAGAACACGTGGCCTTGGTGATGGACCGCGACACGGGTGCAGAAACCGACGACCGCGTGAACATCATGACGCTCCATTCCGCCAAGGGCCTCGAATTCGGCACGGTGTTTCTGCCCGGCTGGGAAGAAGGACTCTTTCCTCACCAACGATCATTGGATGAGAAAGGCCGCAACGGCTTGGAGGAAGAACGCCGCTTGGCTTATGTAGGAATCACCCGGGCCAAACTTCGCGCCACTATCAGCTTCGCTCAAAACCGAAGAATCCACGCCCTTTGGCAATCCGCAATGCCGTCACGCTTCATTGATGAGTTGCCGGAAAAACATGTTGAAGTCGTTGCAACCACCAGCAGCTATGGCGGGCAATCTTTCGCTAGCAGCCGTTTCGACAGCAACACCAGCTTCGGTAAAGGCAGCTACGACACCCCCGGCTGGCAACGCGCTCAGGCACGAAAATCATCTGGCGACACTATGCGCACCAGTCCCAAATTCATAGAAGGCGAAATGGCCGCGAGCTTTGCCAACACGCCAATCTACGAAATAGGCGAACGCGTCTTCCACCAGAAATTCGGCTACGGGCATGTGACGAGCGTCGATGGCAATAAGTTGACTGTGGATTTTGATAAGGCGGGCGAAAAACGGGTGATCGATAGCTTTGTAGAGCGGGGGTGAGAAAGTGAAAAAACTATTTTTTACTGCATACAATAACAAAAAACTATTTTTTACTGCATACAATAACTCAGTAAATTTTTTTGTAAAATTTGTTTCCCCTTTTTTCTGTGGGTATTGAGGTAGACCAAAGAGAGTTTGAAATATCCAAGCTACTTTTCAAAAGAACCGAAGCAATTTTCAAAGTTGCTAGTTGGATTACGATCGTTGGCGTTTTCAAATTTATTTCAGTTAAAACGAACTCTTGGTCGGCAATGGCAATTTACGCAATATTAAATGGCACACTATTTGGATACCTACTTAGTCTGATAGAACCATACAATATAAGAATTTTGCAGAATACTTCTCAGTCTATGCGAACGATCAACTTCATTATTATTTTGGCTATATTTGTTGCCTTTTTCTTTTATATTCTGCAGCCAATGATGAATTCGATTGTTAAAGACATAATTGCAAGTAAGTAAACGAAACTCAGATCGCGATGGAGTGCGTTTTACCTACAAGTCAACATGCGTGGCCAAGAGCCCTCATCCGGCCATTGGCTGCTATCTCCCAAACTAAGGTGCACTGGTTTAGACTAAGAGCCCCAAACCGTGTTGACTTTTGTGCGCCATTGGCGTATGCAATCCTACATGCTCACCGCAGTTGTAGAAACCGAATCTTATCTCTCCAAAGCGGAAAAGATAATGACGCGTTTTGAGTTAGATGCAGTTATCGACACAATTGCAGCCAGTCCCATCTCCGGAGACATCATCAAAGGCACAGGCGGATTACGCAAAATGCGCATTCCTTTGCAAGAGCGCGGAAAGCGCGGTGGCGGGCGCGTGATTTATTGGTTTCACAATGAGGGCTATCCCGCCGTTCTGATGTGGCCTTCGCCAAGAATGAAGCAGCTGATCTTATATCAGCGCAAAGCAAAACATTGTCTGCAATTGCAGCAACTTTGATTAAGGAATTGAAATGAAGAAATCAGATTTCGACGGTTTGATGAAAAGTATGGAAGAAGCCCGACACTTGGCACGCACAGGCAAAATCCCGGGCGGTCGAGTTCATATTCCTAAAGAAATTGATTCAGCCGCCATCCGCGCCAATGCAGGTCTTACGCAGGCGGCATTTGCTAAGCAAATCGGTGTATCCATAGCCACACTGCGCAATTGGGAACAAGGTCGTCGAAATCCCGATGGCCCCGCCCGTGTGTTACTAGCAATGCTTGCCAAAGACCCTAATATTGTTAGACGAACTTTAAAATCGGCTGCTTAACTAAGCCGCCACAAACTTCAGCGCCACACCATTCATGCAATAGCGCAACCCCGTGGGTTTTGGGCCGTCTTCAAACACATGGCCTAGGTGCCCACCACAGCGGCGGCAATGCACTTCAGTTCTGGCCGTGAACAGCGAGTTATCATCTTGATTGCCAATCGCATTCGGTAGATGATCAAAGAAACTCGGCCAACCTGTGCCACTGTCGAATTTCATAGCGGAACTGTAAATCGGCAGTTCACAGCCCGCACAATCGAATGTACCCTTGCGGTGTTCATCCAACAATACGCTAGTGCCCGGCGCTTCAGTGGCTTCTTTGCGTAATGTTGCAAATTGCGCAGGCGTTAAAAGCTTCTGCCATTCGGCATCAGTTTTGATGACTTCAAAACTCGCGGCCATTGTGTGCCTTGCCCCTAAACTAAAACCCATAATCGATAGGCTCGATAGTTGAATTGCGGTGCGACGGTCCATTATGATCCTCCTGTTGGTGCCGATTGATACGCGCATCACCAAAAATAGACTGTTCACTTCAGTTCAAACAATCGTGAACCTAACTTTCCACATTTTGCCCTGAAAGGTTGGCGCCTGCATCTTGCGGTAATTTCATAAACAAGAATATCGATGACAAACCTCCCGCCGCCACCACAAAAAACGCTGCGGAAAAATCTGAAGTGGCGAGTTCAGCAGCACCACGCCACCATTGCGAGAGATCCAGAATTGTCGCGGCCACCGCCACACCCAGTGCAAGCGAAAGCTGCTGCGCCACCGTGTAAAGTCCATTGGCTTTGCTCACTTGCGCAGTAGCCACATCAGCATAGGCAATAGAATTTAATGCGGTAAATTGCATGGAGCGTGAAACGCCGCCAAACAGCAACAGGCCCATCATCACCGCATATGGCATAGTGGGCGTGAACAAGCCCATGGCGGCTGTAAATACACACGAGACAACGCCATTCACAATCAACAACTGACGATACCCAAAGCGCCGCAGAGTTCTGGCCGCACCAAATTTCATCGTAAGCGCACCCAGTGCTGCGGCACAGGTGATGAGCCCGGATTGAAACGGAGACAAATGAAAACCAAGCTGCAACATCAACGGCAACAAAAACGGCACCGCACCAGCAACAATGCGGTAAAACAAACCGCCCGTAATGCTGATGCGCAATGTATCCACTTTCAGAAGCGACAGGTCAAGAAGGGGGTTCGCCACGCGCTTGGCATGGCGCACATAGAGTGCAATCATCAAGGCCCCGGCCAAAATCATCGCGGCCACAAACCATTCCGAAATTAACCCACGCCCCACCACCGTGCAACCAAACACCGTAAGCGCCAAGCCGAAGCCGGAAAGCAAAAAGCCCTTAAAATCCAAAGGTGGCATGTGCTCCTCACGCGATTCTGGCATGAACAGTGTGGCCAAGACCAAGCCCAAGACCCCAAATGGAACATTCATCCAGAAAATCCAGCGCCAATGAAAGTAGGTCGTGATGAAGCCACCAATCGGCGGTCCCAGCAGAGGGCCAATCAAAGCTGGAATCGTCAGCCACGCCATGGCATTCACCAGTTCAGACTTTGGAATGGTGCGGATGAGAATTATGCGCCCCACGGGAACCATCATCGCTCCACCCAAACCTTGCAGCGCCCGTAAGCCCACAAGCCATCCTAAGTTTGGCGCTAAGCCACAGCCCACTGAAGCCAGCGTGAACCCCGCAATAGCACAGCGAAAAACCAACTTCGCGCCATATTTATCTGCCATCCAGCCACTGATCGGCAAAAACACCGTGAGGCTGAGCAGATAAGTCGTGAAAGCCAATTTGAGCGAAACCGGGTTGGTGCCCAAATCCGCTGCAATCGCCGGAAGCGACGTGGCAATCACCGTCGCATCCATGTTTTCCATAAACAGCGCAGCGGCAATTACGAGGGG
>JANMWK010000151.1:0-12678 GCA_031393975.1 Hyphomicrobiales bacterium
GTGTGCACATCAGCAAGAATCGATTTTGCACCGAGAATGCCGAGGCTTTGAAAAAGCCAATGATACCAGCCGAAGGTGCCGTTGTAGAGGAAATACCAGACCATGCCAGCCACAACAGGTGCCATCATCATCGGCATGAGCAAAGTTGTTACAATGATTTTCTCATATTTTGAATTGTTGAGCACAATCGCAAGAAACGTGCCGATAGTGATTTGGAAGAACAGGCAGAGTGCCGAATACTGCAAAAGCAACTGCCACCCATTCCAGAATTTTCCATCATTCCAAAGCTTGGTAAAGTTGGCGAAGTTGTTCCACTTGATGCTGCCAATCTGCACATCATTCAAGCTCATGTAGATCATCCAAAAAAAGGGATAGAGCGAGATTGCAGCAAGCAGCAATATGGCCGGAGCCATGAGCCAATAATAATAACTCTTGGACGGCAGGGGGTTGAGTATCAGGCCATCGCTTGATGCTTTCAATCCTGGCTTTGACTCGACATTGTCCAGAATCTGCCGGACGCGGAACAAGTTGGCTAATGTCGTTGTATCCTTGGTTATCGCAGTCATATCCGGCCTCATCGCAAAGATATATTAAACTTGTTCCCTCCCCCCAAATTTTAGGGGGAGGGAGTCTTGTTCGAAGCGGGATTAGACCCCGTGCAATGTGTCTAGCTGTTTCTGGATCGATACGCAGGTTTCTTCAGCAGTGGAACCGCCGGAAATGCATTTCTGCGTTTCCGCTGCAAGGATCGAGTAGTACTCGTTGGCCTTCGGAATTTTTGGTCCAAGGACAAAGTTAGGATCTTTAATACCCAAATCATAAACAGCATCGAAGGTGAGCGCATTCGGCATTTTTGTCGGACGCTTTCTTGCAGCTTGCACTTCGGGCTCAGCAAGAACGGACTTACGGGTTGGCGTGCCGCCTAGACCCTTCAGAACGCTCAGCTGATTGTTCTTCGAGACCGACCAGATCGCGAAGATGTAGGCGGCGCGCTTTATAGCTTCTGGCGCATTGTTGTTAATGCCGATACCGCCAATTCCACAGTTAGTGCCATTGACCGCTTGGCCGCCATTGACGATCCAGCTGGCCTCGCCTTTCGGGCAAGGTGCGTAAGCTGTCTTGCCGCCTGCTGCTTTTGACTTCTTTTCGTCTTCGATCGAAGCCGCGAACTCGTGATACTGCGTCTGCATCGCGATTTTGCCGGCCTGATAAACAGTGTTCAGTTCGAGGGTACCATTGGCAAGGTTGTCCGGGTGGCAAACATCTGCCAACTCCTTGAACTTCTGCATCATGAGCACTGACTGCTTATCACCCCAGTTAGTCTTGCCAGGTGTCTTTGATCCGTAAACATCGTCAATGTTCCAGTCGGCCCAACGTCCGTTAGCGAACAAGAAGCGCTGGATATCAAGCTGCGTCGTCCATGCGAAGTTGCCGTGGTGCTGAGCGTAGCCATAGGGAACGTCCTGACCTGATTCCTTCAGCTTCTTGAAGAAAGTCGCCATATCAGTGACGTGCTTCCACGTGGAATCCTTGTTAAACTCAAGACGGTAGCTATATTCCTTCTCGAAGTCCTTCGTGTATTTCTCAAAGAGATCTTGGCGATAGAAGGTGCAGGCCACAGCTGCATCATATGGCAGAGCGACAATCTTGCCCTTCTCATAGAAACGTCCGCAAGCCGACATGAAATTTGGGTACCAAACTTCATCGCCATAGCCTTCAGCATCTTGTGGCAACGTGTTGTCAGTTAACATCGGCGTCAAATCAGTGAAGAAGTCTGCGAATGGTGAGCCAATCGGCTTGTCCTGCACATAGTCGAGGGCATAATCATATTTGCCACCTTGCAAATCGATACCGATCTTTTGCTGCACAACCGGCAAATCGTCCGTCAAAACTTCAACTTCAATGCCTGTCAGAGTAGTAAAGGCCTTCATATTGTCACGAATCGCAAACGACGGCGGCGTGTTCTCAGACATGAATTTGAGCTTGGAACCCGCATATTGTTTCCACTTGGCATCGTCAGACGAAGCTGCTTGGACAGGTGAACGGGTAATTGTAGAGCCTAAGCCCAGCGTCAGACCGCCTACGCCAAGAGCTGCTGCTGTACCGCCCCCAAGCTCTAGAAACTTACGGCGGTTTATGCGCGTGTAGACTGCATCTTTATGAATATTAAACATTAGATTTCTTCCTCATTTAAAGTGCTGACAGATTAAAACTGCTCTTCTAACAACGACCATTTTAGTGGCATCGACTTTTGTCGTGCCCAAACTGGCTTACTAAATGGCCCGAACTCATCTCAGGACGCCCAAATCACCGAAGCTCAAGCTATCCCTTCTGGGCAAGATCAAAACTTACAAAAGATAGTTCAGATTTCGACTTGCTTTAGTGTAGGAAATTTTCACCACAAATAGCAAGCGAAATCAGCTCAAGCTAATAAAATGAAAATATAAAACCTATTTTATCGAAATTTACGACAAAAAACAGGTTTTTTTGATGCAATAACCATCATGATTTCGGTTGGCAAATATTGAAAATACTTTTCACAATTATATTTTCTTAGTATTTTAATGAGAAAAGCCAACTCTCAAAAAAGTAAAATCGGTTGAATCCAGAAAACATTTTCGTTTAGCAGTTTTGCGGTTTCGACAAGCTAATGATGCTTTCTACACCGAAACGATTTGGCCAGCTCTGATGCATAAATGTACGCCAATGGAGCTGCTGCAGGCTTCCCGGACGCCGAAAAAGGGCGCTAGTACCGAAACCTACTCAAATCCAAAAGCTAAGATTTTTTCAATCACACTTTTCCAAATTTACGAAATAAACACCTGAGTGATGAACCCGTCAGCAGAATTTAACCTTCGGTCCGCGTTAAGCGCTGCCTGAAATACAGTCCAGCAAAATGACGTTATTAAACGCCCCTGCTCGGCACTTTGGCGTGCCGCGTCGAGTACTGCGAGAACCCCTCTGCCCGGTTCTGCCGTAACAGCGGGTGGTCGCCCATCGCTCCCACCTTTTACGAATGCTTCAAAGTAGTAGTGATCGTCACGGCATCGCATCTTCCGGCCGCAATCATCTTGCTCAAGCTTGCATAAATGGGCACATCAGGCTAATCAGACTTTGTTACCCCGACCGTGGCTGGTGCCCTTGCGACAATGCCAGTCAGTTTGCAGTTTTTCGCAGCATCAATGAACAGCGTATGGAACTGCCGCCCAGCTATTCCATCCCCAACAACGCCAATCCATAGCATAGCTTCACTTCTTCAAAATTCCTGGGGTTTATAGTCACCAGCTTCTGATGGAGCGACCGCTTGCAGAAGTTCAACTGATTTCCTAACGCCTTCGATGCGAGACAACATCACGTCTTCATGCTCTATGGAAAGCCAACCGTCATAGCCAATCATTCGCAGGCGGTAGCAAAAGTCTTTCCAGAATTGTTGGTCATTACCATAGCCCAAGGTGATGTAGCTCCAGGCGCGGTTCGCAACATTCATGAGTGAACCGTTTTCTAGGCGGCTGGTGAGTGCTGTGACGGGCGAGTTGATAAAAGTGTCCTTGGCATGGGTATGTAGAATTGCAGAACCCAGTGCATCAATGGCAGCAAGTGGATCAGCCCCCATCCACATGAGGTGCGAAGGATCGAGATTGGCTCCAACAATGGGGCCGATTTCTTTGCGCAGGCGCAATAATGTGGGCACATTGTACACAAGCTGATTGCCATGCATTTCCACCGCCAATTTCTTGACACCCTGTTGTTTGGCAAAGGCAGCGAGTTTGGCCCAATAAGGAAGAGCACGATCTTCCCACTGATATTTCAGCATGGTCTGGGTTTCGGGTGGCCACGATGAGACAACCCAATTCGGCATTTTGTCGCCAGCGGCACCTTCGGGCAGGCCAGACATAAGGACAACTGTTTCTATCCCCAGCGCACCTGCAACGCGAATTGTATCATGCAAGGCATTTGATTGAATCTCACCTTCCGTAGGGTGAAGTTGATTGCCATTGGCATTCAATGCAAAGATTTCCAACCCACGCAATTTAACCGATGTCAGCAACTCACGTCGCTCGGCAGAACTGCTGAGCAGTGCTTTTAAATTAAAGTGCGGGGCCGCCGTCCAGTTGGCAGCATTGAACTCCACGCCTTTAATGCCCAGCCGCGCAGCAGTGTCGAGCATATCATCCAATGAGAGATGACTAAGTGAATCGGTGACTATTCCAATTTTCATTATCGCCTCACATATAGAATTTTGGTTTGGCAATCTGAGTCACGGCAACAGTTTTGCCCGTGTTCAGGGCCTCAACGCCTGCTTCGGCAACAGCAGTGGAACAATAGCCATCCCAAGCCGTGGCACCCAGATTGGGTTTACCAGTATTGATGGATTTGACCCAAGCGCGGTTTTGCTGGCGGTAGGCATCCACAAAGCGTGGCCGCCAGTCTGCTGGATATGTGTTGATCTGTTTAAGACCGAGGTTCACATCTGTGTGGATGGGTGCACGTAAGAAGGCGGTGCCCTTCTCGCCCACCAATTCGCCGCGCACATCATAGCCATAAGTGGCGCTGATATTGACTTCGATATTCACAAGCTGGCCCGCTACCGTTTCCAGCACCATGAATACCGGTGCTGTTTCACCGCCACTAGGCGGGCGGAAAACGCTAATCGACTTGAAATCGGAATCCAGCATCCAGCGCGCCACATCAAATTCATGAGGAGCTGAATTGCAGATGGCCATTTCCGGGCGAAAATCATAGGCCGGGGCCACATTGCGGTGGAAGCAATGGAACATCAGGGCCTTGCCAAGGTCTCCACGCGTCAAGATCGCCTTGATCTCCGCGTAAGATGGATCGAACCTGCGCATGAAACCGATCTGAACGAGATGCATGCCGCACTTTTCCTCTGCTGCGAGTACAGCTAGGCACTCTTTGCGATCTTGTGACAGTGGCTTTTCGCACAGAACTGGTTTTCCAGCAGTAATGCAGGCAAGTGTGAGCGGCGCGTGAAATTGATCGGGTGCAGCAATGACTACAGCATCAACTGACGCGTCATTGATCACGGAAAGTGGATCACTCACAACACCCATTGAACCTATGTGATCAGCTACGGACTTTGCACGCTTCTGGTCAGCATCACAAATGACCTGCAATGTTGTCCCAGGCACTTCTTCTGCAAATATCCGGGCATGGTCTGCCCCCATTATACCAGCGCCTATAATGCCAATACGCAGTGTCATGATTTTTTGTTCATCCTTGCAACTTTCTTTTCATAACGCGCTTCCATCGTGGCTTGCGCCTCTTTGCCACCATCGTGCCAAGTGCCAAATAACTTGTCTAGCGGGATCAATCCATCAGCGCCGTAATTCACCTCAAAATACTTATGGTGCAAATAGTGCAAATAGGCATGGGTATCCATGGTGCTTTCTTCTGTCAGTTCCAGCTTGTCAAAGCCGATGTGACCGTTGACTGCGCCATAGCCTGCCATGTGTAATTGAAACAACGCAATGAGAGGGTTGGATGGCAACACGAGATGCCACCACACAACGCCATGATAAAGAAATGTCTCCACTGGATGCATCGATAGTGATGACCATGGACTTGGATTGACTGAGTTGTGATGAACCGAGTGAATCCATTTGTAAAGCGGAGGCCAGTGAATGGCGCGGTGAATGAAGAAGAAGTTCACCTCATGGATCATGGGTGTGGCAAACAACATTAAGGTCAACCAATAGGGGTGCTCTGACCAGTTCAGCCAAGAGGCATAGCCATTGGCGAAGCACCACAGCATGAGCACTTCGACGAGTGTCCACATGGGAATGCCAGAGATATACGTGCGCAGCACATTGTCGATGTTCTGGCTTTTGAAAAAGAACACATCAGAAGGCTGCTCGGATGGAAACTTGGCGTTGTACTTGAAGCGCGTTCCTTGGCGGCGTTTCCAATAGTAGAAAAATTCAATGGTGCCATACATGAGGAAGATACCAACACTATTTACGGCATAGAGCCACAGCGCCCAGCCCCAACTTAACGTTTTCATTGTCTGCCAGTCGGGAAGGATATAGTGCCAATACAAGAGCGTTACCGCCATGTGAAATACGTTCCAAGGCCAGATATAGTTGATCAGGAACTTTATCCAAGCACGCCAGTCGAAAGGTCTCGACCAGAAAAACGCAATTTGCGGATTGGCGTTGGGAGTCCAATCACCCCGGCGGTTACGTGTTCCAAATTTCAAATCATCCACGGTTATGAACCTCAATCTCGGCTTCGAGTGCTGCCATGGTTTCGCCACCCGCCATAAGATCGGTGATTTCTTCGCGGGTTTTTTGGCCTTTGCTGAAATCAGCTGCAATTGCACCACGGATCAGAACTGCAAAGTGGTCGCCAACCGCCATAGCATGCATGACTTGATGCGTGATGAAGATTACCGCGAGGCCGCGCTTCTTAGCTTCGTTCACAATGCGCAGCACGTGGCTTGCCTGCTTCACGCCAAGGGCCGCTGTGGGTTCATCCAGAATGAGAACGCGCGCACCAAAATGTACGGCTCGTGCAATCGCAAGCGACTGCCGTTCGCCACCCGAAAGCCCACCAACCAACCTGTCACCACTATCAATGCGCGTGATTCCGAAGTCACGCACGGCCTTCACTGCAACCTCATTTGCCTTTTGGCGATCGAAAATCTTGAATGGACCCCAACCTTTTGTTGGTTCGATGCCGACAAAGAAACTCCGGCCAATACTCATAAGCGGGAATGTGCCGCCAAATTGATGCACCGTTGCGATGCCCATTTCACTGGCTTGACGCGGGTTCGTAAAATTTACAGGTTTGCCATCCATTTCCAAGTGACCGGACGTGATCCTATAGACACCGGACAGTATCTTGATCAGCGTAGACTTGCCCGCACCATTGTCGCCCAGCAAACACAACACTTCACCCGGACGGACTTCAAGCGAGATGTCGTTCAGAACTTCGATGGGACCGAAGGACTTGTTGACGTTTTTGAGCGCTAGGATAGGGGTCTTCATTTTCCGATCACTTTTTCTTGGGCGCGTAAGACAGCGCCATGCTGCGGAATGACCCGTTCATCGCCATGGCGACCAGCAACGTTACCCCGATAATAAGGTTCGACCAGTTGCGATCAATATGCGTGAAGTAAATGCCTTGAATGACGATGGCGAAAGTCAGCGTGCCAACGAAAATGCCCATCACCGAGCCAAAGCCTCCGGTCAGCAAAACACCACCAACCACGACGCTGGAAATCACGTTGAAAATATAGCCCATACCGCCCGAAACTTGCGCTGAATTAAACAAGATCGCCTGGCACATGCCAACAAAACTTGCGGCGGTCGCCGACAATACGAACAGTACTATAGTCAGGCGCGTCGTTGGTATGCCAGCATTTCGGGCTGACACTTTGTCGCCACCAAGTGCAAAGATCCAATTCCCGTAACGCGTTTTGTGCAGAACAAATGCGAATACAGCTGTCAACGCAATCCACCATAAAATGATGACCTGATGGGTATTGTTTAACAATTGGCCGAATAGGAATTTGGCCCATTCAGGTGCTCTGAGAGGAACGCTGGCATTGCCAGTGAGCAACATCGCAGCGCTGAGCACGATGCCCTGCATGCCAACCAGAGTGCCGAGAGTGATGATAAGTGATGGCACCGTGGTGCGCACCGTAAGAAGTCCGTTGACCAGCCCGACAAGCACACCAAGTGCGAGAGCCCCCAACATGCCCACTTCAATCGGCAGGCCGTAGTGGCCCGAAATGATTGCCGTGGTGATAGATCCCGCTGGGATCATTGCACCGATGGAAATATCCATCTCCCCAGCGATCATCAAAAGGCCGACGGGAATCGCCACGATCCCGAGGTTGGCCGCGAAGTTTATCCAACTGGCAGCGGCTGCCAGATTTACGAGATTAACCCGCCCAAAGATCACATAAAAGGCCACAACGCCAATCAGGCTCAAAATCGAGGCGGCGGCAGGACGTCGTAAAAAGTTGCCAATTAACTCCATTCTCGCGCTCTCACTTTTTTCTGGCCGCATAACTCAGCGCCAAGGCGCGGAATTTGTCGTTGGAAAGAACCGCAGTCAGCAGCAGCGCTCCGATGATAATGGAGCCAAAATTGGGATCGAACCCCGAAAAGAAGATGCCTTGATTCACGATGGCAAAAGTTATCGTGCCGAAGACAATGCCGATGACCGAACCGGCCCCGCCCGTCAGCGTGACACCTCCGATGACGGCGCACATAATCGAATTGAAGATGAAGGAGCTCCCTGCTGCAACTTGTGCACTGCCAAACGTTACGACCTGCGTCACGCCGACGAAGGCTGCAGCAAAGCCCGACAGCATGTAAAGTTGCATGATGAGCTTCCTAGTGGGAATGCCCGCGTCACGTGCGCTGTCGCGGTCGCCACCCAGCGCGAACACCCAGTTGCCCCAAGGGTTAAGGTGCAACAAATAGTAGATGACTATAACAAAGCCAACCCACCAGAAGATGCCAATCTGGAACATGCCGCCCAAGGCGACACCCAGAAGTGATTTTGTGACTGTGTCAGGAACGATGAAAACGCCAGTTGAACCTGCAATCAAGATCGTGAAGCCAAGTGTTAGTCCCATCACGCCAAACATCGTGCCGATGGTGATGATGAGAGAGGGAATTTTTGTCCGGGTGACAAGAAGGCCATTGATGAACCCTACGATCACGCCAACGGCAAGGCCGCCTGCAATGCCAAAATAGGCGGGAAACTCGTAATGTCCAGAAATGATGGCCACTGTCAGGCTCGAAGCTGGGAGGATGGCACCTACGGAAATATCGAGCAGCCCGGCAATCATCAGCAGACCCACCGGCAGCGCAATAATTCCAACTTCCGCAGCCATATTGAGCCAACTTGACCAACCCGCTGAACCGAGGAAGACTCTGCCACCAAAAATAGCAAAAATGACATAGACAATAACCAAGCCGAGGAATGAACCCATCTCTGGTCGTCTCGTCAATCGGCCTATCGAATCGCGCACGGCTTCAATTCTGCCTTTGCGTAGGATTTCCTGTAGTTGAGATTGTGCAGACATGGGAACTTCCATCATTGCGACTGAGAAAGAGACTGCCCGACCACGGAGCGATTTGGCCGGGCAATCTAAGTCTAGGGAGGAAGACTCTTAGCGAGTGCCTTGCTTTGCGCCAACCAAAGTGGCTTTAATGTTCTTGGCATCCACCACACCCGGACCAGTCAGGATTTCGCGAGTGGCGATTGACAGACCATAGTTAACATAGCCATTGAGGATCGACACAGCATAGAAGCCCTGTTGATAGCCCTGTTGGTCAATGGCGCAAGCTTGAGCGCCGCTGTCGATTTGAGCCAAGATGCCAGTATCAAAGTTCACACCGCAGACCTTTACTTTGCCAGTAAGGCCGGCCTGGGCAATGCCCTGAACTGCGCCAATGGCATCAAGGTTAGCGGTGGTGAAGACGGAATCCACATCCGCATGTTGCAGCAAGTAGGCCTTGATGGCCTGAGCTACAGCAGTCACGTTGCCCTCAGCAGTTGCAGGCAGCGGCAGGGTATCGGATTTTCCGCCTGTCTTTGTGATGCCTTCGCCGAAGCCCTTGCAATAAGCTTCAATGTTGGCAGCCCCTGGCAACGAGTTGATGCAAACGCCGCTCTTACCGCCTGCCTTTCCGAGGTATTCACCGCCAGCAACACCACCCAAGTAGTCTACAGCTCCAACATAATTCATGGCGCCCAAGCGATCTGCTGCTTCAATGCCACCAGCGTTGTAAACAACAAATGGAATTTTGGCGTCAGCAACAGCTTTGAAAGCTGGGTCCATTGCGTCTGGAACCCAGTCTGGTGCAACGACTGCTGTGGCTCCTTGGGCAATGGCCTGGCGGATCAATTCCGCAGCATCAACGCCCAAGTTATCATAGTTCTGCGGAGCAAGCCAAGTTACTGTGCCGCCTTGGGCTTCAACAACTTTGCCAGCATCTTCCGCGCCGCGCTTGACGATGGACCAGAATGGATCGTCTGCCTTGCCACCGATAACGAAAATTTTGGCACCATCAGCCTGTGCCGTGGCGACAAATCCGCTCGCTGCGAATGCAGCGCCGACTGTTGCGGCGAGCAGAATTTTCTTGATATTCTTCATATTGTTTCCTCCGTGTTGACGTCTTTCCGACGGTATTAACCTCGCGTGCGGGAATGCCCTTCGGTGACTAGAAGTTTTTGATTGACATGAGACAATGAGAGATACAACATGAGTCTTGAAGAGACTTTAATTTCATCTATTTTGTCTCTTTTGACAGACACTAAAGAAACAAATGATACAAAAGTCGCACAAAATGACACGACCGACCATTCGAGATTTGGCTAAGGAAGCTGGTGTTTCAGTCTCAACAGTGAATCGTGTGCTGGCCGGAGACAGCACTGTTCGTGATCACACAGTTCAACAGGTGAAACACACAGCAGAGCGCATTGGCTATTATGGAGTTCGAGCCATGCAAGCCAAAATCATTTCACGAAAACCCAAACTGAAATTCGGATTTTTACTCCACCAACCGTCACGCAAGTTTTACAAGATGCTAGGTGCGGCACTTGAAACTGCAGCCCGTGCACATGGCGAACAGGAAATTGCGACTGAAATTTTCTACGCCGAGGATTTGGCGCCGCAAGTTATCGCGGCAAAGCTGGTTGAATTGGGAGAGAGATGCAGTGCTGTTGGCGTTGTCACAGCCGTGCATCCGCTGGTCACAAATGCAGTCAATACCTTGCAAGCTAAGAATGTGCCGGTGTTCGCGTTGATTTCGCAACTCTCGCAGGCTGATGGAGTCAATTATGTCGGCCTTGATAATTGGAAGCTTGGTCGCGCTTCGGCTTGGGCCTTTCATCACTTTTGTAAATCTCCGGGAAAGATTGGCGTACTGGTCGGCAACTACCGCTATCGCTGCCAAGAGATGAACGAAATTGGTTTCCGCTCCTACTTCCGCGAGATGGCACCAGAATTCACCATTCTTGAACCCCTCGCTACGTTTGAGACAAATGCGGTTGCAGAAGAAATGACTGAGAACCTTATCAATGAACATCCCGACCTCGTCGGCTTGTTCATTGCAGGTGGCGGCATATCTGGTGCCATGAATGCACTGAGAACACGCGACAAATCCGGAAAGATCATGGGACTGGGTTTCGAACTGACTGAAAATACACGGGCTGGACTTTTAGACGGTACGTTGACAATGGTCCTCGGACACCCCCTTGAACGGCTTGCGCAAGAAACAATCGGCGGGATGTTACGCGCTCTTAAATTGGGCATAGCAGCTGGTAGGCAAATTACAGTTTTGCCATTTGAAACCTATACAAGTGAGAGTGTTTGAGCAGTAATTCATTCTTCGATAGCAGACTTCTTTTCACTCTGCGCGCCAAGTTGCACGCAAAGCACACTTGCGTACTGCACACGTAGCCCAAACAATGTTCTCTAATCTATTTATATTATTATAGTGGCGTTTCCAACCATCACGGGAGGTGGTTCACGTAATCGTGTGTAAGCGTTTGACACACCATGAACAGGAAGGAACGCTATGTCTCAATACGAATTCTAGCAGTTACACCGCTGTTCAGCGAATATCTTTGTGTCGCCGTATATATCGCAAACATTTTGACAAACTACGTCGCAGTTCACCGGTGCACATTGAGGCTGATAAACGACGAACGAAGTTCGCGGCTAATCGTTCGACCTTGACGGGTGTCATGGAAGCCGTTGAGATATTGAAAGAGGGCATTGCTAACCTGCTAGGGTGTTGTCCAAGGGTGCCGCCAAATGAGTTCTGCCTTGAATGTCTTGAAGAAGGTCTCGACGGCAGCAGTGTCGTAGCAGTTGCCTCTACCGCTCAATGATACTTTTAAGACCAGATCGCGCAACCGCTTTTGATTGTCGTGGGAGCAACATGGACTGGCTCTGTTGGCGTGGAAGTTTCGGTTCAGCCAGTTGGGTGCAATGTTGAAGTGATGGTTGCCGCCCGTGGTCACCTTGTATTTACAGGTTCTGACGATACGTGAGCTACCCAAACTCATGTGATGCCGTTTGCGGATTTGAGCGGACTACACCTGCCATAACGTTGGCGTTGACTGACCGGTTACGCCAAGCCCCAAAGCCATGCGATGTGACTCTCAGCAAGCGGCACAAACGTTCGCCGGGAATCCGCGGCGAGAGTTCTTCGACAAAGGCAAATCTCATTTGCTTATTCGTGAAAGGAACACCGTTGCTTTTTTTGGAAGTTCTCTCTCCTCCATGAGCAAGCGGTTCTCTTCGCGAAGCCGTTCATTCTCTTTCGCCAGATCACCATCAGCAGGGGGTGGTCCGTCACGGGGTCGTGATCTCTGTATCCATTTTGCCAGCATGGAAAAGCCAACGCCCCGATCAGCACTCACCAGCACCTTGCCGTCGTTCTTGCCCACGGGTCAGTGCTATCTGCACGGCCTCTCGGTCATAATCGACAGCGACCTCATCAATAAATTTGGTTTCAAGGCCCAACTGCTCATAGATTCTCTTAATTTCAGAGGTGATAGACACGACTGCACGTCATCATGCCCTACGCAAAAGTTGCATAGGGCATGGTGGAATTATATTTTAGGGCGTTGTTGTGGTTGTTGGCGCAGTTGCTGGTGCCGCAGGTTCAGTGGCCGGAAGAGCTGGAT
>JANMWK010000159.1:0-5307 GCA_031393975.1 Hyphomicrobiales bacterium
TGCGCCAACATATCCAAACACGCACCCATCACCTGTGGCTGGCAGCGGAATGAATAAGGGTCTTGCACCCGGTCATCATCTTTCAAATGTGATTTCCGAATCTCGCTGCCCGCCATCAAGCGGCGATAATGCGAGGCCGCCCAAACCTGTCCCGCATGGGGGCGCAGCGCATGAATGCGAGCATCAAACGGCGTATCCGAACCCATAATCGCATCGAGTGACAACGCGCCAGCAAGAATGGCAGCGGCCGTGTTACGCTCAGCGTTCACCAAGCCCAGCAGCGCCAATGCCGTCGAAACCTGTGTTCCATTGAGCAACGCCAAACCTTCCTTCGGCCCAAGTGTGAGAGGTGTAAGTCCTGCGACTTTCAGAGCCTCTGCACCCGAAACGCGTTTGCCACTTACAACGGCATCGCCCTCACCAATCAAAACCAAACTCATATGCGCAAGTGGCGCCAAATCACCTGATGCGCCGACTGATCCTTGCCCCGGAATCACGGGCAAGACATCTGCGTTAATCAACGTCACCAAAGTTTCCATCGTGACAATGGAAATGCCCGATGCGCCCTGTGCCAAAGAGCGCAGCTTCAACAGCATGATCAAACGCACAACATTATTTGGCAGTGCCGCACCCACACCCGCCGCATGTGAGCGCACGATGTTGATTTGCAGTTTTTCAAGATCGGCATTGGCAATGCGCGTCTTGGCCAGTTTTCCAAAACCTGTGTTAATTCCGTAAAGAGCATTGCCTGATTGCAATAAGCGCTGCACAGTAGCAGCACTTTTCTCAATCTTGCTTCGCGCCTCGGCACTTATCTCTACGCGAACAGGCCCTGCCAAAATTTGCTTGATCACATCAAGATCGAAATGTTCGTCACCAATCTGAATTATCATGTCAATCTCGCTATTGTTTTCTTGAAGTTGTTTGCAATTGAAGCCGCATCCACATGAACGCCGTCTTTCACTTGAAGTTTACCGCCCATATAAACATCACGCACGCAAGCATTGCCACCAGAGAATATCCAAGCGTCTAAAGCTGCATCATCGGCGCGACCGAGTAGCGCGTGATGATCAGTATTCAGCACCACAAAATCAGCGCGTTTACCCACTTCGATTGAACTCATATTTTGTTGCAATGCCTGCGCCCCGCCTTTGAGTGCACGCTCAAACATGCTGCGCCCTGTGGATTGGCCTGCGCCATCGGCCAGAGCGTTGCGCGTGTGATGTTTCAGGCGTTGCGAATATTCCAACATGCGCAAATCTTCGGACGGCGAGATAGTGATGTGGCTGTCTGAGCCAATGCCAAATTTTCCACCACCTTTGATAAATTCAGTTGCCGGAAAAATTCCGTCGCCTAGATTCGCCTCTGTCGTCGGGCAAAGCCCGGCCACGGCACCCGATGCCGCCAGCACCCGCACTTCGTGTTCCAACATATGCGTAGCATGTATGGCGCACCAGTTTTTGTTCACATTAAAATGCGATAGCATATATTCAACGGGTCGTTGCTTGCTCCACGCCAGACAATCTTCAACTTCTTTGATCTGCTCGGCCACATGAATATGAATTGGCTGCCCTGGCGGCGTTGCTTCCAGAACAGCATCAAGTCCGGCCTTGGTCACGGCGCGCAAGCTATGTGGCGCGAGGCCTAATTGATGATGGCTATGCACCGCATTATTAAGAATTTCATAGATGTCCAAAAAGCCATCAGTCTCATTGATAAATCGGCGCTGGCCCTCATTGGGTGCCGCCCCACCAAAACCACCGTGTGAATAGAGCACCGGCAACATAGTGGTGGCAATGCCAACAGCATCTGCGGCCGCCAGACAGCGCAAACTCAGTTCGGCGCGGTTGGCAAAGGGTGAGCCATCTGGCTGGTGATGCAAATATTGAAACTCACCAACGGCGGTAAATCCTGCGCACAACATCTCGGAATAGGCCTGCGCCGCAACTGCCTCTAAATCTTCGGGCGACAGTTTCAACGCAAATCCATACATCACCTCACGCCATGTCCAGAAACTATCTGCCCCCGGCCCCGCCCGCTCGGCCAAGCCTTGCATCAAGCGCTGATGGGCATGAGAATGGAGATTGGCCATGCCCGGAATCGTTATGCCGGAAATCCGCTCACCATCTTTAGAAGAAGTTTCGATACTGGAAATAAACCCGCCAACATCAATCGATACGCAAACATCCCGCGCCCATCCTGTGGGAAGCAGCACAGAGTCAAATCTCAGCTTGCGTTGTTCCATTTATCTACTATACTGTATATACAACCTTATACAAGATGGATTTTGGGTGATGCTGCTAAAAAATCTCAATCTGGCTACAATGTCCGGCGGATACGGTCTGGTGCAGAAAGCCGCGATTTTGATTGAAAATAGCCACATCAAATGGTTTGGGCCTGAACCTGAAGCCCCATCGGGTGAAGCTATTAACTGCCATGGATCCCTCGTCACCCCCGGCCTCATCGACTGCCACACCCACCTTGTCTATGGCGGAAACCGCGCCAATGAATTTGAACAACGCCTCAATGGTGCTGACTATGCTGCAATTGCGAAGGCCGGAGGCGGCATCATGTCAACGGTTCGCGCCACCCGTGCAGCCAGTGAAGATGAGCTGCTGAAATCAGGATTGAAGCGACTCGACTCTTTATTGGCCGAAGGCGTGACCACAGTCGAAATTAAATCCGGTTATGGCCTCGATATAGATACAGAAGTCAAAATGCTGCGCGTCGCCCGCAGTTTAGAACAGCAGCGAAACGCTACGATAAAAACCACCTTTCTCGGCGCTCACACGTTTCCAGCAGAGTTTAAAGAAAATCATCAAGAGTATCTGAATATCGTTTGCAATCAGTCGCTTCCACAGGCTGCTTCGCAAGGCTTGGTGGATGCAGTTGATGCGTTTTGTGAAGGCATTGCATTTTCGGTTGAAGAAACTGAAGCAGTTTTTAAAGCAGCAAAAAAGTTAGACCTACCTGTGAAGTTACACGCCGAGCAGCTTTCCAATTTAGGCGGCGCAAAACTTGCCGCCAGATATGGTGCGCTTTCTGTCGATCACATTGAATACCTGGATGAAGAGGGTGTCGAAGCGATTCAAAAATCAGGAACGGTCGCCGTGCTCCTCCCCGGCGCTTTTTATTACCTGCGTGAAAAGCAAGCTCCGCCCATCGCTACATTGCGTTCCAGAAAAGTACCTATTGCCATTGCAACCGATCTCAACCCAGGATCGTCACCAGTTCATTCTCTGCTCTCAACCATGAATATGGCCTGTGTTTTGTTTGGGCTAACTCCGGAAGAAGCACTGTTGGGCGTCACCAAAAATGCCGCCAAGGCTCTAGGTCTTACCGATCGCGGCGAAATTAAAGTTGGCCTTCGCGCCGATCTCGCCTTCTGGGACGTTGAGCGCCCGGGCGACCTTGCTTATCCGCTGGGCTTCAACCCCATCAGCGCCGTTATGCAAAACGGTCGGTTCTCAAAGGCCTTCGCATGAACGAAGCTCAACCACTCTATGCCCGGGTGAAAGATCACATCTTAGCGCAAATCCGCTCCGGCGTTCTGGCAGCAGGAAAACGTGTGCCGTCTGAAAATGAATTGGTCACCCAGTTTTCAATCAGCCGAATGACCGCCAATCGTGCACTCAAAGAATTAACCGCTGATGGATTCCTCTCCCGCGTGCCGGGTGTTGGAACCTTCGTGAAGGAAGCAACGCCCCGCACATCACTCATCGAACTCCGCAACATTGCCGATGAAATCGCCGCGCGTGGTCATCGCTATTCCTCACGCATTGAAGATCTGCGCGAGGTCACGGCAACACCAAATTTAATCGAAGACTTTGAACTCAAATCCCCAACGCCACTGTTCCACATCGCTATCGTGCATGAAGAAAATGGAATGCCGGTGCAATTTGAAGATCGCTACGTCAATCCCTTTTCGGCTCCCCATTTTCTTAAACAGAATTTCGCCGAACAAACGCCGACTGCCTATCTCCTGAGCCTGCTTCCCGCCGATGAGCTTGAACACAATGTCGAAGCTATCATGCCCGATGCCAATCAACAGCGCCGCCTAAAAATCACCAACGCAGAACCTTGCCTCTCGCTCCACCGCCGCACTTGGTCGGGTGGCAATGTCGTCACCTCAGCAACCCTCATCTACCCCGCCAGCCGCTATGCGCTCTACTCGCGCTATAACACCGGAGCCAAACCGCAATGAACACACGCCGCGACAATTCCCGAATCATCCGTGCCGCCACAGGCACAGAACTTTCTGCCAAATCATGGCTCACCGAAGCACCGCTGCGCATGCTCATGAACAACCTCGATCCCGGCGTGGCCGAGCGGCCAGAAGAACTTGTGGTCTATGGCGGCATCGGCAGAGCCGCACGAAATTGGGAAGCCTATGACCAAATCGTCGCCTCGCTCAAATCGCTAGAAGACGATGAAACCCTTCTCGTACAATCCGGCAAACCCGTCGGCATTTTCCGCACTCATAAGGATGCGCCACGCGTGTTGATCGCGAATTCAAACCTTGTGCCGCATTGGGGAACATGGGAAAAATTCCACGAACTCGACCGTAAAGGCCTGATGATGTACGGCCAGATGACGGCAGGTTCATGGATCTACATCGGCACCCAAGGCATAGTCCAAGGCACTTATGAAACCTTCGCCGAAGTGGGCCGCAAACATTATGGCGGCGACCTGAAAGGCAAATGGTTTTTAACCGCAGGTCTGGGCGGCATGGGGGGTGCTCAACCCTTGGCCGCCGTGATGGCAGGTGCTTCAATGATCGCCATAGAGTGCCAACCATCCAGAATCGAAATGCGCCTCAAAACCCGTTACCTCGATTTCCAAGCACCCACAATTGAAGACGCTTTGAAAATGATTAAAGCTTCACCCAAACCTATCTCCGTCGGCGTTTTGGGCAATGCCGCTGAAATTCTGCCAGATATGGTCAAGCGCAAAATTCTGCCTGATGCTGTGACCGACCAAACCTCTGCCCATGATCCCATCAACGGATATCTGCCAATCGGCTGGACACTTGCGCAGTGGGAAGACAAACGCATCAACGATCCCGAATCCGTCAAAGCCGCATCCATGGCCTCAATGAAAATCCACGTGCAAGCCATGCTCGATATGCAAAAGCTCGGCGTGCCTACTTTGGACTATGGCAATAATATTCGGCAAATGGCCTTAGAGATGGGTTTGAAAAACGCCTTTGATTTCCCAGGCTTTGTTCCTGCATACATCCGCCCCCTCTTCTGCCGTGGCATCGGCCCGTTCCGTTGGGCGGCACTTTCGGGCAACCCTGAAGACATT
>JANMWK010000169.1:0-31333 GCA_031393975.1 Hyphomicrobiales bacterium
TTGGTCTTTCGCGCTACATTAAGCAGCGAGAGCAACCGGAGCAAAGTTATCGTTTGCAACTAGAAATTAGCCCGAAAACGTCGGAACCATCACGGGCAAAAAACCAACCTTTACACTCTCGTCGATCCTGTTTCGCCCCCATTAAAGGCGGTTCTACCGGAGCCGCCCTGTCGCGGATTTAAGGAAATCCGCTCTCGGGCATAGCCGGTTCTAAGAAGAACCGTCTTTGGTGGAGGCGCCGGGTACTGCCCCCGGGTCCGAAAAGCTTATTGCGTTAGCCGTTTATCACCATAGTCAGTTGTCTTGCGACACCTGACACTGCCTATATAGGCGCAGCTTGATGCAAAATAAAGAGAGCAATTTGCTCGCACAGATTGTTAATTGTACCAAAAACACTTTTCTTGACGAAAAATTGATGCTAGCTTTTTTCTTGCAGTCGAGTGGGCTGTTCATGCTAACCCAGTTGGGGGGATTACAACGTGGACTATTCTGAAGACATCAAGAAATATACGTCGAAAGTAAATGCAGCAGCAGTGGATGCAATCGTGAAATATTGCGGCATTGCACTAAAGGGAAAAGACTCGCAATTCGTCGCAATGACCGACCCTGCTGAAGTAAAGCGTGTTGTAGATGGTTTTTGTGCCAAGAAGCTTGGCCTTGCGTCTGGCCCAGCCGAAGTTGCGGTGCGTGCCGCAGGTGAAAAGATGGACTCTGACAAAACCAAGCATCGTGTTACGGTTTATTATCTTGTTGCAGAAGCCACCGGAACCATGGGCAAGCTTGCCTAACATCCTTCGACCGATTTAATTGTGCGGCGGGGCTTTTGGGCTCCGCCGCTTTTCTTTTGCGGAATCATTGGGCTCGTATAGAACGACACCATGAAACAATATCTTGATCTCATGCGCCATGTGCGCGACCACGGGGTGCGGAAAGATGATCGCACTGGGACTGGAACGCTTTCAGTGTTTGGCTATCAAATGCGGTTTGACCTCGCGGCGGGACTGCCTTTGGTCACAACGAAGAAATTGCATGTGCGCTCGATCATTTATGAATTGCTGTGGTTTATGCGCGGTGAGACCAATATTAAATATCTTAAAGATAACAGGGTTTCAATTTGGGATGAATGGGCTGATGGCAATGGTGATCTTGGGCCGGTCTACGGGGCGCAATGGCGCAGTTGGCCCACGCGTGACGGTGGAGTGATTGATCAACTTGCTGGAGTGGTGGAACGCATTCAAAAAACGCCAGACTCAAGACGTTTGATTGTGACAGCGTGGAACCCTGCCGATGTTGATAAAATGGCTTTGCCACCATGCCACTGCCTGTTTCAGTTTTATGTGGCCAATGGAAAATTATCATGTCAACTTTATCAACGCTCCGCCGATATTTTTTTAGGTGTGCCATTTAACATTGCGTCCTATGCCATGCTCACCGAGATGATTGCTAAAGTCTGCGGGCTTGGGGTTGGGGAGTTTGTCCATACTTTGGGCGATGCCCATCTTTATTCCAATCATATGGAGCAGGTGGAAACGCAATTGAAGCGCGTGCCCCATGCTTTGCCGCGGCTTCAATTTAAACGTGATTTGAAGGCCCTTGATGAATTCCAATATGAGGATTTTGAGATTTTGAATTATAATCCCGATGCGGGCATTTCAGCGCCGGTGGCGGTGTGAGAATGTTTGGTTCAGATTTTTGGGCGGCGGGCAAGGGCTGGCTTTATCCACCAGAAAAGCAATATGGATTTTGGCGCGCGGTTGGTTTTTTCGTTCTTTTGTTTTTATTTTTCCAGATGCTGCAGATCATTATCACGTTGCTGATCTATAGTTTGGGGTTTCATGAGTCATTGATGGTGTTGAAAGATCCAGCACTTGTTCGTTCGCCCGCGATGCTAAAAGCACTTATTATTGCAATGTTTCCAGCTGCGATTCCCATATTGTTTTTGGGGCTCTATTTAGCGCAGTTTGGTTTGCCGAAACGCCAAGGCAGCTTGCCGCTCGCAAGGCCGAAACTGGGAATGTTGGGGTGGGTTACAATTATTTTTTGCTTTATGGTCGTCATGGGGGTTCTGCTGAACGGAGCGTATTGGATTACTGGGTTTGACACATTGCATGAAACTGGCTTGATCGAAAAAACTATGGCTGAGATGAGAAGTGATCCCACAATTTATGCACTGACTTTACCGAGCATTATTTTGGCAGCTCCTTTGGCCGAAGAGCTTCTGTTCCGTGGTGTATTGTTCGCAGGATTGACCAACACAGTTGTGGGCAGGACGGGTGCTGTGATCATTACTTCTGCTCTGTGGTCGTTAGCCCATGCGGGTCCGGCACCATGGATCAATGTGGGTCTTATTTTTGTCATGGGGTTGGTGCTGGGGGTGTTGCTCTTGCGCTTTGGCAGCTTGTGGGTGACCATTGCCTGCCACACCGCTTGGAACGCCATGACGGCGCTTGCGATTTTTGCAGTGAGCACGCCGCAATGATTGACGTGCGTGCTGCCGAAGCGGGGGACGGTCAATTTCTACTTCAAACAACCCAAGAGCTGGGAGCAAGCCACGGGTGGGGCGCAACGATGACGGCTCAGCCGGAGGATTTTGAGCGGGACCTGTTTTGTGCCAATCCCATTATTGGCGCGGTCTTGGCATTTTCGGATGGGGGTTTTGCAGGCTCCGCGTTGTGGCATCGCAGTTACGCGACATCCCGCGGACAAGAGGTGATGTATCTTGAAGACCTTGTGGTGTTGCCGGAATTTCGTCGGTTGGGGGTTGCTGAAGTTCTTCTGAAAGAAGTTGCAAGAACGGCTATAACTAGAGGATATAAAAAGATTTTTTGGTTGATGCGGGAGTGGAATTCGGGGGCTCGACTTCTTTATCATAAGATTGGGGCGGAGATTGAAAACGGAAATTGCTATTGTAGTTTGGAAGATCAAGCCCTTTTGGACCTAGCAGAATGAGCGTTATTTCGCTTGTGGTTGCGGTTTCGCGCAATGGGGTGATCGGCAAGGCAGGCGGTTTGCCATGGCATATTTCATCTGATCTCAAGCTGTTCAAAGCAATTACTATGGGCAAGCCAGTAATCATGGGCCGCAAGACCTGGGCTAGCCTGCCGCGCAAGCCTCTGCCGGGGCGAGTTAATATTGTGATCACGCGGCAATCCGGATTCGTGGCTGAAGGTGCTCATGTTGTGTCTAATGCGGTCGCGGCTATTGCTGCCGCAGGTTCAGTCGAGGAGATTGCGGTGATTGGAGGGGGTGAGATCTATGGGATGTTTTTGCCTCTGGCGAACCGAGTTTATCTGACTGAGGTGGACATAGATGTTGAAGGCGATACCTATTTCCCACACCTTGATCGCGCGATTTGGTCCGAATCAAAATCTGAACCTCATCCGCAAGGGCCAAATGACAGCGCTAGCTTTGTGCTGCGAATTTTTGACCGGCAAAATTAAAATCAACCGCAATGGACTTTTAACTGCTCAATACCTATATGCGAGTTCAAATGAAGAGGATGAAACATGCCCTGGAATAAAGATGACGATGGAAAGAACCAGCCCCCGAGCGATCGTGGGCCGTGGGGCAAGCCTCCGGGGGGCGAAGGACCAAAGAATAATTGGGGCAGCGGCAACAAAGGCGGACCGGGCAATATTCCGCCGGAGCTTGATGATCTTCTCAAAAAAGGCCGCGATGGTCTAAAATCCGTTCTGCCCCAAGGTGGCGGGCGCGGCACTTGGCTGTTGCCACTTGCAGCAGTGGCTGCGTTTTGGGTCTATTCGTCTGTATACCAGGTTCAGCCCGATGAACGCGGGATGGTTTTGCGGCTTGGTGCCTATACCCGCACGGTGTCTCCCGGGTTGCAGTTTGCACCATGGCCCCTTGAAACCATGGAATTGTTGCCGGTGGCTGCCGAAAATCAAACACCAATCGGCGACAGTGGTGATGAGGGCTTGATGTTGACCGGTGACGAAAACATGGTTGATGTCAAATTCAAAGTTCTTTGGAAAATTGCTGATCCACAAAAATTTCTGTTCAGTGTTGCAGAGCAGGAAACAATTGTAAAAGCGGTTGCTGAAAGTGCCATGCGTGAAATTGTAGGGCGCACACCTGCTTCGGATGCATTGACGAATGGCAAGCTCGCTATCCAAGATCAGGTGTTGGACATTACCCAGCGAACACTTGATAAATATAATGCGGGCGTGAAAATCACTGGCCTTGCTCTGGAAGGTGTTGAACCTCCCTCATCGGTGCTTGACGCGTTTGAAGACGTGCAGCGCGCCAAGCAAGACCAGCAGAAATCAATTAATGAAGCTGATCGTTATTCAAACCAGAAACTGCGCAATGCAGAAGGTGACCAAGCCAAACTTGTGGAAGATGCGAAAGGCTATAAAGCCCAAATTGTTGCTGAAGCAAAAGGTGAAGCCCAACGGTTCAGCAGCGTTTATGATCAATATGTAAAAGCAAAAGACGTAACGCGCGAGAGGCTGTTTTTGGAAACTATGGAAAATGTGATTGGAAAATCCAATCGAATTATTATGGACCCCAGTAAATCCGGGCAGGGCGTTGTGCCCTATTTGGCGCTTCCGGCTATTCAAAATTCAACCCCAGCAGGGAGCAATTGATCATGAATGCCTCGCGTATTGGACTCGTTTTAGTCGCAGTTGTGGCATTGGTCATTGCATCAATGTCCTTGTTTAAAGTTGATCAGCGGCAGACCGCATTGGTTGTGCATTTTGGTGAAGTCAGTCGGATTGTCACTGAACCAGGCCTTCATGTTAAATGGCCAATTGCTGATGAAGTGGTTGATATTGAAAACCGCACCTTCATGTGGAGTTCTGACAACATGGCGGTGCAGGTTTCAGACAAGCAGCGCTATCTGGTGGACACAATTACTCTGGTTCGGATCTTGGATGCCCAGAAGTTCCGTGAAACAGTGGGAGCTGACCTTGATCTTGCTCGGCAGCGCATTGAGACCCGCTTGAATGCCGCTTTGCGCCAGACGTATGGCAAGCGCACCTTTGAAGCGGCCTTGTCAAAAGACCGAGATGTGATGATGCAGGAAATTACCACGCAAGTTGCAGGTGAAGCGCAAGCACTGGGCATTAACATTGTCGATGTCCGGATTCGGCGGACAGATTTGATGAAAGAAGTCCTCGAAGCGACTTACGACCGGATGAAATCTGAGCGCCAAGCAGAAGCGCAAAATCTGCGTGGTCTTGGTGAAGCTTTGAATACGCAAAAGAAAGCGGAAGCGGACCGTAAGGTCTTGGAAATTACCTCTGAAGGCAAGCGCCAGTCTGAAGTCATTCGTGGTGAAGGCGAAGCAGAACGCGCTTCGATTTTTGCGGCGGCTTTCCAGAAAGACCCAGAATTTTATGGCTTCTATCGCTCCATGCAGGCTTATCAAAAAAGCTTGGGGCAGGGCGGCACTAGTTTAATTCTCAACCCAAATTCTGAATTTTTTAAATATTTTGGCACGCAGAAGGATATGTCACAGGTTCCGACTGAAAAACAATGAGCGGTGCAATCCTTACCGCTATTGGCCTCGTATTCGTGATTGAAGGTCTCACTTATGCCTTGGTTCCAACTCAATTGAAAAGGATGTTGGCAGGATTAATGGGCATGCCGAATGAGCTATTGCGTTTGTTGGGCACGGTGGCCCTTGGCATTGGCGTCGCCTTAGTTTGGCTGGCGCGCGTTTATTTGAATGGCTAAAGTTTTGGAGAAAAACAATATGACACGGCGCAGACAAGCAGCACATTACTTTGGCGCGGTTGCGCTTTCAGCCTTGATGCTGGGGTTGCCCTCACCATCAAACCCATTTGTGCCACAGGCCTATGCTCAAGCCCAAGCTTTACCAAATGTGGCAGACTTAGTTGAAAAGATTCTACCAGCCGTTGTTGAAATTTCGGTAACTTCAAAGATGGGCGGCAGTTCAGCTGATGCCAGCCCGGTGCCGCAAGTGCCCGATGATTCACCCTTCAAAGACTTCTTCGACGAATTTTTGAAAAAGAAGCAGCAACAGGAACAGCAAGGGCAAAAGGATGATACACCGCCCGCTCCTGGTGGTGACAATATAACGCCTGCACCCGATGACCGCACGATAAATTCTATGGGTTCTGGCTTTATCATTGATGCAAGCGGTTTGATTGTCACCAACAATCACGTAGTTGAGGGTGAGGAAACACTCCAAGTTCACATGCAAGATGGCACGATTATGAAAGCCGAATTGGTGGGCCGTGATCCAAAAACAGATCTCGCTGTTATTCGTGTGAAGCCTGATAAGCTTTTACCTATCGTAAGTTTTGGTGATAGCGACAAACTTCGTATCGGTGACTGGGTGATTGCGATTGGTAATCCCTTTGGTCTCGGTGGTTCGGTTTCGCTTGGAATTGTTTCAGCGCGCAACCGCGACATCAACGCTGGCCCTTACGATGATTATATTCAAACCGATGCCGCTATTAACAAAGGCAATTCGGGTGGACCACTATTTAATATGACGGGCGAAGTGATGGGCATTAACACCGCCATTTTCTCACCCACAGGTGGTTCAGTAGGCATTGGCTTTTCGGTGCCTGCCAACACAGCAAAAAGTGTTGTGCAACAACTTGTGAAATTTGGTGAAACACGCCGCGGTTGGTTGGGTGTTAAAATTCAGGCTGTCACACCTGACATTGCTGAAAGCATGGGTTTGAACAAACCACGCGGAGCCTTGGTGGCTGATGTGACGCCAGATAGCCCCAGTGCCAAAGCTGGCATTCAAGCTGGCGATGTGATTGTGGAATTTGATGGCCGCAACATTACGGATTCAAAAGAACTGCCGCGTGTCACAGCCGAAACCGAAGTAGGCAAAGAAGTTGGTGTTAAAATTATCCGTGATAGCAAAGAGATGGAAATTAAAGTCACGCTAGGACGACTTGAATCAGGCGAAAAGCTCATTGCTAAAGCAGCCGGCAAGACAGCGCCGCCGCCAGTTGTGGCACCAACGACAGTGACATTGCTCGGGATGACAGTCAGCTCGTTGACCGATGATTTGCGGAGCAAGTTCAAGACTGACGAAAAAGTGAAGGGCGTTCTTGTCACGGAAGTCGCTAAGGAAGGTGCAGCCACTGACAAGGGCATTGAGGCCGGAGACATTATACTTGAAGCGGGTGGCAATCCGGTTGAAACATCTGCAGATGTATCGACTGCTGTTGATGCTGCGACCAAAGATGGTAAAGCTTCGGTGTTGCTCCTCATCTCAAAGGGTGGAAAGTCTGGCGAGACACGCTTTATTGCATTAAAGCTGAAGAAATAATTCCAAGAGTTTAAACATCGTCATTCCATGCTATCTGGAATGACGATGTTATTTTGCGAAACTACGAAGCTTGATCATCATCGCCATCGCGATGCATTGATATCGGCACAGGCCGCAAGGGCGGGCGACGATCACCAAATACGGCAGGTCGCGGTGCGGTGCGCTTTGGAATGGAATCATCAAATTGCGGAACATGTGGGGATGCTTGCATCAAGAGGCTCGATTCAATGCGGCTTTCAATTACTAAATCTTGGTGCCCGCCAATGAGCAGCAAATGTTCATAGCCATCGCGCCGCACTAAAACCAATCGACGGGTTTTGTCCAGCTCGTGAAATTCACTAATGCCCAATCTTTGGCCACGCCGCCCACGCACCCTTTGATTAAAGAGTTTATAGAGAATGGTTGCCAATATGAGTGCACCTAGAGCTACTACTGCAATTAGCATGTAGCCATAATAGGGTTGAAGGTCTGGCAGGGTCATAACAGTCATACTCCTTATCATTCTGTACACCGACTATAACACCATAGTTAAACGAAAATCACGCGCTGATTCGATGGTTTAAATACTCTGCTGGTTCTCCGCAATTTGCCAAGCTTTGGCATATACTGCTCACTGATTCGAGGGTGGGTGGATGGCGGACGGCGAAAACATAAATCAATATATGATGAGGTCGCAGTTTGGGCGAACCGGACGAAGCGTAATCGCTGTGATTGTGTTTCTTTTGGCAATTGTGGCAGGATATGCTGCTTGGCGCTTTCAGAGTTTTGTTCAAACTTGGATGATTGTTTCAGCGGCGGCACTTTCAGTGATTGGTGCTTTGTCTTTAATCGCTTGGCTGGCTGGCGCATTTAGTCTGACTGGCGGTGATCCGGAACGCCATTTTTATGACGCCATGACAGATGCGCTGGTGGATTGCTGTGTTGTCACAGACGCCAAGGGGCGCGCTGTCTATGCGAACGCGCATTATTTGAAGCTGGCCTCAAGGGCAGGCGTTGGGCGGCTGGTGGGTTTTGATGTTTTGTACTCGGGTTATAATGAATTTGCAGAACCCATCTATCAACTTGCGCAGGCTGCACGTGAAGGAAAAGTTCTGCAGCGCGACGTTCGGGTTGGGGCGGGGTCTTCAGCACCGGGCTCAGCGCAAGAGCAAGCGCGTTGGCTGCGGGTCGCAATTTCACCACTCAACGCGAATAGTAAAGGCGGGCAAACACTTTGGCGATTGATAGATATTACCGCCGATCGCTCCCATCAGGAGCAAGCTTTTTCGCGGCTCCAATTTATAATCACTTATCTCGATCATGCGCCGGTTGGTTTTTTCTCGACGCTCCCGAATGGCAAGGTGGACTATATCAACGCCACTTTGGCGGGTTGGTTGGGCCTCGATCTAACGTCGGCACAATCTGGCAGCACTACATTGTCTGATTTGATTGGTGAAGGTGGGACAAGAATATTGAACGCAGTTTTACCAGTGGTCGGTGGCCACCGAATTGATCGCTTCAGCTTTCCGATTAACGATGCAAAGGGTGTTCCGCAGCTTTATGATGTGATGAATCGCACAGACTTTGATTCAGATGGAAAAGTGTTGCCAAGTCGAACCATGGTGATGCGTCGTGAATCCAATGGAGACTTAGGAAGTGGCGACGGAGTGGCACAATTCCTCGCTGCAGTTCCGATTGGGATTGCTGAACTCGATATCAAAGGCGCCCTGTTGGGTGCAAATGCTGAGTTTTTGGCGTTGTCACACCATATCAAACTCGGAAGCTCTATTTATGCAGCATTGAAGGCGGATGACAAGGAGAAGGTTGCGGCAGCGTTGCAGCAGGTGCGCAGTACACTTGGTGCAGTTGTGCGCTGTGAAACTGTTTTTACTGGGGAGAACCCACGTTCAGTTGAGCTGACGCTCACGCAATTGCCGAGCATGGGGGAGAAGATTTCGGTTTTTGCTCTGGACCGTACAGAAAGCAAAACACTTGAAGTGCAATTGGCACAAAGCCAAAAGATGCAAGCAGTGGGCGAGCTAGCTTCGGGCATTGCCCATGATTTTAACAATGTGCTGACGCCCATTATTGGCTTTGCCGATTTGTTGCTAGCAAAAATGCGGCCCACCGATGCTGCATTTGCGGATGTGATGAACATTAAACAGAACGCTAACCGTGCGGCCAATTTGGTGCGCCAACTTTTGGCTTTCTCGCGCAAGCAAACGCTGCAACCCAAAGTGCATGATCTTTCGGAAGCAATGTCGGATCTTGATAATTTGCTGGGTCGAGTGCTGGGTGAAAAAACTGAACTGACCATTAGTCATGGCCGTGACCTCGGTTTGGTGTTGGTTGATATTCACCAATTTGAACAAGTGATCATCAATCTCGCGGTCAATGCGCGGGATGCCATGCCTAAAGGTGGCAAGCTTTCGGTGCGCACTTACAATTTGTCAGGCGCGGATTCGCAAAGCAGAGGTCATATTCTGCCGGAGGCTGATTATGTCGTGTGTGAAGTTGCCGATACGGGCACCGGGATTCCACAGGATATACTTGATAAGATTTGGGCGCCATTTTTCACCACAAAGGAAGTGGGCAAGGGGACCGGTCTTGGTCTTTCGATGGTTTACGGCATTGTCAAACAAACTGGTGGTTTCATCTATTGTGACAGTGTGATGGGTAAGGGCACGACCTTCTTTATCTACCTCCCGCGTTATGTGCTAGATCCTTCAGTGGTGATAACTGCACCGGTTGTTGAGGTGGCGCCGAAGCGCGAAGACTTCTCTGGCCGCGGCCGCATTTTAGTTGTTGAAGACGAAGATTCAGTTCGGGCTTTTGCGGTGCGGGCACTGGCTTCACGCGGCTATACTGTGTTGGAAGCCGATAGCGGAGAGGTGGCCTTGAACGTTGTTGAAGATGACGCTGACGGCTTTGAACTTATTCTTTCGGATGTTGTGATGCCGGAAATGGATGGGCCCACCATGCTGAAAGAATTGCGCAAACGTAATATCACAACGAAAGTGATTTTCATGTCAGGATATGCTGAGGAAGCGTTCGAAAAAAATCTTGAGGGCGCCTCAGATTTTGCGTTTTTACAGAAGCCCTTTTCTCTGAAACAGTTGGTTGAAAAGGTCAAAGAGGTGATGGGGTGACGCGAACTGAATTTCCGACACTTGAAACACTTGCAAATAAATTGGAAGCGGGCCTAACCACTTCTCGTGCTCTTGTAGAAGAAAGTTTGCATCGCATTGCTGATCCATCAGGCGAGGGCGAACGGGTTTTTATTAGGGTCGACGCAATTGGAGCTCGTGCCGCTGCAGACATTCAAGACGGATTGCGCAAACAGGGCAGGGCGCCGTCACGGTTTGCAGGCATACCATTTTCAGTGAAAGACCTCTTCGATATTGCAGGCGAAGTGACACGGGCTGGTTCTAAAATTCTGGCCGATCAACCCGCTGCTTCCTCTGATGCCCCGGCGATTGCTGCACTAAAGGGGGCGGGCCTCGTGGTTTTGGGCCGCACCAATATGACCGAGTTTGCCTATTCCGGACTGGGTTTGAATCCGCACTATGGTACGCCCAGAAATGTTTACGATCGTCACATCGGTCGCATTCCGGGAGGTTCATCATCGGGTGCCGCGGTAGCGGTGGCTGACGGCATGTGCGCTCTCAGCATTGGCACTGACACGGGTGGCTCGTGCCGCATACCAGCCTCTTATAATGGCATTGTTGGTTATAAGCCCAGCACTGGACGCGTGAGCACCGTTGGAGCTTTTCGGCTTTCATCCAGCTTTGACTCAGTGGGACCAATGGCCCATTCAGTGGCTTGTTGTGCGACTGCTGATGCCATTATGGCGGGTGATTGGGACGGCGTGATTGCTGCTGGCCCGGGGCGTCCCTTGCGGCTAGGTCTGCTCAACACAGTAGTACAAGGCCAATTGTGTGGCGAAGTTGCTCAAGATTTTGCACGCAGTATTTCGCGGTTACGCAGTGCTGGTTTTGGTTTCGAGATTTTCGAGTTTGATGGATTAAAGAAATTGCCTTCTTTGATGAAGAATGGAGGTATAGTGGCAGCGGAAGCCTATACTGTCCACCGTGATTTCTTGGCGCGCTACGGCGAAAACTACGATCCGCGTGTTGGGGATCGCATCCAGCTGGCGTCTGGTACATCGGAACAGGATTACACTACGTTGCTGCAAGAACGCCAGAAATTGATCGCGAGTTTTGATCAAATTTCGCAGGGTTTTGATGCCATTTTAATGCCAAGTGTGGCCAATATTGCGCCCCGATTTAGCGAAATAGGATCAGATGAAGATTATTATAGGTTGAATGGAGTGGCTCTCCGAAACACCTATCTTGCGAATTTTCTGGACGGGTGCGCACTTTCAATTCCGATGAACTTGGAAGGAAGCGCACCTACCGGATTGATGCTGATGTCATCCCACGGCAATGATAAAATGCTTTTTTCCGTGGGCAAATCAATAGCATCTCTAATCTAATGCAAACTAACTATATAGAGAATTTGGGTTTGTCTTGTTTTGCAGTTTTGAGCTTATATCGTCATTTTCTTGCAATCCATGTTGGCATTACCTTAATACCTTAGACTTGTCTCCAATTAATTTCGCATCCCATCCTCAGATGGGCTGATTTTCGTTCGAATTTGACGGGAGATGAAACTCCTGTGGCCGATTATTTTCGGTGGGTGTTATAGAAGCTGTTGATGCATTGAAAGAGGGCACTGATAACGGGCTGGCGGGTTGTCTAAATATACCGCCAGATCAATGTTGGCACTCAGTGGCAAGTCAGTTGGACGAAACTTCTGTATCCGCTTTGCAAGCGTAGAAAGACCAACACCCAAATCAGATGCATCTTGCCGCTGTGGTTGCAGCTTGTCAGTGCAATGCGTACTGCTTCAAACTTGGTTTCATCATTATGTATTATTGCCATAACTGTTCTCCTTGATGGCAAATTTTCCAATCAAGCACGTGGAATTAAACTGTGACAAGCCCACTCAGGATGTTGTTATGAACGTTCCTGCAGGCAAGGATTGGATTGCTCCAGTGATAACAGATCGCCATGTGAACGGCAAAAATATATCGTGACATATAACAGTCAACTTGAATCCCGGAGAAGTGTTTTCGATGAAAAGAGACCCGCAACATGTTTTGTTGCGCAATATTTCTCTTCGTCCATGTGAGGTTTTGGCGGGCTAATTTAGTGCAAGCGAAAGGCGAAGCCACATTCCATTATGCAACTATAGATTTATTAAACTGTTTAATGTACATCTTTAACGCGATTCGGATGAAGACCATGAAATCGATAACAATTCTCTTATTGTCGAGTGCCAGTTTGTTAGCTGGGTGCTCGGCCAAATATGTTGATACCTATGCGGATCTGCAAAATGCTTTTGCAGGGGTCTATGCAGCGATTGGAATCGATCCTTATGGCGAAGGCATTAGCGTGACGGAAAACGCGAAAGATTTGAGTGCGACGCTGCGCTCAACACGGGTGGAGCGGGGAGACCGTTCTGGCACATAATTCATTGAGGGGAGGGAGAGACATGCGATTGATATTGACTGTGATGTTTGCTCTGTGCGGCCCAATGCAAGCCGCCATGGCTGAGGATTCGCAAGAGCGGGGCGATATTCTCATCTCGTTTGATTGCAAAAAATACACAGCAGAATTCAATGCGGCCCGCGCGTCAGCTCACGCTGCCCAATTGGTTTATAGTAATAATCGCAAACTGGCAGCGCGTGGGGCCATGGGAGCCAATGAAGTTGAAATCTCGCCAGCGCAAATGGCAAAAGCTGAGGCTGAAACGCAGGCTCCGCTAGCGCGCACAGGCTCGTGTGATTTTAAGGCACCCTTCGACGGACGGATGGAGCAGCCTATGGTGCAGGAGCAGGAAAGCCCGGCGCCGAACCAGTCGCTTTTTCGTATTGTGGATTCATCGGACTTCGAAATTGAAACGATTATTCCTTCAAAATGGTTGGGTTGGGTGAAGCCGGGTGCAGCTTTCAAATTTGCGATTGATGAAACGGGCCAATCGCTTGACGCGCAAGTGGTGCGCATTGGCGCGACGGTGGATGCCGTTAGTCAAACATTCAAAGCATTTAGGGTTCTCCCTAGAAAAGACTCCAAAGTTCTTCCTGGCATGAGTGGGACGGCGACGTTCAACTCGGTCGGAAGTTGAGGTTCGGGTGCGCGCACTCTCTCCCCAGAACAGGCGGCTCATTCAACCATGAACAGCCCCTACCGTGCGCACCCGGCCTTACCTCAATCCGCTGCCGATAATACCATTCCATTTCCGGCTGCCGCGCCAAAACCGCAAGGCCCCAGCAAACTTGAACTGCTTGTGGCGTTGGAAGGTGCTATTCGCCAGCAACCCAAACGCAGTGCTCTGGCTCTTCATTCCGTAAATGAACCGCGCGGCCTAGTCGAATTTGATCATGCGTTTTTGTTTCGTATTAACCGGAACAACAAGCTTATGATGGATATGGCCTCAAGTGTTTCGCGCATTGAAACGCAGGCTCCGATGATCCGTGCGATCACTGCAGCGGTGCAGGCGTTGAAGGATCTAAAGAAACCGTTTCTGGTTGATCTTTCTGCAGCGGTGCGCAGCGAAAATTATCCATTTGCACAAGGCTTCTGGTCGCCATTTCTAGATCGAAAGGGCAAGTGTTTTGGTGGCCTACTTTTTATGCGACGGCAGATTTTTTCTAAAACAGATGCCTTAATCGCCACCCGTCTGGGGCAGACTTATGGCCATGCATTTATGGCGCTGTCACCCCCATCGCTATTACGCCTGATTTCGATTCCACGCTGGGCAATGGCAGCGACGCCATTGTTTTTTGCCGCACTGTTTTTCATCCCGGTGCCGATGACATCGCTGGCCCCATTTGAAGTCGTCGCTAAAGACCCAACAATTATAGCAGCGCCTATTGATGGGGCCATTGCGGAGGTTTTTGCTGAACCCAATTCACACGTCAATGAAGGTGACCGACTGTTTCGATTTGATGATACGGTGCTGCTTGCAAATGCACAGATTGCTCAGCAGAAATTATCAATCGCTGCCGCAAAATTGGCGACGGCGAAGAATGGCGGTTTTACAGATGTTGAAGTGAAGCGTTCATTGGCCGAGCTCCAAAGTGAATTGGACTTGGCCAGCGCAGAATATAGTTACGCCAAGGAGCTTTTATCGCGGACCAATGTTACAGCGAAGGCTGACGGACTTTTAATCTTCGCATCGAAAAGCGATCTCATTGGCAAGCCTGTTCATGTGGGTGAGAAAATTATGGAAGTGGCAGATGCCGAGCGCATCGAATACCGCGCCGATCTTGGTGTTCACGATTCCATTTCACTTGTTTCTGATGGCAAAGTGAAATTGTTTCTTGATGCCGATCCATTACATCCGCGTGAAGGCACGGTTACAGAAATGAGTTATCACGCCACAGAAAAGCCTGGTGGAGTTCTGGCCTACACAGTGCGCATAGACCCTACGGGCAATGAACAACCTGAACGCATCGGCCTGCGTGGCACGGCGCAGTTGTTAGGAGAACAGGTGAGTCTTGGCTTCTATTTGTTCCGCCGCCCCATTGCAGCGCTGCGGCAGTATTTCGGTTATTAGGGACGATGCAAACGGCGCAAGAGTTCGGTACCGCTTCGCCACTGCCAAGACTTCGTGATGAACTTGCGGTTACCAAAGCTGGCTATGATGCGACGGGCCAAGCTGGTGTCATTGTACATGATCCGCTGCGGCACAGGTTTTTTCGCTTGCCAGAAGTTGCGGGCCGGATGTTGTCTCATTGGCATTTAGGAGTTGCCGGCGACGTCGCAAATGCCAGCGGTGCTTCGATTGAAGATGTGGAGGAAATTATTCAATTTCTAGCCACCTCTCGTCTCACACAACAGCCCGCAGGCGGCATTCAAGGCTTAGAAAATGAATATGTGCGAGGGGAAAAATCACTCGCTGAATCTACCTTGCATAATTATTTGTTCTTTCGCATTCCACTTTTTAATCCGACGCCGTTTTTAGATTATACAATGCCTGTGGCTCGGTTTCTGGCCGGACGGATTATGCTCATTGTCATTATTTGTGTTGGGCTGATTGGGTTTTATTTTGCGGCGCGGCAGTGGGACACTTTCACCTCATCGTTCTTCGACTTTTTTTCACTCGAAGGATTGACGCTTTATTTCACAACACTCGCGGCCTTAAAATTTTTCATGAACTTGGTCATGGTTATATGGCGCGGCATTTTAAATGCAAAGTTCCGGTGATGGGTGTGGCATTCATGGTCTTGGCCCCCACGCTTTATACCGATGCGTCTGATGCTTGGCGCTTGAAAGAGCGGCGCAAGCGCTTGTTGATTGATGCAGCAGGGGTGCTGACTGAAATGGCCATTGCAGCTATTGCACTTTTTCTATGGGCGTTTTTACCCAATGGGCCGTGGCGCTCTGCGATGTTTTTTATTTCGGCCACGGCTTGGATTATGAGCGTGGCAGTTAATCTTTCGCCCTTCATGCGGTTTGATGGCTATCCATTCTCGGTAATGCGCTAGGTATGTTTAATTTAGGGCCACGGGTTTTTGCACTAGCAAATTGGCAGCTGCGCCAAATTTTATTCAAGACTGATGAAGCGCCACCTGAGCAATTTTCTAGGGGACTGCGCCATGGTTTAATTGCTTTTGCTTGGGGAACTTGGATTTACCGCCTCTCACTTTATCTGGGGATTGCATACACCGTTTACAAAATGTTTCCGAAAGCTATCGGCATTCCTATGGGGCTGGTGGAACTTTTGTATTTTACAGTTTTCCCCATTATCCGTGAACTGAGAAATTGGAAATCCATGGGCCTTCGACATCTATTTTCGACTTCGCGTGCACATTGGACATTGCGGATTTTCTGTCTTCTATTGCTGCTGGGTATTCTACCGTTAAACCGCAGTGTGAGCATTCCAGCGGTTTTATTGCCGGCCCATGAGGCTTGGATTTATCCGCCCGAGCCTGTGCAAATTTTTGCTGTGTATGTAAAGGCGGGGGATCGGGTTGCTATCGGGCAGGTGCTGGCTGAACTTAGTGCGCCTGACATTGGTCAAAGTCAGAAACTCATATTTTTAAAGCTCAATATTATTGAAGCTAAATTGGCACGAAGCGCCGCTCCTCGAAAAGATCTGACCGAATCTCAAACTTTGATGAAGCAGCGGGCGGCCCTGTTGGAGGAGCTCCACAGGCTCAATCAGCGTGTGGCTGCGCTGGACGTGCGCTCACCGATTGCCGGGCGGCTGACGGAAGTGACAGATGGTCTGAAACACGGACTGTGGTTAGGCCGCGAGAGCCTTTTATTTCATGTCGCCGAAACCGATCAGAGCGTGGTTTCAGGGTTGGTGAGTGAGCTTGACTCTGCTCGTCTTGAAGTGGGAATCCGTGGGCGGTTTATTGCTGAAAATGGTCTAGGTGCGGCGCGGGCGGCGCAACTGGACTACATCGGAGTGCCGGGTGCTGAAGGTCGGGAATTTTCCTATTTGGCCTCCACGCATGGGGGTGCTGTGGCTATCGTGCAAATGGCAGGTAGGGCACAGCCAAGCACCGTAAATGGGGTGATACCCGTGCGATTTTCGGCGTTTGGCGCGGCCCCTAGTTTTGCCGAGCGCGGCACACTGATAGTGGAAGCCACGCCTACGAGCTTAATGGCCATGGCGTTTGGCCGTGTCGTGACAGTGTTGCTGCGCGAGAGTGGCTTCTGATTTCCTAATTGTGTGATTCTATTTGTGATTATTTTGTTTAGAAATTGCACTTGCAAACGGAACCAAAATAGAACATATTAGAAACATGGATGGAACATTAGTTTCATGTTTGCATCCGGGCAACGCAAATGGGATATACAGGAGTGAAAAAAGTGGGACAAGCGCAATTGAAAGTCGTCGATACGTCTAACGATAAGAGCAAAGCTTTGGAAGCTGCACTCAGTCAAATCGAGCGGGCCTTTGGCAAGGGCTCTATTATGAAATTGGGTGCCAACCAAGTGGTTGAAATTGCTTCGATTTCAACGGGTTCTTTGGGACTTGATATTGCTTTGGGCATTGGTGGCTTGCCGCGCGGCCGTGTGGTTGAGATTTATGGCCCGGAATCTTCGGGTAAAACCACTTTGGCGCTGCAAACCATAGCCGAATGCCAAAAAGGCGGCGGTATTTGCGCCTTCATCGATGCGGAACATGCGTTGGATGCGGGTTATGCGCGCAAACTGGGTGTGAATATTGGTGATTTGTTGATTTCGCAGCCAGACACAGGTGAGCAGGCTCTGGAAATCGCCGATACGCTGGTTCGTTCGGGTGCCGTTGAAATGCTGGTGATCGATTCGGTTGCTGCATTGACACCGAAGGCAGAGTTAGAAGGCGAAATGGGTGATAGTTTGCCCGGCTTGCAGGCGCGTTTGATGAGCCAAGCTTTGCGCAAGCTCACGGCCTCGATTTCTAAGTCGAACTGCATGGTGGTATTCATCAACCAAATTCGTATGAAAATTGGTGTGATGTTCGGTAGTCCAGAAACCACAACGGGTGGCAATGCTTTGAAATTCTATGCTTCGGTGCGTCTTGATATTCGTCGCATTGGTGCAATTAAAGACCGCGAGGAAGTGGTGGGTAATCAGACCCGTGTGAAGGTGGTCAAGAATAAGGTGGCCCCTCCGTTCAAGATGGTTGAATTTGACATCATGTATGGCGAAGGCATCTCCAAAGTTGGCGAATTAGTCGATCTTGGGGTGACGGCCGGTGTGGTTGAAAAATCAGGCTCGTGGTATTCTTATAATGGCGAACGCATTGGTCAAGGCCGCGATAATGCCAAGAGTTTCCTGAAACAAAACCCAGATATGGCCAACACTATTGAGGCCGCCATTCGTGCCAATTCTGGCTTAATAGCCGCTAAGATTACCGATGGTACGGCCAAAGCGGTTGACGACGACGAGGAGTAATCTTCGTCAACTCCCCTAAACGTCTACCCCAAGTCTGTATGTTTCTCTTCAGCTCCAGTTGGGCTGTTGCTCGGCAAAACTTGCGTTTTATTTTGCACGAGATGAAGCGAGGTTCGCCCCACAACGCCTCGTTCGACCCCTGTGCCCCCGGATCGCCCCCGGGGGCATTTTTTTGAACTGGCCCGAGGTTCACGGAAATTGTGGACAAATCGACGTGTGCCGTCTTAAAGAGCGCCAACATCATTCACTGGAAAAAACCATGACGGGCCTTGCACAAATACGTTCGACATTTTTGGATTACTTCAAGAAGCAAGGCCATGAGATCGTGCCCTCTTCGTCCTTGGTGCCGCGCAATGACCCCACATTGATGTTTGCCAATTCGGGCATGGTGCAATTTAAGAATGTTTTCACCGGAGCTGAAAAGCGCCCTTATACTCGCGCCACAACAGCGCAAAAATGCGTGCGCGCTGGTGGTAAGCATAATGACCTTGATAACGTGGGCTACACCGCGCGCCACCATACGTTCTTTGAAATGCTCGGCAACTTTTCGTTTGGCGACTACTTTAAAGCCAATGCCGTCGAATGGGCGTGGAACCTCGTTACCAAAGAATATGGTTTGCCCGCTGATAAGTTAACGGTCACCGTTTATCACACCGACGATGAAGCTTTTAACCTCTGGAAGAAAATTGCAGGTCTGCCGGACAGTCGCATCATTCGCATTCCAACGGCGGATAATTTCTGGGCGATGGGTGATACAGGTCCTTGTGGTCCATGTTCGGAAATCTTCTTTGATCACGGCGATAAAATCTGGGGTGGACCTCCAGGTTCTGCTGAAGCCGACGGTGACCGCTTCATTGAAATCTGGAATCTCGTATTCATGCAATATGAGCAGATGAGCAAAGAAGAACGTGTGAGCCTGCCTAAGCCTTCCATTGATACGGGTATGGGATTGGAACGAATTTCGGCCGTGTTGCAGGGCACACATGACAATTATGAAACTGATTTGTTCCGCGCACTTATTTCCAACATAGTTGAAAACACGGGCGTTGCAGCAGAAGGAAAGCACAAGGCATCAAACCGGGTGATTGCTGATCATTTGCGCGCTTCTTCTTTCCTAATCGCTGATGGGGTGCTGCCGTCCAATGAAGGCCGTGGCTATGTGCTGCGCCGCATCATGCGCCGCGCCATGCGCCATGCTGAACTTTTGGGGATGCGCGAACCTTTGATGTGGAAATTGGTGCCCGCTCTGGTGCGTGAAATGGGGGCCGCTTACCCAGAGCTTAGCCGCGCCCAGCCCATGATTACAGAAACATTGAAATTAGAAGAATCGCGTTTTCGCAATACGTTACAGCGTGGTCTCAAACTTCTTGATGAGGATTCTGCTGATCTTAAAAAGGGTGACATTTTTTCTGGCACAACGGCCTTTAAATTATATGACACCTATGGCTTCCCGCTTGACCTGACACAGGACGCACTGCGGTCGCGCGATATAACAGTTGATACCACTGCCTTTGCAGTTTCTATGGCAAAGCAAAAAGCCGACGCACGGGCCGCTTGGAAAGGTTCGGGTGAGGCAAAAACCGAAACTGTTTGGTTTGAAATTCGGGAGCGGGTGGGCGGCACAGAATTTCTTGGATACGAAACTGAGCAAGCCGAAGGCGAAGTGATGGCTTTGGCCAGCGATGGCCGCGATGTGAGTGTGCTGAATATGGGGATAAGTGGCGCTATCATTGTTAATCAAACACCATTTTATGCTGAATCTGGTGGTCAGACAGGCGACCGTGGGGTGATTACGGGGGCCGATGGTTCAGTTTTCATGGTGACGGAAACTCAGAAAAAATTGGGTGACTTGTTTGTGCACCAAGGTCGTGTGGCAAAAGGTAGTTTCAAGCTTGGTGTTGCTGTTGAAATGAAAGTTGACCATGCGCGCCGTTCCGGCAACCGGATGCATCATTCTGCAACTCATCTTTTGCACGAGGCCTTGCGCCGCGTGTTGGGCGATCATGTGGCACAAAAGGGTTCACTGGTGGAGCCGGGCCGTTTGCGATTCGATTTTTCTCACTCCAAAGGCATGAGTGCTGCGGAACTGGCACAGACCGAAATTATTGCCAACCGCATCATTTTGCAAAATGACGCAGTGAGTACACGGTTGATGTCGGTTGATGCCGCCATTGCTGAAGGAGCCATGGCCTTGTTTGGTGAAAAATATGGTGATGAAGTGCGCATGGTTTCGATGGGACGCAACGAGGGAGACGCGGAACGTCCGGTCTATTCATTGGAGCTTTGCGGCGGTACGCATGTGGACCGCACTGGAGACATTGGACTCGTCAAAGTAATCGCAGAAAGCGGTACTGCCGCCGGCGTGCGCCGCCTTGAGGCATTAGCTGGCGATGCGGCTTTGGCCTATCTCAATCAGCAGGACGAGCGTGTGCAGGCAGCAGCCACTATTTTGAAAACGACACCAGCTGATATGCTGACACGCATCAAAGCCTTGATCGACGACCGCAAGAAAATGGAACGCGAATTGAGCGATGCCCGTAAAGCTTTGGCAATGGGTGGAGCTGGGGCTACAAGCGGAGTTGAAATTAGCAATGTCAACGGCGTTCAATTCTTAGGCCGGGTTGTGCGCGGGGTTGCAACCCAAGATTTGAAGGGTTTGGCCACCGAGAGTTTGAAAAAATTAGGTTCAGGAGTTGTGGCCTTGGTTGCGGTTTCCGAGGACGATAAGGGGGCCTGTGTGGTGGCCGTCAGTGCGGACCTCACCACACGCTTTAATGCCGTAGAATTGGTAAAAGCAGGCTCGATTGCTTTAGGTGGCAAGGGCGGAGGGGGTCGGCCCGACATGGCGCAGGCCGGTGGGCCGGATGGTGGCAAAGCAGATGATGCAGTTGTGGCAGTGCGAGCTGCGCTGGGCTAGAAGCGGCCACCCACCGGTCCGGTGATGCGATAACGCACCGCACCACATTGGCAACCACCGGCTGTTTTTTTCATTTTTACACCCTCACTCAACCCGTTAGTGAGTTGTTTACTATATGTTTGCGATGATCTGCAGGGGTTGGATGTTTTTGTGGCTGGGGAGCAGTGCGTGAGGCCATATTTGTTTCCCAATTCGATAAACTGAGGCAGCTGAGAAATGGTTGATATCATCGCGTCACGGGCTGCGGCTTTCAGGCTCTCGTGGATTATTGTTGCTTTGATGGTGCCCATCGTATTTTTCGGATATTTTATGGGTAGCACTTTGCTAAGTGAGTCAAAGACTGTCCGCCGTGAACGTGACGGTGCGGCACTCATTCAGCTTTTGATTCCAATTTATGTTGGTGCCGCAGCTGAGCAAATTGACGCAAAAGATGTGAATGCTTTGATGAGCGAAGGGGCAGTGTTTGCGAAAAATCTAGATGTGACAGGCGCCTATAATCAGCTTGCGCAGGTTTTGCAAAATCCTAAACCGATGATTGGTTCGCCGTTGTTATATGTGCGCGAGTTGGTGAGTCTCACCGCCACCCATTCCGGTATCGTTCTGGATTCGAAACCTGAAACTTATTATCTTGCTTCCAGCATTGGGTTGGAATTTCCGAGCCTGATGGATCGGTTCAAATCGTTGCAGCAAAGCACAAAGCGCGCCCTTGTTCGTGGCGCATTCAGTTCTGATTCTTTGGCCCAAGTCTTATTGGACGCCGGAATGCTAAAACAATCAGCAGCACAGGTTGCTTTCCAAATTCATCAAGCGCATCAAAACTCCGATGATTCTAGCTCTTACAAAGCGCTTATTGAAACGGGCTTTGCCATTGCCCGTCGTATCACCCATTTTACGCTGGACATAGAGTTTAATATTGTTCATCCAGATTCAGAAGCCACCTCAAGTTTTTTTGAAGTTTCACAAGGGGCTGGGCCCATTTTGGACGAATATCGTAGCGTTTGGGCTCAGTCGAATTCCCGCTTTGGGTGGTTGCTGGAGCAGCGGCAAAATGAACTTCACCATAAGATTGGCAATCTCATACTTGTTGCAGTTGCGTCAATAGCACTGGGATTGGGTCTCGCGCTTGCGATGTTCCGATCTACTTTACGACGGCTTGACGGAGTGGAATTGGCGCGGCGCGAAGCGGTGGAGGCCCGTGGCCAAGCTGAAGATATGTCGTATCGCATATCGATAATTAATGAAGACATGGTGCGGGTGAATCAAGATCTCGCGCAGAATATGAAGATGCTCAAGGATGCGCAAGACGAACTCGTGAAACGCGGACGTATGGAGCAAATGGGGCAATTGACTGCGACCATTGCCCATGAACTTCGCAACCCTCTTGGGGCTGTGCGCACTTCGGCATTTTTGATAGAGCGTAAAATTAAAGATAAGGGCCTTGGTGTTGAGCCGCAATTAGCCCGCATCAACAATGGCATTACGCGCTGCGACAACATCATAACCCAGCTCCTAGATTTTTCACGCACGAAGAAATTGGCAGCCCGAGCAGATGATCTTGATCACTGGCTAGCCAAGACCATTGAGGAAGAGGCCAAGAGTCTGCCTTCAGTTGTGGAAATTCAATGTAAGCTTGGGATGAATGGAATGCTGGTGCCGTTTGACCCCTCACGCTTGCAAAGGGCAATCATCAATTTAGTTTGCAATGCATCAGAGGCCATGGTGGGCAATGGTGAAGATGCCTCCCGGTTTGCAGTGGCAAACCCGATCATCACCATTTGCAGTGAGCCTGTGGAGGGTTATGCCCATATTTCAATTGCCGACAACGGCCCAGGTATTTCACCGGAGAACCTCACCAAAATTCGTGAACCCTTATTTACAACCAAGAGCTTCGGCACCGGCCTGGGAATTCCAGCTGTGGAGCAAATTGCAACACAACATGGTGGCACGTTAGAAGTGGCATCAGTTTTGGGGCAGGGTGCGATGTTTACCATTAAGATTCCAATTGCAGGTACAATAGAGTCCGCAGCATGATGCAAAAATCAATTTCAACTTTGAGCAGAGAAACACTGCTCGCCATTCTTGACAACCTTCCAACATCGATTTTTGTGAAGGATGAAGAGCTTCGATTTGTATTTTGCAATAAACAAAATCGAAATTACATTGGTAAGGAAGAGCATGAGCTCTACGGCTTTTCAGATGTAGATTTTTACACCGATGAACAAGCAAATTTGTTCATGGCAGACGACCGCAAAGTTATTATCACGGGCGAAGCGATAAAAGTTGAAGAAATGGCCTCGCGCAAAGATGGTATGACTATGCCCGTGCTGACACGCAAAGCTCGGATCGAAAGTGCCGAGGGTAAAACCTATTTGATCGGCACAAATACTGATCTCACTGAAATCAAAAAGCGCGAGGAGCAATATCGGGCGCTGGCCGAAACAGTTCCAGTGGGCGTATTGCAGATAGAAGAAAGTGGAACGGTGAGTTTTGCCAATCCACTACTTTTGGCGTATCTTCGTCGTGACGCAGCTTCGCTTTCGCTGTCTGAAATTCGAGCAATATTGGGTCGCGAATCCGATAATTTCCCGGGTCAAGCTTCGCGCTTTGAACACACACTCACCCATGTTGACGGCAGTACGCGCCGGATTTTGGTGATTAGTTCTGGCTGGCTGGCACTTGGCAAAGGCCGCAACCGTGCGGCCCTCGTGAGTGTTGTGGATGTTTCTGAAAACACCGAATTGAAGCGCATTAACGAGGAAATTTTACGCCTCAATCAAGAGCTGGCGCAAAACATGCAACAATTGAAGGATGCTCAGGATGCCTTAGTTAAAAAGGGCCGCATGGAACAGATGGGGCAATTGACTGCTACGATTGCGCATGAACTACGAAACCCGCTTGGTGCAGTTAGAACATCTGCGTTTCTAATGGAACGCAAATTGAAGGATAAGGGCTTAGGCATTGAAGCGCAAATGCAGCGCATTAACAATGGTGTTGCACGCTGCGATAATATTATCACTCAACTGTTGGATTTTTCGCGATCAAAACAACTGACATGCCAATCAGCGGATTTGGACGAGTGGCTGGCGGCATTGGTGGAAGAAGAAGCCAAGCGTCTGCCATTTATAGTCCAAGTTAACTGCATGCTTGGGTTGAATGGGATGTTGGTTCCATTTGATGCCGGCCGTTTGCAGCGCGCGGTGGTCAATCTCATTTCCAACGCCGCAGAGGCGATGGTTGGCAATGGTGATAATAAGCTATCTGAAAATTCTGCTGAACCACGCATCGAAATTATGACATCTTTGCATAGCGAATTTGTTCAACTCTCGGTCAAAGATAATGGACCCGGAATTTCAGTTGCGCTCATTGAAAAAATTCGAGAACCGCTGTTTACGACTAAGAGTTTTGGCACCGGGCTGGGAATTCCTGCCATTGAGCAAATTGCTTCACAGCATGGTGGGCGTTTGGAAATCATTTCTACGGTTGGCAAAGGTGCAGCTTTCATTTTGCACCTCCCCATTCAAGCGACTCAAGAGGAGGCTGCATAATTATGACGTCTTTAAAAATTCTAGTGGTGGATGATGATATCGACAACGCCCATTCACTGGGTGAATTGTTCGAATTGGAAGGCCACGTGCCCATGGTTGTGCATAGTGGAGAAGCGGCGATTGCAGCCTATATCGATTCAAATTTTGATCTGGCATTTATGGACGTGATGATGCCGGGGCTGAACGGGGTTGAGAGTTTTCTCGCTATCCGAAAAATGCGTCCTAGCGCTAAAGTAATTATGATGACTGGCTACAGTGTCGAAGAATTGTTGCGCCAAGCCATGGCGCAGGGAGCCATGGGTGTATTGAACAAGCCTATGGATGCAAAAGCACTTATCAATATGGTCAATGAAGTGGGCCAAGATGGATTGGTGGTCGCCCCTGGCTTTGGGTTTGATTATGCGCAGCAATTGCGCCTGATGATCAACCAATCAGGACAAAGTTGCAGTGTTATCAATGATACCCAGACGCAAGTGTTGGATGATAAAGACAATGAGCTTCTTATACTCGATCTCAACCGTCCGCTAATTGATAGCGTCGGTTATTATTCTGGATTGCGCAAAGCTTCACATTTGCCGCCCACAATTATTGTAACACCATCCACCCAAATTGGAGCCGAAGGCCACGACGCGTTGCGCGACCTTTCTGTCACCGGAATTTTGAATAAACCATTTGATCCACTGGATCTTTTGGCACGTCTTGAAATATTAGCAGCCTAAAGGAAATTATGATGTCGAAGATTTTGAATATTTTAGTCGTTGATGACGACACTGAAAATGCTGACGCATTGGCCGAACTTTTTAGTTCTGAAAATCATAAAGTGATTGTGGCCCATGATGGGCTTCAAGCTGTGGAAGCTTTTAAGACCAATCAAGTTGATCTTGGTTTTTTTGACGTGATGATGCCCCATATGAATGGGGTGGAAAGTTTCCTCGAAATCCGCGCCCTTAATCCATTGGCGCGGATCTATTTCATGACTGGATATAGCTCGGACGTGTTGTTGGACAAAGCCAAAGACCAAGGCGCTTTGGGTGTGTTTAGCAAGCCAACCGATCCAGCAAAATTACTTGATGTGCTAGACCGAGAAGCAGCGTAGTTTTTACGCCATCGCCTTTTGCAAGTTTGCGTCCACTGCATCAATAAAGCCTTCAGTGGTGAGCCACGTTTGATCTGGGCCCACAAGCACGGCTAAATCCTTGGTCATTTTGCCTTGCTCGATCGTGGCCACAGTGACCCGTTCTAACGTGTTTGCGAAATTTAACAGTGCATCATTGTTGTCCAATTTTGCGCGGTGCTTCAGACCACCCGTCCAAGCGTAGATTGAAGCTGTGGAATTGGTAGAGGTTGATTTGCCTTGCTGATGCAGGCGGTAATGACGCGTTACCGTGCCGTGTGCTGCTTCGGCTTCGACAGTCTTTCCGTCTGGTGTGAGCAACACTGATGTCATCAAACCAAGCGAGCCATAACCTTGGGCCACGAGATCAGATTGTACATCGCCATCGTAATTTTTACAGGCCCAGATATAGCCGCCGGTCCATTTCATTGCTGAGGCTACCATGTCGTCGATCAAGCGGTGCTCGTAAGTGATGTCGGCCTTTTCATAATCAACTTTGAATTCAGCTTCGTACACGGCTTGAAAAATGTCTTTGAAGCGGCCATCATAGGCTTTCAGAATGGTGTTTTTCGATGAGAAGTAAACTGGCAATTTGCGCTGCAAACCATAGTTCAGCGAGGCGCGTGCAAATTCAGTGATTGAATCGTCCAAGTTATACATGGCCAATGCGACGCCAGCACTTGGCGCTTTGAATACTTCACGTTCTATTACGGCACCATCATCGCCCACGAATTTCATGGTAAGTGTGCCTTTGCCGGGGAACAGGAAATCAGTGGCGCGATATTGATCACCATAGGCGTGGCGACCGATGATGATGGGTTTTGTCCATCCAGGCACTAGGCGCGGCACGTTTTGGCAGATGATCGGTTCGCGGAAAATACAGCCGCCTAAAATGTTGCGGATGGTTCCATTCGGCGATTTCCACATTTGTTTCAGGCCGAATTCTTTCACACGCGCTTCATCGGGCGTAATGGTGGCGCATTTGACGCCTACGCCATATTGCTTAATTGCATTGGCGGCATCGACAGTAACTTTATCGTCGGTGGCATCGCGGTGTTCCATACCGAGATCATAATATTTCAAATCAATGTCGAGATAGGGCAATATTAGCTTCGTCTTGATCAGATCCCAAATAATCCGCGTCATCTCATCGCCATCGAGTTCTACAATGGGGTTAGCGACTTTAATTTTGGTCATGAACCTGCCTTTTGATATGCAAAAATATGTGGTGCCTATAGCAGGCGTGCAGCGATAGGGAAAGGAGCTTTGACAGCTTCCCTAACACATGGCAGGGATGATCCATGACTATAGAATTCCCTTCATCCAACGCCTTTCACTATCCTGCCTATTTGAAATATTTTATCAGTCGGGTGGGGCATAGTTTTGCTTTGCAGATTATTTCTACCGCCATTGGCTGGCAGATTTATGCAATTACGCATCAGCCAATTTATTTAGCTTATGTGGGCCTTGCAGTGTTTCTGCCAGTTTTGCTTTTGGTTTTGCCGTCCGGCTATGTTGCCGATCACTATAACAGACGGATGGTTTCAGCTGTCTGTTTTGCGCTGGAAGCGCTTGCGGCTTTGGGTTTGGTGATTTTTTCCATGGGTGCGCAGACGGTGGTTTGGCCTGTATATGTGTATCTCGCTCTGCTCGGTGTTGCGTCGGCTTTTGGTAATCCGGCGGCTTCGGCCATCGTGCCTAATTTGCTTTCAAAGGAAGCCTTGCCCCACGGCATTTCGCTAAACTCGGTTGCGTGGCAGACGTCTTCGATTACCGGGCCGGTGATTGGCGGGTTGCTTTATGGATTTGGTGCTGTGGTGCCTTATGCGGTTGCCGTTTTGTTGTTGGGTTTTGGTGTGGTTGCTCTGTTTTTGATAGGCCATGTTGATCAGCACAACAATGAACAGAGCGAAGGCGGGTTGAAAACCCTGTTGGCAGGGTTTACCTTTATTTTAAGTGAGCCGATTGTTTTGGGAGCGATCTCATTGGATTTATTTGCAGTTCTACTCGGTGGCGCTGTGGCATTGATGCCGATTTACGCTTCAGATATTTTACATCTCAATTCGGTGGGGCTGGGGTTACTGCGTTCAGCGCCAGGTGTGGGTGCGATTGCCGTTGGGCTATGGCTTTCTAAGTTTGGCATTAAGGATCACGCTGGCAAGATTTTATTTATAACGGTTGGGCTATCTGGTTTGGTCGTTGTGGTGTTCGGTTATTCCGTTTGGCCTTGGCTCTCAATTTTGGCACTGGCGCTTTATGGGGCGTTTGACATGATCAGCGTTTATGTGCGGGAGACGCTGATGCAGCTGTGGATTCCCGATGCGGTGCGGGGCCGTGTCAATGCCGTCAACAATGTGTTCATTGGAGCTTCCAACCAACTGGGTGAGGCGCGAGCGGGCTTCGCTGCTGCTGCCTTTGGCGCGGTGACGGCGGTGGTGGTTGGTGGTGTTGGAACGATGCTTGTTGCAGGGGCTTGGAGTTACATGTTCCCAAAATTACGCGATGCGCGGAAATTGGCTGGACCAACCTAGTGGCTGGTACTGACAAGACTCGTGAAATGACATTTGGTCCTTCACCTTCGGTGGTGTTAGTTAACCCGCAGTTGGGTGAGAACATTGGCATGGCAGCGCGGGCTATGGCTAATTTTGGCCTGATGGATTTGCGGTTGATTACTCCACGTGAAGGCTGGGACCGTGAGAAGGCGGTGGGGGCTGCATCCGGCGCTGCCGAGACGGTGGAATTTATGACCATCCACGATTCGCTGGAGGATGGTTTGCGCGAATTCAACTTCATCTATGCCACCACAGCGCGACCGCGCGACATGGTGAAAGAGGTGATGACGCCGGAGCAGGCGGCAGCTGATATGCACCAGCGCATTGCCGCTGGTGAGAAGATTGCCATTTTGTTTGGACGTGAACGTTGGGGGCTTTCTAACGATGAAATTTCCAAAGCGGATGTGATTATTTCCGCGCCCGTCAATCCGGCTTATGCCTCGCTCAATATAGCGCAGGCGGTTTTGCTGTTGGGCTATGAGTGGTTCAAGCCGCTGGCCAAATCGCTGGGGCAGGGTACTGCGGAACTGGACGCCCTTGTGGGGCCGGGACTGCGGATGCCGGGCAGTGAGCTTGCTTCGAAAGAAATTCTTTACGGTATGTATGATCATTTGGAAGAGGAGTTAGCCACGGCAGGTTTCTTCAAATCGCCTGAAAAGCGCCCCACAGTGATGCGTAACATTCGCAACATGTTTGCCAAAGCGCAACTCTCAATCCAAGAGGTGAAGTCTTTACGCGGCATTATTTCTTCGCTGACTAGAATGCATATCAGGCGCAAAGAGGGACGTGATGACTAAACCACGCATTCTATTGTTTGACTCAGGCATGGGCGGGCTGACGGTGGCCAGTGCCGTGGCCAAGCAATTGCCTGATGCGCATTTGGTTTATTCGGCCGACAATGCGGGCTTTCCTTATGGCGCATGGAAAGAGGATGCGTTGCGGACCCGCATTGTGAAAGTATTGGGCGCACTCATCGCCCGGGTGAAGCCTGATGTGGTGGTGATCGCCTGCAATACCGCCTCCACCATTGCCATGGCCGCATTGCGCGATGCTTATAAAGTGCCGTTCGTGGGTACGGTTCCGGCGATCAAGCCAGCGGCCGCGCAAACCAAATCCGGCATCATCGGCGTGCTCGCCACCCCGGGTACCGTGAACCGCGAATACACCCATTCGCTCATTCACACCTATGCGTTTCACTGCAAAGTGTTTTTACATGGGGCCCCAAGATTGGCGGAAATTGCCGAGCAGAAATTGCGTGGACACAAAGTGGATATGGAAGAGTTGAAAGATGAAGTAGCTCCGGTATTTCGCAAGCGTGATGGTGGTCGCACTGATGTGGTTGTGTTGGGCTGCACGCATTATCCGCTTCTGACGGATGAGATCGCCGAAGTGGCCCCGTGGCCTGTGATTTACATTGACCCATCATCCGCCATTGCTCGGCGCGTGGCTGATGTGGCGGAGGAAACTCCCCTGCATGAAATGGATGAGGATGTTCCGGCTCAAGGCACAGTGATTTTAACATCGGCGCGCGGCGAGGCTTCGGAAACACTCACGGCCTATGGCGCCATGGGTTTTCCGCGCCATGAGGTTTTGGATTTGCCAGTCTAATCCCCCTTTTCAACTTTAAAGTTTGAGAGCAAGCTTCACTCCTTAGCAAGAGCAGGGAGTTACCTCATGATTATTTATCCTGATCTGGAATTGCGTAAAGGTCGGCTCGTCAATTTGATTCGCAACCGGATTGATAGCCCGCTGATCTATGATGTGGACCCAGTGGAGGCCGCCCATGATCTTGCGGCTCAAGGGGCCGAATGGTTGCATGTTGTTGATCTTGATGCGGTGTTTAACGATGGTGATAACACCGATCTCATCAAAGAAATTATCCGCAACGTAGGCTGCTCGGTTCAGGTGGGCGGAGCGATTCGGTCTATCGAAAAGGTTCACAGCTGGATGGATGCGGGTGCCGGCCGCGTGGTGATTGCGACCGCTGCAGTTAAATATCCGCATTTTGTGAAGGTGGCGGCGACTGCCTATCCGGATGCTGTTGTGGTGAGCATTGATGCGCGCGGCGGCTTTGTGGTGGTGGATGGCTGGACAACGACGACCACATTTACGCCGGTCGAATTTGCGCTGCAGTTTAAGGACGTTGCACTGGCGGCAATTGTGTTTACCGATATTGACCGCGATGAGGATTTTCCCGACAGCACCATGTCTCATGCTGCAACTCTTGCTGCAAAAATCCGAACGCCTGTCATCGTAAGTGGCGTTGTGAAAAGCCTCGACGATATTTCAACGCTGTCTTATCTGCCTAATATCACCGGCGTCATCACCAGCCGCGCCCTGTTCGGCGGCACCTTCACCTTCGCCCAAGCCAATGCCATTGCAATGGAGCAACACGCAAAGAATGCGCCGTTTCGATGAGATTGAAATGCGTAGACCTATGTACGATCTGGTTTTGGAAGTTGGGGTTTGTACTGCATGTTGTTGCTATCTTTACTCTTTTATTTGGCAGTCGATGAGTGGTCGGAAGTAGAGTTAGACCAGCAATCGAACAGCGCAAAGCCTTGAGGCTCGAAATGGCGTATTTAGCAATATTCTTTGAACATTGGTAACTAGAAGGTAGCAATTTATGGCCTTTAGGGACCCCATCCGGCCTTCGGCCACTTTCTCCAGAGGAGAAGGGTGAATTTATGCAGTGCGCTAAATGTTTTGCCCTTCTCCCTTGGAGAAGGTGCCCCAACGGGGCGGATGAGATCCCTTTCTTCGGGTTTGACATCCCTGCCCACTTCGCCTATCACCCGCGACATCAGCAGGGCCTTTGCCCTGTTTTTGCTTACCTGTGACGCTTCAATGCGTCTGTCGGCTGGGAAACTGGTGGCTAGGAAGGTGGGTTCCATCGCAATTGTTCTGGAGAACCGTAAATGACAAAGCGTTTAGACGCCAAGTATAAAATTGACCGCCGCATGGGTGAGAATATTTGGGGCCG
>JANMWK010000005.1:0-4067 GCA_031393975.1 Hyphomicrobiales bacterium
GCCGCGCAGGCCCCGGTGGCAATCCCTTCTTGGCCCAAATAAGGGTGGAAATAGCCCCTGATGAGGCCTTGTCTATAAAGTTTTATGCCTTCGGTTTCAAATACCCGAATCGAGTAAGCCGTGAAGAAAAGTTTTTCCAAAAGCTCTTTTGAATGCACATTTCCTTTGGGTGACTCTTTAGTCATTTTCTTTTTTTCTCCAAAAGTCTGTATTTAATAGTGTTTTAATTACTACAGCTCGCAACACTTGTCGAGAAAATTTTCTTCTTAGTTTGAAAATTATTTACCTGTCATTGCTAATGCGCTGATCTTTGGTTAAACTCCCAACTGGCTGCTGCAAAACTAGGCCATGTTTGGGAACGCAATAAAATTGTGGTCAAGTGAGAATGGAATGGATAAAAGCGCCGACGACAACAGCGACGGAAACCCTGAATTTTCAGGAACTGAACGTAGCGATCTCTTGCAACGTATTCAGACCCATTACGGTGATCTGCGGCCTGCCGAAAGAATAGTGGCCGACTACCTACGCAACAACGCCGGCACGCGTATTGATTCTTCGATTACCGAGTTTTCTCGAAATTTGGGTATCAGTGAGGCCACTGTTAGCCGTGTCAGTCGGGCTCTTGGTTATAGTGGTTTCCCGAACTTGAAGCTTTCCGTGGCTCAGGAGTCGGCACGTACGATAAAATACGACAACCTTCCCACGGGCCTAAATGAATCAGATGCGATGATTACACTGAGCGAGAAGTTGTTGCTCACATTGACGTCGTCACTTCGCGAAACCCACCGTATGCTCGACGAAGATCGTCTTGAAAAAGCAGTGAACGCTGTGAGGGAAGCATCGCTTACAGTCTTTGTGGGTGTGGGTGGCGCTGCATCCGTTTGCGACGAAGCGGTGCATCTGCTTTTGAAAGCTGGCATAGATGCCATTAGCTACCGCGATGGTTATACGCAGATTGCCGCTGCCGCAACCATGAATCCAACGCGCACCATGATCGGTATTTCGCACACGGGACAGACCGAAACTGTCGTGTCGGCATTGAGCTTAGCTCGCAGCAAGGGATCAAAAACCATTGCCATTACCAGCGATCCCAATTCTCCGGTCGCAAAGGCCGCAGAAATCCAACTCATCACGTGGCATAATTTAATTGAACAACCGCTTTACGGCGACTTTCTTGAGGGACGCATTTGCCAGTTATTTCTGATCGAACTCATCTACTTAGGCGTGCTGTTCCGATCCGGCGAAAAAGCACGCGATAGCCTTAAGGCTACCGGCAGGGCTCTTGAGCGTTACTACTTGCTTGGATCAAACAAAAATTAGGCAATGTCGATTTAACGAACCAGCTGCATCAGGTCTGAAAGAGAAACAACGTGACCCGGAGGATCGCCAAGATCAGGCACAACACGATCAGCAATTCTGAAATCTTCGTCGCCCGTGTAGGATGACACAGTGACCAAGCATTTCATGCCTGCTGCCTTAGCCGCGCGCAGTCCATTGTTAGAATCTTCGATCACCACACATTTTGCTGGATCGAGTTTTAATGTGTCTGCAGCAAGCAAATAGATCGCGGGATCCGGCTTTTTCTTCGCCACAACATCGCCTGCAAACACCGTAATATGCTTGGCGCGTTCCTTGCCGAGCATCACATCCACCACGGCCTGCACAGCCCGTTCGTTTGAGGTAGAGCAGACAGCGATTTTCAAACGCGCTGCAATCGCTTCATCAACAATACGACTGATGCCGGGGCGCAGCGGCAATTTGCCTGACTCTATCAGTTTCATGAACAGATCAGTTTTGACTTTGTGCGACATCGCAATCTGCGCGTCACGTTCGGATTCTGGAAAGGGCCAGCCGGTTTCGTCAAAATGGCGACGCGTTCTTTCCTTGCCACCTGCCGTCGTCAGCAATTCTCCGTAGCGCTCAACCGACCAATTCGTCGGCCAGCCGAGTTGGCGAAATGTCTCGTTAAATGCCACGCGGTGACCGTCACGTTCAGTGTCAACAAGGACGCCGTCACAGTCGAAGATTAAGGCTTGCATCGCTGCCTCACAATTTGCCAGCTACGTGATTGGCGCGGCCTTCGCTGCCAAAAATGCGGATCATGTCGCGCACGTCACCTTTCATTGCTTCATATTGGGCTTGGATAAAGGGCAGCGGCTCTGCTTCTTTAGGCTTTTTTTCACGCACACCAACGAAGCCTTCAACAAAGCGGTTCTTGTGCATAGTTGAAATATTGACCTTGGCACACCCAGCGCCGATGCAGCGATGAAACTGCTCTTCAGTCAGACCTGTGCCGCCGTGCAGCGCAATTGGGATGTCGATCATCGAGGTGATACGATCCAAGAGTTCGTAGGCAATCTTGGGCTCACCGGCATAAAAGCCATGCGCCGTGCCAATCGCAGGTGCAAACACTGCGAGTTTCGGCATTTCCTTGCAGAAAGCAACGCACTCATCAAAATTAGCAAGGATGGACTTGTCTTCGGCTACAAACTTATCATCTTCAACGCCCCCAATGGCGCCAATTTCAGCTTCAAGTCCAACACCTGCAGCAGTGGCCATGTCATAAGCCTCGCGGCTTTTCTTCACGTTTTCAGCATAGGGCAAAGCCGATCCATCAAACATCACCGAAGTCCAACCGGCATCAATGCAGCCCTGAATGATCTTGAGGTCCGAGCAGTGATCCAAATGTAATGCCACTGGAATGTCAACATTCCCCGCCAGTTGTTTCACCCACGATGCAATGGGCTGGAAACCCCAATGTTTGATTGTCTTAGTAGAGACTTGCACAATAATAGGTGCGTTCAGTTCCGCTGCACCATCAATGATAGCGCGCACGGAATTGTAGTCAATCATGTTGAAAGCGGCGATCGCATAGCGGGCGGACTGCGCGCGCTTCAGCATGGGACCCATTGTGACAAGTGGCATGTTTATTTTTCTCTCTCATTGCTGAAGAAATAATGGGACGTAACTAGATGAGTGTTTCCTTGGCGCGGCTTGGATCGAACAGGCGGCGGCGGCCCGCTTTTTTGGCCTCCTTGTCAAAGTTCGTGCCTGTCGGCGCTGAAACCACTTCGAGCTGCAAGCCCCAAGGTGCCATGAAATAACACCAAGTGAGGCCGATGTTTGGCCCTTCAGTGTAAACTGTTGGCACGTCGAGAACCTTCACGCCGTTGTCACTCAAATATTTCACCGCAGCGTAAATATCGTCAACGTAAAACGCGAGATGATATCCACCGACGTCAGAATTCTTCGGCAGCACAGTTTTCTGGTCGGGCGATGAATATTCAAACAGCTCCAAATTTGTGCCGTTGCCCAGGCGCACATAGCGGAATTCCTTGACCACTGCGCGCGCATGAATGTTGAGATGATCGGTCATCCAGTTGCTGTCATCATTTCGGAAGTCGGTGGCAGCGGAGAACAAAACTTCGGCACCGAGAATCTTTTCAAAAAAATCACAGGCTTCTTGCAAGTTTGGAACTGTGAGACCCACATGTTCCATGCCTTGAATTCCGGGAATTGGCATCTCTTTCACTCCATCAGTTTGCGAGCAATCAACCCGGCTTTGCTTCAGCTAAGGCAACTAAGTTGAAAACTTCCTTCTCAGTTTCAAGATGAGAAAATGTTTACATTAGAAGTGTTTTAAGCCATTTATTAATAGAACATTTAAGAGTTTTTTTCTAATAGGGCCCTGCTGATATTGCCATGTTTAAGCACCTTTGTAAAAAGTTTTCAAGGACTATTGAAAATTTCTTTCACGCGTGCTGAGGTTGCCGCATCGTGATCTGATGAGGAATAATGTGATGATACGCAGCACGGACTTCTGGCCGGATGGCATTCGATTGGTCATATCGATATCGATGCAGCTGGAAGCCGGTGGCGAGCCAGACGCTGGTGCACCCAGTCCGCTCGATGGCTTTCAGTTGAAACCCGGGTTTCGCGACTACCCGACGACCACGTGGTATCAATATGGGGTGCGCGAGGGGATGCCACGTCTTCTTGATCTTTTCGGCGCACTGAAAATTAAGACTACGTCGCATATGGTCGGCGTTGCCGTTGAGAAAGCCCCT
>JANMWK010000072.1:0-16798 GCA_031393975.1 Hyphomicrobiales bacterium
AACAGGTATGAACGAACAAATTATGTCTCAAATGATTGATGCAAGATATCTGAAACATTCCGAAGAGTGGACTTTCGGTCCTGCAACCGTTTTAATAGGCAGTCTACTGGAGACCTGTGATCCACAAATCAGACTTGCAAGAGTAAAGTTGGGGTTGCCCGCAATTAGATAATTCATTCGGTGGCAAATGAGTCTCCTAAACTCTTAAAAATTTGTCTATCGTGTGGGGCAGACTGTGGGGCAAAACAATGGTTAACTATAAATTACTGAATTATTTCATTAATTTATGACGATGTTTTGGCGGAAGAAGAGGGATTCGAACCCTCGGTAGGCTATTAACCTACGCACGCGTTCCAGGCGTGTGCCTTAAACCACTCGGCCATCCTTCCGCATCAGAAGTCTGCGGCCCCGCTGGAACCATTATGTGGGGCGCAATGAGGCGTTGCCTATACTAACAGGCCTGTTTGTTCAAGCTATTGTGATGGTTTAATTTTTGGGGTCTTGCTCGGATGAATGGGTCATGGCAGCGTGAGCGGGATGGCCAAGAAAACCAAATCTGAGAAAGTTTCGGCGGTGAAGGTTTTGGCGCAGTTCGAGCGCTTGGCTCGGCTTTCACGCGCCGTTAGTCATGCTTCGGGTTCAAACCCAGCGCAGTGGGATGCATTGCGTCCTTTAGAAACATCAATTGAAAACTTGAGCGCAAAACTAAAAAGTGATTTTCCCGTGGCGTTTTGGAATTGTTAGATCATGAACGCCAGTGCCAAAACCGGGCCCGCTTTGGTACCTGTGCCGAGTGTCGCCTTTATCGCAGTTCGCCGGATACTTGCATGAAGATGGAGCAGGTTGTGACTTCAGAAGATAAAATGCTTATCTGTGTCGAACAGTTTGATCTCTAAATTTCAATGCCATCGGCGCGTTCGGCCAAACGTAACACAGCTTCTTTGATCAATTGAATTTGCCCGCGCGTTGATAATCTGTGATCGCCATTTTTGATGAAAGTGAGGGTTACGTCGGCGCCCTGCAACGCTTCAAAAGTTTTTACCGCATGGGCTGGTGGCACATCCTTATCTTTTGAACCCTGAAGAATGCGGATGGGGAATGGGAGATTCAGCCCTTCTGGAAATAGCATGTGTTGCATTCCATCAGCCAAGAGACGAGAGGTTATAGGATAAGGCGCGCCGTAATCCGAAGGTCGCATATAAACGCCACTTTCGGTGATGGCTTGTTTTTCTAAAGGGCCAAACTCATTCCACATCAAGTCTTGGGTCATATCGGTTGCAGGGGCGATCAACACCATTCCAGCAATACGGCGAAAGGCTGCTTTATCTTCGGTTTGCAAACGCCTGGCCAAAAGGAGGGCCAGCCAGCCGCCCATTGATGACCCTACAATGATGCGCCTGCCCTTGGTGTAAGCGAGAAACATATGAGTGGCTTGTTCGAGCCAAGCTGAGATAGTTCCGTCAGTGAATAGACCTGCAGATTCGCCATGGCCGGAATAGTCGAACCGTAAACAGGTGCGTCTGGTTGCTCTGGCCAAATCAGCCAGCGCTTCGCCCTTGGTTCCGGTCATGGCGGATTTAAATCCTCCCAGCCAGAAAAAGCCGGTGAGGCCCAACTCATCGGTTCCCCCGTCGTTCCGGTAGGCCAGACTGGTGCCGGAGAGATGATCGTCGAAGGCTGTTTGAGCCATTGCGAATGCCCCTTATGCAAACTTATCATCTCTGCTAATGAAACCTCGCTGGATTCGCAATTGATTGCTGATGCTGGCGATTAACCAAGGAGACTAACCCCACTTGAGCATACCTCCACGCAAAACGGCACCTATTCGCAGTGCCACACCTGCCCCTAAGGAAGAAACCCACAAGATTAATAACCGCATTGACAGCCGCGAAGTGCGTTTGATCGATGCTGATGGCAATAATGTCGGCGTGGTGCCAACCCGGCAAGCGTTGATTATGGCTGAAGAGGCCAATCTTGATCTAGTTGAAATATCGCCCGATGCCAAGCCTCCGGTTGCTAAGATTCTCGATTTTGGAAAGTTCAAATTCCAAGAACAGAAGAAGGCTTCTGAAGCGCGCAAAAAACAGCGCGTGATTGAAATTAAAGAAATTAAATTGCGCCCGATGATCGATGATCATGATTATGACGTGAAGCTGAAAGCTGCGATGCGCTTTTTCGGCGAAGGCGACAAAGTGAAAGTGACGCTGCGTTTTCGTGGTCGTGAAATGGACCATCAGGAACTGGGGCATAAGCTTTTGAACCGCGTGAAAGCCGACACCATGGAGATTGCCAAGGTGGAAATGGAACCACGCTTTGAAGGCCGCCAGATCATTATGATTTTGACTCCTAAGGCCACAAAATAAGAGTGAAGGATATGATGAAGAAACTTCTGGCGACCTGTGTATTTGCAATGGCTCTCACAATTTCGGCTCATGCTGAAAATGTGTCGATCGGTGGCAATTATAAAGTGGAGGGGACCAACATCAATGGCACCACTTATTCCGGTGAAGCCACCATCACCTTGACCTCTGAAACCACGTGCGAGATTCATTGGGTAACCGGCAGCTCAACGTCTGACGGCATTTGTATGCGCAATGATGACAGCTTTGCAGCGGCCTATAAAATGGCCGATATTGTGGGCTTAGTCATATATAAAGTTGCAGCAGATGGCACTTTGAATGGCTTGTGGACCGTTGCTGGAAATGGCGGCAATGGAACCGAGGTTTTAATACCAACCCATTAATTGATTTTCAGAAGAGAACTAAAAAAGGGTCCCTCGGGGGTCCTTTTTGTTGAGCACTTGATGCAGGTTGAAAATTACTAATTCCGCAATGCGCTGGTCGCCCAGTGGTCTTCGTTCAACGCGCTGATGAATATCAAGATCGGGCTTGCCGTTGCCTTCAATAATCATCGGGCCATCTTTCAACATGGCGACATCCCAACCGACCATGATGCGCTGGGGAAATGCTTTATGGGCATTACAGGCAAGATCAAGCACGGTTTGCCAATCTGGCAGAATGCGATCTTTAAAGCGTACGCCGCTGACGGGGTGAACGTCCCGCCAACCCATGCCGGGTTTTATGCCAATGTCGGAAGCCTGACCAATGGCTCCGGTTTTAATATCCACGGGTGCGGCCAAACCACCTTGATGAAAATTATCGACAACCGAATTGCCGCCCACCGCCATGCGAAACGCCACGTTGGTTACTTCCGGCACCCCCTGCTCATTGCGGCAGGTGAGAACACGGACCGTCGACAAGGCATCATTGCTGATATCAGCCAGTGCTGGATGATTGACGAGACGAGGCTGAATAATGAAATCATCTTTCAAGGATTGCGCCAATAGATTTGCCAATAAGTCCGATTTTGAAAATTTCTCGCCGGAGCTATTTTGATACATATCTTGGCCGATATAATCCCAGCGTTCGGCATTATGCCCGCCATTGCCTTGGCGTGGTTTTACGAAGAGGTCTTCATTGGGAAGGCTTTTATTTTGACTAAGTGCTGGAAGAATAGTACCTGCCGACAGATAGAGATAAACTGGGACAGCGCGTATATTGCAGTCCCTGCAATGTTTGGCGAACCATACTTTATCTTGCAGTTGATCGACGCCTTGTTGGGGCTGCAGCGCTGTAAAGGCCGGACCAATGGTTTCGTGCGCCATCAAATAGAGCGGAGCGAAGGCGCTGCGGTTCTTGTCGTAAAGTTCAAACATATAAAACCAGAAGGGGGCTATGGATTGATGGACCGCCATTCTGATTTGGCCGATGATCTGGGCGTGAACTGAAACTCCAGTGCGCTGCCTGATCGCGGCACCATTCCACACTGTGAACACGGTAACGGCGATGATGAGAGCAAGCGGCCATAAAAAAATTGTTAGAAGCCCGCGCAATGGACCAAACGGCAAGCGCCAGAAATTACGGCCATATAAGTTATGAAGTAGGCTTGCGGCGGATCTGGTTGTAGTGGAGCTCGCTCTAAAGTGGCGGAGTGCCATGGGCAGGCCCACCAAATCATAGACCCAATATTCGGCATGGTTCAGAAACCATTTTTTACCAAGCCCGATTGCGCGCTTCACTGGATCGAAGAAAGAAAAACTCATGGCGACGTCATAAATCAAACAGCTGGCGGACGCGAGAGGTGGCGCGGTCAAGGTCTTGGGCTCTAATTGCGGTTGCAGATGGGAAAACTTTTTCGGCAAGCCAGTTGGCGCGGCCTGCGTTTAAAAGCTGTTGATGCACCACACGTAAATCGCGTGACCAATGGGGTGGACCCAGCCGCATGGCAAAGCGGAAGGCCGTCGTACTTAAGTTTCGACCGAGCCAAGCAATTTTTTCACCTCTGTCGCGCATCGCAAAGGAATCAGATTCGATATCAAACAACAAGACCGGTTTTCCAGTTGAACAGGTTTCCGACAGCATTGAGATGCTATCGGCTGTTACAATGAATTGGTCGGCCAGAGCCAAAAATCCTAAGAATGGATTTTCGGGTGCTGACTTTGTCCACTGATGAAAATAATTTGGTAGTTTGATTTCACTTTGAAGTGCCTTCACCACATCCGTCGGTGTGCGGGCACTGGTGCTGACTAGCAACGAACCGCCCAGTTCGTTGGCTTGGGCCCCGAGGCGCTTTCCTGCCTGTGCTGTAAACGTGTAAGGGCCGCTCGCTCCGCCTACTAAAACTGTGGTCCATGGTCGCGGCAAATGGGCCAGTTTGGGTTGCCAGATTCTTGCCGCCGTCACTAAATTATCGGCGTTTATTTTATGCATCGGCAGTTGATTTTGTAACACATGGGGATGGTCGGGTAGGCTATATTGCGGAGTTGTAATCACCAGATTAAAATTATCAAGGCTGGCCCATGGTGTTCCCACGACCACAAGCTTTATATTGGGATTGCCGAATTTTTTGATCCAAAGCGCTACGGCTTCGGTCGGTCGGCCAGCGCTTAAGACGAGGTCAGGAAACGGGGCAACAATCTGGCTTCGCGCCTCTTTTGTGAGGCCCCAGACAGTTGCGCCCACACTCAGCCGTGCCAGAGTGTGGCCGGGATTGTAACTCAGATTTTTAGTCTCAAAAGGCCAGCCAAGATTTTCAGCCAGTGCTTTGAGCTGCGTATTATCCCCGGTGTGGGGGCTGGCCAGCAGCCAGACTTTTGGAATGTGGGTCATGGATTATGTCGCCTTGTATCAGGACACTGTTCAACCTTGCAATTGTCAATATTTGACATCACATCAAGTCATGATAAATGAATGAAGTCTAACTAAACGGAATTAACATGGCCAAAGCGGCTTCTAAACGTCCACACATCTTCATCCAAACCAACGCCAAGCAAGCTATTGGGGCCATTGTTTCGGCGCATAGCATGAAGCGGAATTCCGCCCATGCTAAGAAGTTTGACGTGAGTGTGATGCATAAGGAAGATTACCCTTATTTTCAGGCGCGTGAGGGTCAGAACTATATGCGTCATGGCGACAAGCGCCTGTGGCTGAATGAGGATCTGCAGTCCTTCACGATCACACGGTTCCTGCCGCCAGGATTAATGGGCTACGAAGGCCGTGCTTTGGTTGTTGATCCCGATGTGTTTGCGGTTTCTGATGTGTGGGAACTTTTGAGCCGCGATATGGGCGGCAAATCGATCATGTGTCGCGGTTCTAAATTTAAGAATGGGGCCTTTGCCACATCAGTCATGTTGTTGGATTGCGCTAAGCTCAAACACTGGGATGTTGAAATAGGTTTCAACGAATTGTTCGAAGGCAAACGCGACTATCACAAATGGATGTCGCTTCTGATGGAAGACAGGGATACTATTGGCACATTTGAAAATGAGTGGAATGATTTCGATAAGCTCAACGCCCAAACGCGCATGGTTCATAACACGCATCGCCGAACGCAACCTTGGAAAACGGGGCTTCGCGTTGATTATACACCGACGGAATTTGTGCCGGTAATTGGCCAAATTATGAAATTGCGTCGCAAGCTTTTTGGGGAGCACGCATTTTTGGGAAAATATCATCGCCACCCCGACATCAATCAAGAGAACCTGTTTTTTGGTTTGCTGAAAGAGTGTTTGGATGAAGGCAAGGTGACGGCTGAAATGTTGAAAGACGCCATGGCCAAGAATTATGTACGCCATGATGCCTTCGATGTTATGGCCCGGGTGCCCGATTTGAAAAAAGTCGCTGCATGAGTGACATTTCGGCCCAGCAGCTTCGCCTTGCGCTGTTTACGGGCAATTATGATTATATTCGAGATGGTGTGGCCATCACCTTGAATAGATTGGTTGCCTATCTCGAAAAGCGCGGCATTGCGGTTTTAGTGTTTGCGCCGACGGCAAAGGTGCCTGCCATGCCGCATGTTGGTGAGTTGGTTTCGGTACCTTCGGTTCCGGTGCCGTTTCACACCGAATACCGTTTTGCGCTGGGCTTTCCAAAATCAAAGCAGCAGAGATTGAAGGATTTCAAACCCAATTTGTTCTTGCTGGCGGCGCCAGACAGGCTGGGCCATCGCGCTTTAGCGGTGGCCAAAGATATGGGTGTTCCGGCGGTTGCGTCTTATCATACACGGCTTGATACTTATCTTAAATTTTACCGCCTAGGTTTTCTTGAAAACTGGGGACGCAATTATTTACGGCGGTTTTATCAACGCTGCCGCCTAGTCTATCCGCCTTCGCAATCGATGGCAGATATTTTGCGTGAGCAGGGCATAGCCACAAACTTGGAAGTGTGGGGGCGCGGCATTGATAGTGATTTGTTTAGTCCGGTGAAGCGTTCGATGGCATGGCGGCGGAGTCTTGGGGTTTCTGATGAGGACGTTATTGTCACTTTTGTGAGCCGTTTGGTGAAAGAGAAGAACACAGGCCTAGTAGTAGACGTGTTGCAACAGCTTGCATCTAAAAATATCAGTTTTAGAACTCTGATCGTGGGCCGCGGTCCTGAAGAACAACAATTGCGGGATGCCTTGCCAGATGCAATTTTTGCCGGCTTTTTGACTGGCGAAGATTTAGCCCGCGCTTATGCTTCGTCTGACATTTTTTTCTTTCCAAGCGAAAGTGAGACATTTGGCAATGTGACACTGGAGGCCATGGCAAGTGGACTTCCAACGGTGTGTGCTGATGCATCGGGCAGTAATTCGTTGGTTGAAGATGGGGTGACGGGTTATTCGCAAGATACCCAAAACAGCTCTGGATTTGTTCAACGCATCGCTGCGTTGGCGCAGAATTCTCAATTGCGAAATACGATGGGAGGTGCGGCTCGCAACCGTGCATTGACCTTCAATTGGGATGTGATTTTGGAAAAATTGGTTGATAGTTTTTTGCGTATTGCGAATGAAAAAAGTACTGGTCTGTGATCTGGATTTTATGGCACCGACGACTTGGCGATTTAAACCAGATGCTGGAATTGGCCAAGGCTTTAGGGTTGCCCTATGTGGTTAAGAAACTGGTTTTCGGCAAACCCTTCTATGCTCCTTTAGCAAATTTCACTTTTGATAAAACTCAATCTGATTCTTTGCTGCGCCCGTGGCCTAAACTCCTGATGTGTGCCGAAGCGCTGTCCAGCGTGGTAGCGCGTCGCTTGAAGCAACGCTCTGGTGGCCAACTCAAAGTTATTTGTCTGGCGCGGCCTTCCGGCTCGACGCGAGACTTCGATCTTGTGCTTTCGACGGTTCAATATCGACTGCCCGCCGCGTCGAATGTTGTCGAAATAAATTTGCCGCTGACTGCCAAAAACTCGCAGATTTCGCCCACTAAAAATCGTGTTGCTGTTTTAGTTGGTGCGACCAGTCCCCCTGATCAGCTTAATGATAGGGCTGCACGCCAATTGGTTAAAGATTTAAAACAATTGAATCAGCCGCTGGATATTGTGACGAGTCCACGTACTCGTTCGAGCCTGACAGATATATTTGCAGCAGGGTTTGGCGAACCCCACCGCGTCTTTAAATGGCACCCGGGTGTTGAAAATCCTTATGTGCAATTAATCGCTGAAGCTTCATCCGTCATTGTCACAAGTGATAGTGTTTCGATGTTGGCAGATGCTTTAGTGGCTGGAAAGTCTGTTCAAGTTTACGCCTTGCCGCATAGGCTTTCAGGGGTTCAGCGACTGATCGAATCGCTTTATAGGAAGGCGCCGGAGAATTGGATTTTTCGAAGTGGCGTGGTTGAACCCGCCACCGATCGCAAGCTTCTTGTCGAACGATTGGTGATGCAGGGCTATGTGACATGGTTTGGCACTTCAGAAAAAAGCACCAAGCTCTTTGACCGCAGGGTTGATATTGAAACCGCCGTTAAAGCGGTTCAAAAACTTCTCTAAACATCTAAGTTAGCAACGTTCAAAGCATTGTCGCGGATGAAGTCGCGGCGTGGTTCCACCACATCCCCCATGAGCTTTGTGAACAAATCGTCTGCATCATCCATCTCAGCCACGCGTACGCGCAGAAGTGAACGCGCATTGGGATCCAGTGTAGTTTCCCAGAGCTGGTCCGGGTTCATTTCGCCAAGACCTTTGTAGCGCTGCATCGACACGCCCTTGCGACCGCTAGCGAAAATATTTTCGAGCAGTGAGAGCGGCCCGTGAATTTGGACCTCAGAGTCTTTGCGGCGCAACTTGGCGGTGCGGGCATAGATTTCCTGCAGATGCGGGGTTTTTTTATCGAGGCGCATGGCATCTTGTGAGGCAATCAGCTTGCCATCAATGTGCCAACTTTCTTTCACGCCGCGCAACTCGCGCGCAAAAGCCAAACCACCATCGGCTGTGGACGTGCCAAGCCAATTGCGTTCGGTTTCATCAGAAATTATGTCAAGCCGCTTGGCCACATATTCTGCGGCACCCCGCGCGTTTTCTTGGGTGCCAATGATGTCAGGATTCAGCGAACCCGCAATGGCCACTTGTTCGATGATTGAGGTAGGGTAACGCGAATGCAGCGATTCAATAATGCCGCGAATGGTCAAGGCTTCTTCCACAATCACACGCAAATCAGGACCAGCGCGTTCGCTGCCATCCGCCAGAATTAAACTCGTGCCCTCAAGTCCCACGTCAATGAGGTTAACTTCAAGACCCTTATCGTCTTTCAAATATTGTTCAGAATTGCCGCGCTTGATTTTATAAAGCGGCGGTTGAGCAATATAGAGGTGTCCACGTTCAACGATTTCGCGCATCTGGCGATAGAAGAAGGTGAGCAGCAGTGTGCGAATATGCGCACCATCAACGTCGGCGTCGGTCATGATGATGATTTTGTGATAGCGCAGTTTTTCAACATTGAAGCCGTCGCCATTTTCATCGCGGCCAATGCCAGTACCTAAGCAAGTGATCAAGGTGCCGATTTGTTCAGAGCCTAACATCTTATCAAAGCGGGCACGTTCAACGTTGAGAATTTTACCCCGCAACGGCAACACGGCTTGATTTTCACGGTTACGGGCTTGCTTGGCCGAACCACCAGCGGAGTCGCCTTCCACGATGAAGAGTTCACACAAGGCCGGGTCACGCTCTTGGCATTCCGCCAACTTGCCCGGCATTCCAGCCATATCCAACGCACCCTTGCGACGGGTGAGTTCACGGGCTTTGCGGGCAGCTTCACGCGCCGCGGCGGCTTCCACCACTTTGCCGACAATAGTTTTGGCATCGGCCGGGTGTTCTTCAAACCAAGCGCCCAACTGTTCGTTGATGAGGCTTTCCACGACGGGGCGCACTTCCGAGGAAACAAGCTTATCTTTGGTCTGTGATGAGAATTTGGGGTCAGGAACTTTCACCGAAAGCACGCACGTAAGACCCTCGCGCGCGTCATCGCCGGAAATCACAACTTTTTCTTTTTTTGCCACACCGCTATCAACCGCATAAGCGTTGATGATACGGGTGAGGCCGCCGCGGAAGCCCGCTAAATGCGTGCCGCCATCGCGCTGCGGAATATTGTTGGTGAAGGGAAATACGCTCTCATTATAGCTGTCATTCCACCACAAAGCGCATTCCATACTGATCCCGTCTTTCTCGCCGGAAATCATAATCGGTGCTTTGATCAGGCCTTGCTTGCTGCGATCTAGATAACGCACAAAGGCCACGATGCCGCCATCATAATAAAGCTCCAGCACATGCGGTTCCACACCGCGCTTATCAGTGAGCACAATGCGCACACCGGAATTGAGGAAGGCGAGTTCGCGCAAACGATGTTCAAGTGTGCTGAAATCAAATTCAGTTTTGGTGAAAGTTTCAGTACTTGGCAGGAAGTTGACTTCGGTGCCGCGCTTGCCTTCAGCGTCGCCAATTTCTTTAAGAGGCCCATCGGCATCACCGTGCGTGAAGCTCATGAAGTGCGTGCGGCCATTGCGATGAATGGTGAGTTTCAACGACACGGAAAGCGCATTGACCACTGAGACGCCTACGCCATGCAAACCGCCAGAAACCTTATAGGAGTTCTGATCGAACTTACCTCCGGCATGAAGCTGGGTCATAATCACTTCGGCAGCAGAGACGCCCTCGCCTTTGTGAATGTCGGTTGGAATGCCGCGACCATTATCGGTGACGGTGACAGAACCTTCAGCATTAAGGGTAACTGTGACATGGGTGGCATGACCAGCAAGGGCTTCGTCAATGGCGTTATCGACCACTTCGTAAACCATGTGATGGAGGCCTGAGCCATCATCTGTGTCACCAATATACATACCGGGGCGCTTGCGCACAGCGTCAAGGCCTTTGAGAACTTTAATTGAGTCCGCCCCATAATTGGCTATCGCTTCGGCACGTTTTTCATTGGCTTGTTCTTCGTCGGTCATTAGGTCTTCACTTCCAAAATCGTGCCGTGTTCAACGTTATAGAGAACCGAAGCTTCGCCCGCTTCAGCAAATAAACTTATATCTGTGCCGGTCATCCACGCTTGCACGCCGAGAGCCGTTAACGCTTCGAATAAACCGCGCCTGCGATGCACATCTAAATGTGCGGCCACTTCATCGAGAAGCAGCAGGGGGGCTGCCCCCACCAGTTCTTTTACAGCGCGGGCCTGCGCTAAAATTAAACCGATCAACAAGGCCTTTTGCTCGCCTGTGGAACACAGTTCTGCACTTTGCGATTTTGGTCCGTGCAGCACAGAAAAATCGGTGCGGTGCGGGCCTTTCAGCGTGCGTCCTTGGGCGCGGTCAACCGCGCGCTGCTCCTTGAGAATCATAGCATATTCAGCCTCGGCTTGCACGGCTGGAATTGCACCCACCAGCTGCTCAATTTCGCCCAAAAGCTGTAAAATGCCCCAAGGAAAAGGGCTCACATCGGCGTGGGCAGCAAAGTGCCGCGCTAAGGTCACGGCTGCTTCAGTGCGGGCTGCTGCAATGGCTATTGCAAGCTCGGCCATTTGGGCTTCTATGCTGGTGAGCCAAGTATAATCGCAGCGCGGGTCTTGCAATAGAAAATTGCGCTCGCGCATGACTTTTTCGAAAGCTGAAACGCGGGCTCCGTGATGGCTGTCAAAACTCATTACAAGGCGATCAAAAAAGCGACGACGATCTGAGGCGGGGCCTGCAAAGAGGCGATCCATTGCCGGAGTGAGCCAGAGCATTTTGAGGTAATTGGATAACCCACCGGGGCTGCGCTGCAATTGGCCATCAATCATGGCGTTGCGGCCTGAACTGCCGCCGTCCTCTGCCTGAGGATCACCTTCATAGCTGGTGCCGATTTTAAATTCACCTTCGGGCACAGTAATATCGGCAGCCACAGCCCAGGATGCTGAGCCGCCTAAACGTGCCATCACATTGAGCGCCGATCCGCGCAGCCCGCGCCCGGGCATGAGTAAGGAAAGTGCTTCCAACACATTGGTTTTGCCTGCGCCATTTTGGCCGGTGAGAGCAATAAGCGGGCACGTTGGCGCGATCCGCAAAGTTTCATAGTTGCGAAAATCGGAGAGGGTGAGGCGGGTGACTGCGAAAGTAAAACTGTTATGCACGAACTCAGTTTATCACACGCGCATTGGCATCAGCACATAAAGTGAATGTGCGTCATCGGGATCGCGGATCACCGTGGGGGAACCTGAGTCAGCGAGTTCAAAGCGCATAGTGGCGGCTTTTACTTGACCAGCAACATCGAGCAAATAACGCGAGTTAAACCCGATTTCGATTTGGTCACGATCATACTCCACAGCCAGCTCTTCTTCGGCTGAGCCGGAGTCTGGATTGTTGACAGTGAGCGTGAGCTTTCCAGCCGTGATATTCAATTTTACAGCGCGGCTCTTTTCGAAGGATATGGTGGATACACGGTCCACGGCTTCGGCAAAGCTCTTGGTATCGGCTTCCAAAATCTTGTCATTGTTGCGCGGAATCACGCGCTCATAATCCGGGAAGGTACCATCGATGAGTTTTGATGTCAGCACCAACTTGCCCACGTTAAATCTGATCTTGGCCGACGAGATGGAAACTTCCACTTCGCCTTCTTCGCCTTCCATCAATTTTACAATTTCAAGCACGGTTTTGCGCGGCACAATGATGCCGGGCATTCCAGTGGCGCCTGCGGGCAGAAACATTTGCGCTTGGGCCAAACGGTGGCCATCAGTTGCAACTGCGCGCAGCAAACCGCCTGCAGCGACTTGATGCAGATAAATACCGTTCAAATAATAGCGGGTTTCTTCCGTGGATATTGCAAAACGGGTGCGTTCGATGAGGAATTTGAGTTCCGATGTGGCAAGCGTGAAGGTGTTGCCGAACTCGCCACTGGAAAGATCAGGAAAATCTTCGGGCGGCAAAGCTTGCAGGGCAAAACGCGAGCGCCCGGCATGAATGGAAATGCGGCCTGAATCTGGCCCCTGTTCTATTTCGAGTTGTGCGCCATCGGGCAGCTTGCGAACAATATCGTACAGCATGTGAGCTGGCACGGTGGCTGCCCCTTCACGGCTCACATCAGCGGCGACCGATTCTACAATTTCAATATCAAGATCGGTTGCTGTCAGTTTCACCTGACCGCCAGAGGCTTGGACCAAAACGTTGGACAGAATGGGAATGGTGTTCCTGCGCTCGACCACGCTTTGCACATGGTTGAGGGCCTTTAAAAAGCCCGATCTTTCAATGGTGACGCGCATGGCCTGAATTCTTTCTCTTCCTTTGACGGAGAAAGACCTTGGCGGTTTATGGGGCCAAATTCAAGCCTTGGTCTTTCGAATTCATGCGGTTTTCCATATAAACAATGCCAAGCCCGCTCAACAAAATGAGGGTCATTCCGATGATCGACAGCGTGTTTGGAATATCGCGGAAAATCAAGAAACCCAAGACTACAGCCCAGATCATGAAGGCATAATAAAACGGCGCCACAGCTTGGGCGGAGGCGTTGCGGTAAGCCAGAAATGTGAACATGTGACCGAGCATCATGAACAGGCCAGCACCCGCCATGAGAATGATATGTTTGGGGCTCGGCATAAGCCATTGTTCGGTTCCAAGACCTACAAGGCCACTGGCCGACATCACCATCACAATGGTGATGAAGGTTGCGGCCAAGGCGGGCACCGCTGTTGTCACGCGCCTGCCTGCGAGATCACGTAAAGCTGCAAACAGGGCCGTGACAAATGCGAACATGAGATAGGGCGAGGTGGCGCCACTGCCAGGTTGAGCCACGAACATGGCCCCCGCAAAACCTAGGCCCACTAAAATCAATCGGGCAGGCACAGACTGTTCTCGGTGGATGAAGACCATGCCTAAAATCACCAGCAAGGGGGTAATCTGGAATATGGCCGTCACGTCGCCCACGGTGGCGTGCGACAAAGCTAAAATATAGGTGAGAATGGCACCCACTTCCAAAATTCCCCGCAGAAAGACCCAGCAACTGAATGCCGAGAAGAGTTTGCTTACGTCACCCATGATGGCGAGCAATACGAGCGCACAAAGCGTTCCAGATAGCCCGCGCAGAACCAGCACTTCATAGGGTGGTAAATCGGCCAGCGCTATTTTCATAAAGCTATCGTTCAAAACGAAAGTTCCAGCACCCGCCAACATAAAGGCAATGCCGCGCAAATTTGATGTGGGTGTCACTCAACGCCCTCGATCAAAGTGATATCGGCAATGCCTGCATCTTTGCGCTTGGATTTGGCGAAGTGATATTCTTTTGAGGCATAGCAATCTTTGGCGGCTTGGAAGCTTGGAAATTCAATCACTACATTGCGCTCGTGCCCAGTGCCTTCCATCTGCTCAAATGCGCCACCGCGGGCCAACATAACAGCACCATATTTAACGAAGGCCGCACGAGACGCTTCGACATAGAATTTATATTGATCAGGATTGGTGACGGTGACTTGTGCAATCCAATAGCCTTTGGGCATGACTCACTCCTAGCGCGTTGGAACAGGTTTTTCGCCGCGATAATCATAAAAGCCACGCTTTACTTTGCGGCCCAGCCATCCCGCTTCGACATATTTAACCAGCAATGGGCAGGGGCGATATTTGGAATCGCTCAAGCCCGCGTGCAGCACTTGCATGATGGAGAGGCAGGTATCCAAGCCGATAAAGTCGGCAAGTTCCAATGGCCCCATCGGGTGATGGGCGCCCAGCTTCATTGCGGTGTCAATCGCCTCAACGCCGCCCACACCTTCATATAACGTATAAATTGCTTCATTGATCATCGGCAATAAAATGCGATTGACGATGAAGGCTGGAAAGTCTTCCGAAATTGCTGTGATTTTTCCCAATGATTTGGAAAAATCATTGATGGTTTGAAAAACACCTTCATCTGTGGCGATGCCACGGATTAGCTCCACCAACTCCATCACTGGAACGGGGTTCATGAAGTGAATGCCCATAAAGCGTTCGGGGCGACCGGTGACAGCGGCGAGGCGGGTAATCGAAATAGATGAGGTGTTGGTGCTGACAATGCATTCAGGCTTTAAATGCGGGCAGACGGCTTCAAAAATCTGGCGTTTGACGGCTTCTTTTTCAGTGGCGGATTCAATGATCAAATCATAGTCCGCAAAGCCTTCATAAGAAGATACAGCCGAAATGTGAGCCAGTGTTGAAGCCTTGGCTTCTTCTGTGGTTTTACCAGATTTTACACGGCGAGAAAGGCCCGCTTCGATGTTACCAAGGCCAGCGGAAATACGCTCGACGCTCACATCATTGAGGCCGACATGATAACCGGCCGCTGCACAAACTTGCGCAATGCCGCACCCCATTTGCCCCGCACCGATAATTCCAACTTTAGCAATTTTCATTTCGGTCTGCGCCTCTAACTCAATATCTATTTGCCCAGCTTGCCGAGTTCGGCTTCAAGCTCTGGCACGGCTGTAAAGAGATCGGCCACCAAGCCATAATCAGCGACTTGGAAGATGGGGGCTTCATCATCTTTGTTAATAGCAACAATGATTTTTGAATCTTTCATGCCTGCCAGATGTTGAATGGCACCAGAAATGCCAACTGCGATGTAAAGATTAGGAGCCACAACTTTGCCAGTTTGACCGACTTGATAATCATTGGGCACATAGCCTGCGTCAACTGCGGCGCGCGAGGCGCCGACAGCAGCATTGAGTTTCTTTGCCACTTTCTCGAGCATCACAAAGTTTTCGCCAGATTGCATCCCGCGACCACCAGAGACGATGATTTTTGCTGAAGTGAGTTCAGGGCGATCAGACTGCGTGAGGTTTTCGCTCACGTAGGTTGAGAGTGCGGGATCGGGTGCAGCATTGGTTTTTTCAATTGCCGCTGATCCGGTTTCGCCTGCCGCAGTGAACGAGGCCGTTCGCACGGTGATGATTTTTTTAGCATCGGTTGACTGCACTGTTTGGACGGCATTGCCAGCATAGATCAGACGCACAAACGTGTCTGCGGATTTCACTTCAGATATATCGGAGATTTGCATCACGTCGAGAAGAGCAGCTAAACGCGGCATATAGTTTTTGCCATTGGTGGTGGCCGCAGCCACGATGTGATCATATCCGCCTGCCAATGCCACGATGGTTGCGGCCATGGGTTCGGCTAACGGGCGCTCTAATGCTGACGATTCAACGTGCAGCACTTTTTTCACACCGGTGAGTTTTGCTGCTTGAGCGGCAGCAGCGCTAGCATTATTGCCAGCCACCAGCACATGAACATCACCGCCCATTTGAGCGGCAGCGGTGAGGGCCTTATGCGTTGCATCTTTCACGGAGTTATTGTCGTGTTCGGCAATGAGAAGAACAGCCATGATTAAATTGCTCCTGCTGTTTTGAGGGCGCTTACAAGTTCGGCCACGGATTTTACTTTTACACCTGCAAGGCGCTTTGGCGGTTCTTCAGTTTTTACCAACTTCAAACGCGGCTTCACATCAGCACCATAATCAGCCGGAGTTTTTTCATCAAGCGGCTTTTTCTTTGCCTTCATGATGTTGGGCAGTGAGGCATAGCGCGGTTGGTTCAAACGCAAATCAGTCGTTACGATAAGGGGCATTTTCACCCTGAGAGTCTGCAAGCCGCCATCGATTTCGCGGGTGATGACCGCATCACCCTGGCCAGGCTCCAGTTTCGAACAGGCTGTGGCTTGCGGCCAGCCTAAAAGTGCTGAAAGCATCTGTCCGGTCTGGTTGCAATCATCATCGATGGCTTGCTTGCCAAGAATCACGAGTTCTGGTTTTTCAGCATCTACAATGCCTTTGAGAATTTTGGCCACACCCAAGGGTTCCACATAGTCATCATGTTTCACATGGATGGCACGGTCAGCACCCATGGCGAGTGCGGTGCGCAAAGTTTCAGCCGCCTGCGCAGGTCCGATCGTGACAGCAATGATTTCAGTGGCAATGCCTTTTTCCTTGAGACGAATGGCTTCTTCGACGCCGATTTCATCAAATGGGTTCATCGACATTTTCACATTGGCCAGTTCAAC
>JANMWK010000096.1:0-4395 GCA_031393975.1 Hyphomicrobiales bacterium
GGGGCCAGCATTGCCCGCGTGTTCTTGATCACAGCGGTCACCTTCGGTTCGATGAGCCTTTATGGTTACACAACCAAGCGCGACCTGACAGGCATGGGATCATTCTTGTTCATGGGCTTGATCGGTTTGATCGTGGCTTCACTGGTCAATATTTTCTTCCAGTCATCGGCCATGAGCTTTGCTTTGTCGGTGATCAGCGTTCTGATCTTCACAGGCTTTACCGCTTATGACACGCAAGCGATCAAGGAAACCTACTATGAAGGCGATGGTTCAACCGTTATGGGCCACAAGGCGATTATGGGTGCGCTCAGATTGTATCTCGACTTTATCAACCTGTTCTTGTCGTTGCTGCGTCTGTTCGGCAATCGCAATTAGTTTTTAGATATTGAATTGAAGCGCCACGGGTGGAAACATCCGTGGCGTTTTTGTTTCTCCCCCTCCGCCCTTCAGGCACCTCCCCCAGCAAGCTGGGCGGAGGGCGAAAAATATCACGCTCCCCCAACTTGTTGGGGGAGCTGTCCGAAGGACTGAGGGGGCCTTTGCCACACGCGATGGCTTTGCGTGGAGAGAGCGAGGTCACTTCACCGGAATGAAAATCTCAATGCGGTCGTCGCCATTGTTAAATGCCTCGCCATAAACTTCAAACTGCGGGCCTGATGCCACTTCCAGTTTTGCCGCTGGCAGCCATTCATCAAAAATCCGCCCCCAAGTTGTAGGCAACCCCGCAATATCGCCCTGATGCTGAAACACTGCGGTTTTGCGTTTGGGGATGGTGAGGGTGTACATATAGCCCGGCACTTGGCCTGGATCTTTCACTTCAACGCCCACCAGATAATCCATAAGCCCGCTACCAAATGAATGGCACACGCCATAAGCGGCAAAACCCACTTGGCCCTCGATCTTGCCAAAGTCCGTCATAAAACTCGCCCACTGCTCTTTCATGGCGGGATCAGGGCCCACCTTATAAGTCTTGTTGCGGCCCGCGAGGATGAGCGGTGGTGTGGTGAGGGTGCGGATGGGTTGGGTAGGTTTTTTCGACATGCTTCAATTTAGCTGATTCTCAAAAGCCCACCAACTCTGGTCAATTCCCTCAGCCCGTCATCACACTTTACACCGTCATCCCGGCGCAGGCCGGGATTGGGCTTAAACACGGGAAGACAGAAGAAAGCCCGGCCCCGGCCTGCGCCGGGGTGACGGAGCGGGGGGAATGTGCTAGTGAACAATAATGAACATCTCATTTGAATCCGAGCAAGAAACTGACGGTCGCTGGATTGCTGAAGTGCCAGAGCTTGCAGGTGTGTTGGCCTATGGTGCGACTAAAATGGAAGCGGTGGGCAAAGCGGAGGCTCTTGCTTTGCGTGTTTTGGCTGAACGTATCGAACATGGTGAAACTCGTCCAATGGACGTTCGGATTGTTGTCGCCGCTGCATGAGCAGGTTTCCGGCAGCTATAGTCATGACCGCATATCTTTTGCGGCAAGTCTCGGCTTTTAATCATAAAGTTTGCGAAAGGGGGATTAATGTCGCCACTAACCCAAGATGAGAAGTCGCTGTATCGCTTCATAACTACCTATATCACCGACTTATATGTCATGCAGAATGAGTTTGGCCTTATAAAGATTGGTCAAAGTGTTAATCCCGAGGAACGAAGGCTTGCTCTCCAAGTTGAAGAGCGGTGTCAAATTAAGCTTGTCTTGGCTTTGTCTGAGAAAGGTAATCGCGAGAAAGCAATTCATCGCAAAGTTAAAGACTTCAATGTCGGAGGTGAATGGTTCGACGGGACTAAAGAATCGCAACAAGCCATTCTGAAAGCCATCAAACCAGGCCTTTCGCTCGATTGGCCCTACGAACTGAACAACAAAGCGGCTGACGACTGGCTAGAAGCATTTTATGATAGGCGTGAAATAAGATACAGAAATCGTAACGTTGACGAGTGCCTGCGTACAATTAGGCGACTAAATGAACCAAATTGGATTGTTGACTCTGCAATTTGGGAGGCGCTGATGCATATTGAAGACAGATTTATTGGTGTTCTAGTGGGTGAACATGACGCTGATGGATTCCCCTCATTAGACGGTTTTGTCGCGGATAACGATGCTCCCATAAGGATTCCTCGTTACTCTTCCAGCGTGGAAGATGCTATGTTGCTTTGGCCGGAAGATATTCGCCCCATTTCTTGGGAGGGGACACCAATAGAATGCTGTTTGGCCGCAATTCTGGTACGGCGAAAAAGATGGAAGTCCAACGAATAGGTTTAATTTTGGCTTAGATTTGACTTCTCCCCCCACTTCCCCTATGTGGCCCTCATCATAAGACGCTTATCAAACGTCTCGAGGTTTTTTGCCCAATGGGCACTTGTTCCCGGGAGGCATAAAGCCCACATCCGGCAGCGAGTTTCGCTCCCGGGTGGTTTTTCGTTTGATGTGGTGGCTTGGGCTAGTCTTTCCCTCTCCCCTTGAGGGAGAGGGTGGCACTCACGAAGTGAGTGACGGGTGAGGGGTATGCTGGCCATTGGAATATGTGGCCGCCATACCCCTCATCCGGCCCTTCGGGCCACCTTCTCCCTCAAGGGGAGAAGGATAGAAAAAAGAAGTGAACGTAGAATCAAGATGTTTGAAACTTTAAGCGACCGCCTCTCTGGCATATTTGATAAGATCACCGGTCGCGGTGCGCTTTCGGCTGAGGATGTGGATGTGGCGATGCGCGAAGTGCGTCGCGCGCTGCTTGAGGCTGACGTTGCGCTCGAAGTTGTCAAAACCTTCACCGAAAAAGTGCGCGAACGCGCAGTTGGGCAAGATGTTGTAAAATCGATCAAGCCCGGCCAGATGGTGGTCAAGATTGTGCATGACACGCTGGTGGAAACGCTGGGGTCTGATCAATCGGCACTCAATCTCCGCGCCAGCCCACCTGTCGCCATTCTGATGGTGGGTTTGCAAGGCTCCGGCAAAACCACGACCACGGCAAAAATCGCCAAGCGTTTGACCGAGCGTGAAAAGCGTAAAGTTCTCATGGCCTCGCTTGATACGCGCCGTCCTGCTGCCCAAGAGCAGCTGGCTATTCTTGGCCAACAGGTGAAGGTCGATACACTTCTCATTGTTAAAGGCGAAACACCTATTCAAATCGCCAAGCGCGCGATGAGTGAAGCGCGCAAAGGTGCTTATGATGTTGTGTTGCTGGACACAGCGGGCCGTCTGCATATTGATGAAGAGCTGCTCGCCGAAGCGGCTATGGTTCGCGATATCGCCAAGCCCAAAGAAACTTTGCTGGTTGTTGATGCCCTCACGGGTCAAGACGCTGTGAATCTCGCTCGTTCATTCGACGAAAAAATCGGCATCACCGGCATTGTGCTCACGCGTATTGATGGCGATGGCCGTGGTGGTGCTGCGCTTTCCATGCGCGCTGTGACGGGCAAACCCATCAAGTTGATGGGTACTGGCGAAAAGCTTGATGGCTTGGAGGATTTTCATCCAGACCGGATTGCAGGCCGCATTCTCGGCATGGGTGATGTGGTTTCGCTGGTTGAACGCGCGGCACTTGATATTGATCACGACAAGGCCAAGAAAATTGCTGAGCGGATGCGCAAAGGCGCATTTGATCTGAATGATCTTGCTGATCAGCTGCGCCAGATTGAAAAGCTTGGAGGCATGGGTGGTGTGATGAACATGTTGCCCGGCATGGGTAAGATGAAGAAACAAATTGAAGGCATGGACCTTCAGAAAAAAGTGTTCAACCAACAGCTCGCGATTATTGGATCGATGACCAAGGCTGAGCGTCGCAATCCAAAAATTTTGGATGGTAAGCGCAAGAAGCGCGTGGCCGCTGGTTCAGGCACCAAGGTTGAAGAAATTAACAAGCTGCTCAAGATGCATTTGCAGATGGCCACCATGATGAAACAAATGGGCCAAGGTAAAGGCATGCTCGGCAAGCTGATGGGCGGCCAAGCTGCGCCTGACGCCGCTGAAATGGAAAAGATGCAGGCAGAGCTTGCAGGCATGGATCCCAATTCTTTGCCGCCAGAGCTTCGCGATATGATGGATAGCGGCGGCATTCCAACACCACCAAGCCTACCCGGCTTAGGTGGAGCGAAATTACCAGGCCTTGGCGGTTTGCCGGGTCTTGGTGGCAATCCCTTCAAAGGTTTTCCCGGTTTGGGGAAGAAGAAATAATTTTAATCGTAATCAAGGAGAACTAAAATATGTCAGTTAAAATCCGCCTCGCACGCGCAGGCTCCAAGAAGCGTCCTTATTATCACATCGTGGTGGCTGCGGCCACTTCACCGCGTGATGGTAAGTTCATCGACATCATTGGCGCGTTTAATCCCATGTTGGCCAAAGATGCGCCAGACCGCGTCAAGATTGATGGTGCCAAGGCTGCTGAATGGATGAAGAAGGGCGCG
>JANMWK010000102.1:0-27838 GCA_031393975.1 Hyphomicrobiales bacterium
CACCGGGGTTCTTTAACTTCGGGTATGAGTGCCTGGACTTAGAAATCCATACCGCCCATGCCGCCGCCGCCCATGCCGCCGGGCATGGATGGGGTGCTGTTCTTTGGCTTTTCGGCAATCATGGCTTCTGTCGTGATCAGCAATGAAGCAACCGAGGCTGCATCCTGCAAGGCCACACGCACGACTTTGGTTGGATCGATGATGCCAGCGGCAACCATGTCCACATATTCCTCGGTCTGTGCGTTGAAGCCGTAGTTGCCTGTCTTCTCAAGCAACTTGCCCACAACGATGGAGCCTTCAACACCAGCGTTCTCAACGATCTGGCGAAGGGGCGCTTCAAGCGCTTTCGACACGATCTTGATGCCTGCCATGGTGTCAGCGTTGTCAGAGTGAAGCGCATCAACGGCCTTCTTGGCGCGCAAGAGAGCCACACCGCCGCCTGCAACAACGCCTTCTTCAACGGCTGCACGGGTTGCGTTCAAAGCGTCGTCAACGCGGTCCTTGCGTTCCTTCACTTCAACTTCGGTTGAACCACCAACCTTGATCACGGCAACACCGCCTGCCATTTTGGCCAGACGTTCCTGCAGCTTTTCCTTGTCGTAGTCGCTTGTGGTTTCTTCGATCTGCGCCTTGATCTGGCCGATGCGGCCCGCGATGTCAGGCTTCTTGCCAGCACCATCGACAATGGTGGTGTTCTCTTTTTCAACACGAACACGCTTGGCACGGCCGAGCATATCCAACGTCACGTTTTCCAGCTTGATGCCGAGGTCTTCGGAAATCACCTGACCGCCTGTGAGCGTTGCAATGTCTTCAAGCATCGCCTTACGACGATCGCCAAAGCCTGGAGCTTTCACAGCCGCAATCTTGAGACCACCGCGCAGCTTGTTCACAACCAGGGTTGCAAGTGCTTCGCCTTCAATATCTTCAGCGATGATCAACAAGGGCTTTGAGGTTTGCACAACCGCTTCCAAAATTGGCAGCATGGCTTGCAACGATGAGAGCTTCTTTTCGTGCAGCAAGATGTAAACATCTTCGAGTTCTGCCACCATCTTATCAGCGTTGGTGATGAAATATGGGCTGAGATAGCCACGGTCGAACTGCATTCCTTCAACCACTTCGAGTTCGGTTTCAGCAGTCTTGGCTTCTTCGACGGTGATTACACCTTCGTTGCCAACTTTTTGCATCGCCTTGGCGATCATGTCACCAATCGACTTTTCGCCGTTGGCTGAAATAGTGCCAACCTGGCCCACTTCTTCTGAAGACTTGATTTTCTTTGAACGCTTCTTCAAATCGTCTATGGCAGCAGCCACGGCCAGATCAATGCCGCGCTTCAAATCCATTGGATTCATGCCGGCGGCCACGTTCTTCGAGCCTTCGCGAACAATCGCCTGGGCCAGAACTGTCGCGGTTGTTGTGCCGTCACCAGCGATATCGTTGGTTTTGGAGGCAACTTCGCGCACCATCTGGGCGCCCATGTTTTCAAACTTGTCTTCAAGTTCGATTTCTTTTGCAACAGTCACGCCATCTTTGGTGATGCGCGGAGCACCGAAGCTCTTGTCGATCACCACGTTGCGACCCTTGGGGCCGAGCGTCACTTTTACAGCGTTAGCGAGAATATCAACACCACGGAGCATGCGCTCACGGGCATCTAAACCAAAACGGACTTCTTTAGCAGCCATTTTTAAATTCCTTAATTAGAGTTGAAACGGGTCGAGGACGATTATTTGTTGTCCAAAACGCCCATGATGTCGGATTCTTTCATGATCAGCAGGTCTTCACCGTCGATCTTCACTTCGGTGCCAGACCATTTGCCGAACAATACGAGATCGCCATTTTTCACGTCGATCGGGGTGAGCTTGCCAGCTTCATCGCGGCCACCGGGGCCCACGGCAATCACTTTGCCCTGCATTGGCTTTTCTTGAGCAGTTTCCGGAATGATGATGCCACCCTTGGTTTTGGTGTCTTCATCCACCCGCTTTACCACAACACGGTCGTGCAAAGGACGGAATTTCATAAGATATCTCCTGTAAGATATTGTTTTAAGTGTATAAACGCTGTTTGTTGGCACTAAACGATTGTGAGTGCTAACAGCTGAGGGGTAGATAGGGGGCAGGGGAGGATGCGTCAAGGGGTGTATCAAATTGTTATTGATGTAATCGCAATTGACAGCGCACGACAAAGCATTACAATGTGTTGCATTACTTCATTTAATATAAGACATATGACCATGCCAATATCATCAAGTGTTACCCTTTCATTGCGCGTGCCTCATGAGATCAAGACCCGTCTTGAGCGGGCTTCGGTTCGCACCCATCGTTCTCGTGCCTATCTCACTATTGCTGCACTTAAAAAGTACCTCAATGATGTGGAGAAGGATGAAATGAAAACCATCGCTCCAAGTCAATATGCGCTCGCAGAACGCTATAAAGGCATTGGTGCAAAAATGCTTGGCAAAGGTCGCAGTGCAACCGAAATTGACGCGATAGTTCGTGACATTCGCGGCGATGAGTAGAAGCCTGAAAGGAATTAAGAGCCTCTATCTTGATTCAAATATTATCATCTATCTGGTTGAAGGAAACGCGGAACTTGGCGAGCTTGTCCTTGCGGCCTTCCGCGAAATTGAAGCCAACACCATCACGCTCTACACAAGCGAAATTACTGTCACTGAATGTCTGAACGGGGCGCATAGGGCCGGGCTTGAAGAGCTTGCCCAAAAATATCTCGAACTTCTCAGCTCAGAAGAGTTTATCGTCCTGCTTCCCGTTGACAGCGACATTTGTATTGAGGCTGCCCGCATTGGTGCCGAGCATAGATTGAAAACGGTAGATTCCATCCATCTTGCCAGTGCGACCCTCGCAGGCTGTCAGGCACTTCTAACGAATGATGGTGGATTCAAATCCACCAAAAGCGTTCAAGCCATCCAGCTTTCTGAGTTCGTAAGCTGAAAATTGTAAAATAGATTATCCAAGTATTATCGACGGCGGGACTTGAACCCACATCGTCTTGCCGCTACTTCTCGGGTATCCTAGGCCCAATTTTCACTCGCCAGCAAGAACTCTATCCATTGAGCTACATCGAAACTTTTTTAATCATTGTCTGATTTGATGACTTTTAGCTTTGGCTTTCCCTTTTTAGCGTGAAGAGCAGCTTTCTTTGCAATATTTTCCTCTTTGAGCTCAACAAGTTCCTGAGCGTAGGGTTTTGCCAACTCAATTGCCCCACTCAGATCGTAGATATTGGTTTTGCTTCCAACCTTAGAAATACGGCGCTCATGACGTTTAATGAATCCAAGTTTTTCAAGGGCAGCAATCCGGCGCTGAATAGTTCTCGGATTTACCCCCATCGCATCAGCAATTGTGCCTTTCGACGGAAAGGGTTTGTCCCCAGGTTTCCACCAATATGACGCCAGATGCAAAATAATGTTAAGATCAACAGAATCGAGCCCCAGTGCTTTTTGACGGGCAAGGAATACGTTAGGTAAAACTGCCCAGCCTGCATTCATTAAAGCAGCAGACCACTTTTTTTCATTCACTTTGAAATCAGCGTCTTCTGAGGTGGATTTTATGGGCATCGGGTTTTTCACTGTAGACCTCGGGGGCATTGAGTATTCACTGTCCCTACATGCGCCTCTCCGCGTAAAAATTCAAATGGGGTGGGGAGGCAGGAGTGTCTCAGGGATAAATTATATTTTGGATGTTACTATGGTTGTCTGATATAATATGTTCTGAATGGTATCTTGTACTTATTTGCAGGGCACCCACATCTCCCTCCCCGACGACTGAAAAGCCTCGGACAGGAAGACACGTCTATCTCTCTAGGGAGGCACTATCGTCATCCCATACTCAACATTTTTATTAACTCCGTGTAGTCGGAAGTTGGTCAGTTTATGAAACTTTGAAGCGGTCGGGCAAACAGCTTTTCGTAAAATAATCCCCGCCTCAATTCCGTTGCGATTGGTTGGCACATGGCTCCCTTCCTGGCTGTGTTGAGGTGTTCTTGTGCGGATTGTTGTTTTATTGATTTTGCTGCTTGGCATGGTGCAGCCTAGCGATGCCCAAACCCTCACTGCCTCCAATGTTCAAATCACTTGGAAGGTTGTCAACCGGTTCCGGTTTTTCAAAGATCCGGCTTTGTTCACGGCCCAGGAAACGGCGTGGCGGCAATATGGCACGCATGTGAATTCACGGTCAGGCTCCACCGAAGACAACGCGATGTTTTATTATAACTCTTCCGTGCTGGGCATTGAACATGTGTTGAATGACCGGCGCATTCCGTTCACTGATATTTTGCGCACCAAGTTCAACTGGCGGGGCTGGGCGGCAGCGGCCGTGAATGACACCTGCTGGAATTCCAAAGAGCGGCGGCACACGGGCTGCGGTGATGTTGGTTCTTACATCAATCCCACGGCCCATGAGATTGAGATGCAGGTGAAACCACTGGCCAGTGGCACCTTGATTTCAGAATATAATTGCGAGTGGCATGTAGGTGATGGTCCTGTGATCACGGCTCCTTGTGATCAAGCGGTGCAGGCCACATTGCCTTATCCGGGTGGCGCAACCATTTCTGTGAATGTGCAGGGTGAAAGTGCAATCAGCATTGATGCCAAGGTTAAAGATGTTTTGATTGTCGGCTTTGGCGATAGCTTTGCCTCTGGTGAAGGCAACCCGGATGTGCCGGTTGAACTTGATGAAAGCCGCCGCAGCAATAATCTTTATCCGGCGCGGGTGAACAACGATACGAGCGGCTCGGCGCAGTGGTTGGATGAGTTGTGCCACCGTTCGCTCTATTCGCACCAGCTTCGAGCGGCCTTGCAGATTGGCATTGAGAACCCGCATGGGGCTGTGACTTTTATGGGTTATTCCTGTTCTGGTGCAGCGGTTGAAAAGGGCATTCTGGGGCCGCAGAACTATGTTGAATATGTAACCCAGCCGGATGGTAATTCGAGCTCATCAATTCACGCCATCACAGGGAGCCGCAAAGACACGCAGCTTTATTGGTTTTTGCGTGAGATGTGTTTGGACGGCGTGCAGAACACTGATGGGTATTGGCTATGCCCGAATAATCATTTCAGACGCAACGTGGATTTCGTATTTTTATCGGTTGGTGGCAATGATATTGGGTTTTCAAATCTGGTGGGCTGGGCCACGTTGCGCAAAAGTTTTTCGGCGGGCCTTGCCAGCTTTTTTGGTGCTACGGTTTCGGCAGATCAATTTTCTGAGAATATGAAAACAGTTCTGCCCGCAGCCTATGCCAAACTTGCAAAAGCGTTTGAGATTGCAATGCCCTTGGCCAATGATGGTCTGCGTTATGATCCATCACGCATCATTCTCACGGCCTATCCTGATATTCTGGTCGATGAGAATGGCAAAACCTGTGCTGGCATCACCAATGGTGCCCAAGACGAGGACCCCTTTGCGGCCAATCAATCGCTGGATCGGTTTTCGTCGTGGCTGGTGGTGCGGCAATCCAAGCTGGATGCGGCCCATAATCAATTGACGGTGATGCATAATCGCATGGGGCAATTGGCCGAGGCTAATGGCTGGACTTATGCGGGGCGAGCCTATTCCGACCAGCCCTTTAAAGGCCATGGCTTTTGTGCGCAGCGCCAGAACCGGCTTGATGACCCTGCTGAAATGCTCATGGTGCCCTGTTGGGGCAAGGCGGCACGCGCTACCTTGTCGTGTCAATCTGGCATATTCGGCCAAGGCACAGGCTGGCGGCCTTATGATCCGGCCCGGCAGAATTATCCCTATGCGCTGCGCCAACGCTGGGTGCGCACTTTCAATGATGCTTTTATGATGGTGAACCAAAAAGTGCTCAACCGAGATGGCTACATTGATGAAGAGGCTTCGGCTAAGAATTTCTCTGAGACAACTGGGGGTATGCATCCTTCAGCGGAAGGCCACGCCTCGATGGCCGATGCCATTCTGCTCGATTTGCGGGCTGAAGTGGCAAAACTATTTGCAGAATAAAAACCGGGCGCGGGGTAAGTCGCTACCGGTTTTCCGCTGGGCACAGAGCGCGCCCGATATTATGCCAGCTTATCAAGAGGCTTATCTCAACATGAAAGGTAGCAGCAAGTTTTACAGCTCACGTCTACCCTGCTGGGGGGAGCAAGCTGAGACATACTCTTGGTCAACCTTAGTCGACAAAATCTAGTTATGTACAGTGTACGCCATTATCAACTTAAATTGACAGTAAAGCAACAATTTCTACCCGTAAAAATTGCATAGTGGAAAGTACATCAACCGATTGTAAGTAGCTACTTCCTATATAAGTTGAAGTGTCCCGGCCGCCAAAATTACAGCATCTTTCGACACTTCATCCCCAGTCCAACACCACTTTGCCACAGCTGCCTTGTTTCATCAGATTAAACCCTTGCGCATAATCTGCCGCCTTCATGCGGTGGGTGATGACCTTGCGCACATCTAGGCCTGATTGCAGCATGGCGATCATTTTATACCAGGTCTCAAACATCTCGCGCCCATAGATGCCTTTGATGGTGAGGGCTTTGAAAATGATGGTGTTCCAATCGACCGGCATTTTTCCTGAAGGAATGCCGAGCATGGCAATCTTGCCGCCCATGATCAGGTGCTTGGTCATCTGCTCGAAAGCTGATGGTGCGCCCGACATTTCCAATCCAATGTCAAAGCCTTCACGCATACCGATACGCTCCATCACCGATTTCAAATCTTCATTGGCGACATTGACGGTGACCGCATCAGCCACTTGATTGCAAAGTTCTAAACGATAATCATTCACATCTGTTACCACCACATGACGTGCACCCACATGACGACACACGGCGGCGGCCATAATGCCGATGGGGCCAGCCCCAGTGATCAACACGTCTTCGCCGACGAGATCATAACTCAGTGCGGTGTGCACGGCGTTGCCGAGCGGATCAAGAATAGCGCCAATTTCGTCATCAATTTCCGGCGGCAGATGGATCGCATTGAAGGCTGGGATTTTGAGATATTCGGCAAAGGCACCGGGAACATTCACCCCGACACCCTTGGTTTCAGGGTCAAGATGAAAATGGCCTGCTCTGGCCATGCGGCTTTTCATGCCGATGAGATGGCCTTCACCCGAAACTCTATCGCCCACTTTAACAGTGCGCACATGGCTGCCCACATCGACCACCACGCCGGCAAATTCATGGCCCACCACCATGGGCACCGGAATGGTTTTCTGCGCCCAATCATCCCATTTCCAAATATGCAAATCAGTGCCGCAAATTCCAGTTTTGGCCACTTTGATTAAAATATCGTCCATCCCAATTTGTGGGGTTGGTTCATCGCGCAGAATGAGGCCTTCAGCGGCTTCGGCTTTGACAAGGGCTCGCATCAGATCATTCCTAATTCTTGGCCTGCTTCAGCGAAAGCGGCAATGGCAGTTTTGATATGCTCAGGCGTGTGGGCGGCAGACATTTGGGTGCGAATACGCGCTCCGCCTTTTGGTACCACGGGGAAGAAAAATCCAGTCACGTAAAGGCCCTTCTCATAAAGTCGCGCTGCAAGCTTTTGCGCCAGTTCAGCCTCACCCAACATCACAGGGATAATCGGGTGTTCACCTGCGAGGAGTTTGAAGCCCGCATCACTCATGCCAGCGCGAAAGGCTTTGGCATTAGCGGCAAGAGTGGTGCGCAAGTCATCGCCAGCTTCGGCCAAATCAATGGCTTTGATGGCGGCGGCAACGATGGCTGGCGGCAGAGCGTTGGAAAAGAGATAAGGCCGCCCGCGTTGGCGCAAGAGATCCACAATCGGCTTTGCGGCTGCGATATAGCCACCTGCCGAGCCGCCCAAAGCCTTGCCCAAAGTTCCGGTGAGAATATCAACTTTGACGTTCGAACGAGAGGGCGTGCCGCGCCCTTGTGGGCCGGTGAAGCCTGTGGCGTGGCAATCATCGACCATGATCAAGGCATCATATCGGTCGGCCAATTTTCTGATATCGACGAGGTTGGCGTAATATCCATCCATCGAAAATACACCATCCGTGACGATCACGATGCGCCGTGCATTTTCGGTTTTGGCGGCTTGCAATTGCTTTTCCAAATCATTCATATCACTGTTGGCGAAACGATAGCGCTTGGCTTTTGCGAGGCGAATGCCATCGATGATTGACGCGTGATTGAGGCTGTCAGAGATAATCGCATCTTGCTCTCCAAATAGGGGCTCAAACACCGCACCATTGGCATCAAAGCAAGCGGCGAACAAAATTGAATCTTCCATTTGGACATAATCGGCAATGCGAGCCTCTAGCGCGCGGTGCAAATCCGTGGTGCCGCAAATGAAGCGTACCGAAGCCATGCCTAGGCCGTGGCTGTCGAGGGCCGCTTTCGCAGCTGCAATCAATGCAGGGTGATTGGCGAGGCCGAGATAATTATTGGCGCAAAAATTAAGAACATGGCGCGGTCCTGCAACGCCAATATCTGGCCCTTGTGGCGTTTGAATTTCACGTTCGGTCTTCCACAGCGATGCGGCGCGGATGGCGCTTAACTCGTCAGTGATCGAATTCAGAATTGCAGACATTTTTTTCCTTCAACTCAAAATCTTGAGGCAATCGAAGGCACCTCATCCGCCCCGGTGGGGCACCTTCTCCAAAAGGCGAAGGCTGAGTTCAGGCACCACCCTAAAAAGTTTCTCCCTTCTCCTTTTGGTGGAGGTGGCGCCACGCGCCGGATGAGGTCCCTTTCGTGGCTAAACAAATTTTTATCCATATGTGTATGGAACCAAGATAATCAGTCTGCAATCGGTGAAAAATGCTCATCTTTCATTCGGGGTGGATTGTCTTGTAGTGTCCTCTAGGATTTTTCTGTAGATATGGCATTCAAAGCGCTTTGGTGGGCGGATTAGGATGTTTGTAAATGGCTTTGGCTCTAAATGACCAGAAATTGTTTGATCTGCGCTGGACCCGCAGCGAGGCTGATCTTTTGCAGCCTCTGCGGGCGATTTATGGGTATCGCCCCGAATTTGAAACGGCTCTCAAAGCATTACTATTGGCGCGCTGGACCGAGCGGCCTTCGGAACTGAAAGACCTCGACTTAGAGAGAGACCTGAACCCCGACTGGTTCCTCTCAGAAAACATGGTGGGCTATGTTTTTTATGTCGATCGGTTTGCCGGAAATTTCAAAGGCGTAGCGCAGCACATTGAATATCTGCAAAGCCTCGGTGTCACCTATGTGCACTTTATGCCGTGCTTGAGGCCAAGACCCGGCGATAGTGATGGTGGCTATTCGGTGATGGATTATCGTTCCATTAATCCGTTGCTCGGCACCATGGACGATTTTCAGGCCGTGGCCAAAACTCTGCGCCATAAAAATATGAGCGTGTGTATTGATCTGGTTCTCAATCACACTGCCAAGGAACATGACTGGGCCGAGGAGGCCAAGAGCGGGGATGCAAAATATCAAAATTACTATCATATGTTTGATACCCAAGCTGAGACGTTGGAATTTGAAAAAACTTTAGTGGAAGTTTTCCCCAATGATGCGCCGGGGAATTTTACCTATTATCCTGATTTTAAAAAATATGTGTGGACTACGTTTAATGAACATCAGTGGGATTTGAATTGGGCCAACCCTGATGTATTTTTAGAAATTGTCGACATCATGCTCAACCTTGCCAATAAGGGTGTTGATTGTTTGCGCTTGGACGCGGTGGCCTTCATGTGGAAAGAGCTTGGCACCCCTTGTCAGAACCTTCCAGAAGTGCATGATATTCTGCAAACGTTGCGCGCTGCCACACGCGTTGCAGCACCCGCTCTCATTCATAAAGCTGAAGCCATTGTGGCGCCGCGCGATTTGGTAACTTATCTCGGCGTTGGAAAACACCGTGGGCGCGAAGGCAATCTTGCTTATCATAATAATTTGATGGTGCATTATTGGTCGTCATTGGCGGCGCGCGATACAGCGTTAATGACTTACACACTGAAGAAGCACTTCCCTGAAAACTTCCGCAACGCGTGCTGGGCCACTTATATCCGATGCCACGATGATATTGGTTGGGCGATTACTGAAGAAGATGCAGCGGCAGTCCCTAATATTTCAGGACCGGAGCACCGCAAATTTCTAGCGGATTTTTATGCTGGCAAACACGCGGGCTCATTTGCACGTGGTGGAATTTTTCAAGAGAACGCCGAGACTGGTGATCGGCGCAATAGTGGAACCTATGCCAGCTTAGCCGGATTGGAAGTGGCGAAGACGCAGCAAGAGATTGCAACCGCCATAGACCGCATCTTGATGGGGGTGGCTTTAATGGCCTCCTTTGGTGGGTTGCCGCTGTTGTTTATGGGCGACGAGATTGGCCTCACCAATGATTATAATTTTGTGAAAGAACCGGCCCATGCCCATGACAATCGCTGGATGCATCGCCCGAAAATGCAGTGGGGTAAATTCTCTGCCACACAAAACAAGATTTTTTCAGGCACTCAAAATATCATCACCCGGCGCAAAGCTGTGAAACATCTAGCTGCACAAAACCCGACGAAGATATTGGATGCAGGCAATGCCGCGATATTTGCGTTTTTGCGTGAGAGTGATGAAGGGCCATTGCTGGCCTTGTTTAACTTCACCGAACTTTGGCAAAATGTGCCGGTGCGCTTAGCCGGGTCGAACGGCATCACACTATTCCATGATGCGCTGAGTAATGCGGCCGTTGCCGCGCCCAAGGGTTTATTACAAATTCCGCCTTATGGAAGGGTGTGGTTGGTTTAACTTACGCCACCGGTGTGAAATCATCATCATCCGGCTCATTCATCAGCGTACGGATGGTTTCAAAGGCTTGCCTGCTGCGCCAGCCGGATTGCGGATTGCCAAAGCATACGCGGATGTGGCGGCTGGGGGCGTTGCGATCAAGATTGAACAGGGTGCCCGGTGAAACTTTAATGCGCTTGGCCATCAGTGTTGCAGCAAAGCGGCCCGCACTCCAGCTTTCCGGCAATTCCAACCACGCATATGGTGCGCCCGGTTCGCAGCGGAATTTGGTGTCTTTAAAAACTTCCATAAACGTGGCGCGGCGCGAGGCCAGTTCATTGCGGGTGCGCGTCAGTATGCTAGTGGCTAAATCGGTCTCGATCCAATAGCGTGCAATCTCACCGGTGATGCCCACGGTACGCGCCGCCATGGTGCGAATATGTGAGCGCATGGTGCGGTCTTGACCATGTGGTGTTACTACGAAGCCAATGCGCAGGCCCGGGGCCAAAGTTTTTGAAAGGCTGGTGATGTGGAAAGTGCGCTCGGGTGCCAACGTGTAAAGCGTTGGCGGTTGCACACGAGAATCAAGCAGGCGAAAAATATCATCTTCAATAATCGTGATGTTATATTTCCGCGCAATAGCCACAATGGTTTCGCGGCGCTTATGGCTCATGGTGCTGGTGGTAGGGTTTTGCAAAGTAGGCACCACATAAAGCAGGCGAGATTTACCGCTGCTGGCCGCTTTCTCAAAAGCATCTGCTGTTAAGCCTTCATCATCCATGGCCAAGGGCATTGGCTCCACATGGGCATTTTTAAATGTGGTGCGCAGCAACGCGTAATTGATGTGTTCTGCCATTACACATTCGCCGGGTTCAATGAGCGCCTCTAACACGGTGATCAATCCCAAGTGAGCTCCGGCCGTGATGAAAATATCGCGCTCACTCGCTTCAATGCCGCTGAGCTTCAACCAGCGTGCGGCCATGTTTTTATGCAAGGCAAATCCATCGGGCGGGGCATAGTCTAACAAGTCTAATTTTCGAGCATCCCGCATAATCGAATGAAGTGCCGCATCAAATTCTTGTGGGGTGACAACTGGCGGTGGAATGGCGTGGGTGAGGTCGGTGATTTCTTCGCTCTCATTTTGCATGGGCGGAATAGCGGCAACGGTATTTCCCTGCTTGATATAAGAGCCGCGTCCCACTTCGCCCGACAGCAACCCGCGCAGTTCCGCCTCTTTATAAGCCCTCGTGACGGTGCCCAAGGTGACCCCTAATTTCCACGCCAAATCGCGCTGGGGGGGCAGGCGGTCGCCTTTGGCCAAAGTGCCGTCTTCGACGTCTTGGGTGATGGCATCGGCGATGGCCAGATACAATGGCTTCGAGCGATCCAGCGTCGGCGTCCAAATTGTCATGTTTATTGTCATGGATACAATGTTTCTATTGTTTGCTTATTGTTGTTCATTGTATCTACATATTTGTCGAATAACAAGTCAATTCGGCGACATTGTAAATACAATTGATACAATTTGGAGATTTTGGAGGTTATTATGCGCAATTATGAGATCAATGAGGCCCAATCCCGTCTGGCCTATGGCCGTTTAACTTGGCTGGTGCGCATGGTCAGCAATTGGCGGATGCGCAAAGACTTCAAACGGTTGCAAGTTTTTAGCGATTATCAGCTGCGTGATATGGGCCTCACCCGACACGAATTGAACCATTTGTCGATTATGCCGTTAAACACCGACACGGCTTGGGAAATGGAGCGCCGAACTTTGATGAACGCAAAATATGGAAATCTTGGTTTATCGACTGCGCCCATCCCAGAAAACGGATTGGCCAGTACGGCAATTCTGGCCTATCCTGTGTGGAAAGAGCGGAAAAACTCTTTGAATCCAGAGCGGCATTAACTTTAACCGGCCCCACTGTGGACACATTGCGCCGCGACACAGCAAGGGTCATTTTCAGGAGTTTGTTTGACATGAAGAAGTTTATTTTATGCGCCGCTATTTCACTTTTGGCGTTTGCGCCCACAGCGCAAGCCAGTGGTGTAAAGATCGGGGTTTTAACCTGCGATGTTAATGGCGGTGTTGGTTTTATCATCGGTTCATCCAAAGATGCAGATTGCGTTTTCAAGTCTGCGCGTGGGCATCGCGTTGAGCATTATAGGGGCCGCGTTGGTAAAATGGGCGTTGATATTGGCATCACCGGCCAAACTATTTTGGCGTGGGCAGTTTTTGCGCCAGGCCAACTTAAAAATGGTTCGCTGCGTGGCAGCTATGCTGGTGTGAGTGCTGAAGCCACCGTGGGTGTGGGCCTTGGCGCCAATGTTTTGATTGGTGGCTTTAAGGGTGGCATTAATCTGCAGCCTGTCAGCCTGCAAGCGCAGACGGGTTTGAATGTTGCAGCCGGCATTGGAAGCCTCGTGCTTCAATAAAATCAATTTCTCAATTAAGAAAAGGCGCAGCGAAAGTTGCGCCTTTTTATTGAGGAGGGTTCTATCCTGGCGCTGTCGAGGCGTGAGAGTTGCAAGGCGCTCGACCAGCATGAATTCAAGTCGAATATTTGAAATTACTATCCTCCTCGCAATAAATGCAGGGATGATAAGTATAAGATTTAAATCAACCTAAAGTGATTTCAATTGCGCGCTACTTTAGTTTTCTAAAATATCCAACGCGAGGTTTTCTTGGCATAGTTTACGTAAGCATCGCCGAAGATCGCCACGAGATCACGTTCCTCGGCCCGCAGCACCGTGAAATTCATGCAGATGACATAGAAGAGGATGGATCCCAGGGCTGCGGTCACTGAGATGAATGCAAAAGAGGCCAAGGGTAAGAGAAAGGCCACATAGATAGGGTTACGCGAAAACCGGTATGGACCATGGATTGCCAGCTGCCTCGGCCTGCCATATTCATTCGCCCGAAGCGACAGACCCATATATTTCTGCAAGACCGCAACCGAGACAAAGAACAGTACAAGACACGCGATGACCACGATCAAATCAAATGGGGTTTGCTGGAAAGCGCTGAAGAGGTTCTTTGTGCCAATGATATTGACGCCCAACAAATAGGAAACCCCACTGATCCACGCTGAGAGATCTATTTTCGCAAGTGGCCCTTTAATTTCTAGCAAAGGCGCCGACTTGCCGATCGTAAATTGGCTTTTCCGGCTCAGGTTTTCAGTTTCAATATCCGCTTGCACCGTGTTGTTCACTCACATTCGATTATGCCCTTTATGGGTTTAAGTCCTCACAATTGATGACTGGTTAACGCAGCCGTACCGGCTGAAAAATTAATGTATTTTCCAGCAAAGAGTTTAAAATTTTATTGAGCACTTAGACGTTTTAAAGCTTGTTGCGCTTGAGTATTTGCGGGAACGAGAACTAAAACTTTGTGATAATCTTCTATGGCCGCTGGCATGTCGCCGAGTTTTTCGCTGGCTTCAGCACCCGCAAAATAAGCTGCTGCATTTTGCGGATCATGCCTCCCGACGCTGGCAAAGTCTTGAACAGCGTGTTCATAGTCGCCACTATAAAAATAGGCTTTGCCGCGCTCCATAAAAAAACTCTTTATGATCTGGCGACCGCGCAATTACTTTGCTGTGATCTTTAATGGCGTGGGCGAAATCTTTTTTTTACTGGGGAGAGGAGGGGACGGTTGTAGAAATATTCGTTAGGGAAGGCGTTGAGCTTGGTCGCCGTGTTTAAATCCTTAAACGCAGGATTGTTGTCGCGCCAGTGGGGCAGTGGCCCGTGTGGCAGGCTTGTGCGTGGATGCAATCCACCGCAAACATGAAGCCTCTGGCCACGTTGCATCAATCAGCAATGGGCGCCATAATCCATGGCTGAGATGTTCAGCACCGAAGCGTCATAGGCCTTGGTGCAGGGCGGGCCGTCGCTGTTAAGGCAAAACAGCTTCTTGGTCAGAGGTGCTGGCTTGATGGAATGCAGCATCCATTCATGGCCTTCGGCATAAACATCACGTTGGGTTCCGAAAGGCTTTTTATCGAGTTCAGGCTTAGCGCGTCGATAAACAGTAGCGCGGCGCTCCCGTGGAAAGGGCCTGCCATCAGTATCGCCTTCGAAAAAATACTGGCGCATTTCAGGGCGGATTTTTTCGAAAAAGAACCTCAGATGACCAATGATGGGATAATTGTGCAAAAGCGCATAGCGGATTTGGAAGAGGTCGTGAATGCCGACCAAGATGAGAAAAATTATCGCAGCAAAAACTGCGGTAAAAATCTTGGGGGAGGCGGGCATCATGTGCGAGGCAGGCCACATGATCAGCGCCGCCAGTACCGCATAGTTGAGCGCAAAAAAGCTGCCGGGGAACAAAGTCTTCAAATCCATTTCAACACTCAATCCTTCCTTGCATGAAAAACAATAGGCTTCGATTATGGCGAAATGATGTTATTCCTATTATAGGATATAAAGTTATCCTCCCGGAACCCGAGGCATGAGATAGATTTCGGCATTAATAGGGAGTTTTGTGTCGAGTTGATCACGATAAATCTGACCATTGATGGCCACAGCCACACCGCGTTTGATGTGGGGCTCCATGCCCGGATAAGTTTTCGTCAGTACACGGAATAATTCACGGATGGTTTTGGCTTCGACTGAAACAGAAAGGGCGCCGCCGACCAATGGCCGCAGCGCCCCCCAGAGATGGACTTCGATGTGGCTCATCCGCGATGTGTTTTGATGGCCTTCAAAATGCGTGGTGGCGACATTGGAATGTGAGTCATGCGCACGCCTGTGGCATTGGTCACAGCGATGGACACGGCAGCCAATGGCGGAACAATGGGGGTTTCACCAACACCGCGCACACCATAAGGATGATGCGGATTAGGGATTTCCAAAATCTGCGTATCGATGAAGGGTAGATCGGAACAGACCGGAATGCGGTAATCCAAAAAGGCTGGATTTTGCAAGCGCCCATTTTTGCCGTAGACATATTCTTCGTTAAGCGCCCAGCCGATGCCCTGTACGGCACCGCCCTGATATTGGCCTTCAACATAAGACGGGTGCATAGCTTTGCCAGCATCTTGAATCACGGTGTAGCGGGTGATTTTGGTTTGTCCGGTTTCAGGGTCGACATGGCAATCAGCAATATGCGTACCAAACGACACACCGGCATTGTCGGCTACAATTTCAGAGTGACCAGCGATGGGCCCACCCGTTGCACCGGCATTTCCGGCGATGTCTTTAATGCTCAAAGGCGCTAAATTGCCATGGCTTGCGCCCTTGGCTCGCGCATGGCCATCTTCCCAAATAACATCTTCCAGTGGAATTTCCCAAGTCTTGGATGCTTTTTGGCGCATCACGGTAATGGCGTTGCGGGCGGCAAAGATGGCCGCCATGGACGATGAGAAGGTGCCCCGGCTGCCGTCGGTCATGTCGTTATGGCCAAGCGATGAGGTGTCAGCCACGATCACGCGTACATCATTGTAAGACACGCCCAACTCTTCGGCCACTGCCAGTGCCAGCGAGGCTCTGGAGCCGCCCACGTCCATGGTGCCCACCGCAACTGTTACCGTGCCATCAGGGGTGACGTTTAAATCAACGCAAGTTTGGCCACCGAAATTAAACCAGAAGCCACAAGCCACGCCGCGGCCTGTGTTAGGGGCCAATGGGGCTTTCATGTGCGGGTGATTTTTTGCGGCTTGCAGCGTTGGTCCAATTCCGATGGGGCCATAGACCGGACCATAAGATGATTTGGTGCCTTCGCGGGCCGCGTTCTTAATGCGCATTTCTAACGGATCAACGCCTACAGCTTTCGCCACTTCATCAATGGCGTTTTCAATTGCGAAGGCAGCGATGGGTGCTGATGGCGCACGGTAAGCGGCCGTTTTTGGGCGGTTTGAAACGGCATCCTTGCTCACTGATTTTACGTTCTTGAAATCATAGCAGGCCCAAGCGGTCATCGCGCCAAACTCAGCCCAATTGGCTGGGAAGCAGCCTGAGGTGTAGCGCAGCTCAGCAAAGGCTGCCGTGATGGTGCCATCCTTGGTTGCGCCAATTTTAACATCGATCGAGGCGGCTGAAGTTGGCCCGGTGCAACGGAACACTTCCTCGCGGCTCATGGTGAGTTTTACCGGACGATTGGCTTTGCGTGAGAGGGCAAGCGCTAATGGTTCAGCCCAAATATGAGTCTTGCCGCCGAAGCCGCCGCCGATTTCGGAAGCCGTAACGCGCAGCTTGTTAGCATCAAGACCGAGCAGCGCTGCACATTGATTACGATAGACGAAGTGACCTTGGGTGCAAACCCACATTTCAGCACTACCATCGGGTGAGACGGACGCGAGGCAGGAATGGGGTTCAATATAACCTTGATGGGTTTGTTCGGTCTTGTAAGAGCGTTCGATGATCACGTCAGCTTGTTTGAAACCTGCTTCAATATCGCCGTGGCCATATTCCGCCTGCTTATTATAATTTGAAGGCTTCTCAGATTTGGGCCCGGCCCCTTCAGTGAAGATATGATCATGCAATAAAGGTGAGTCATGTTTCAATGCATCATCCACCTCAGTCACGTGCGGTAGAATTTTATAATCCACCACGATGAGCTTGAGCGCGGCGCGCGCCGTTGCGGCATCAATTGCTGCTACCGCTGCAACAGCGTGACCATCATAATAAACTTTTTTGCGTGCCATGCAGTTTTCAAGAATGTCCAACATGCCACGATCACCATTGGTGTAGTCTGGAAAATCAGCACTGGTGATCACTGCTTTCACACCTAAAAGCTTTTCAGCTTTTGAGGTGTCGATTTTTTTGATAATCGCATGGGGGTGCGGACTGCGCAAAACCAGCGCCACGAGTTGGCCGGGCATGGAAGCATCAGCGCCGAAACGCGCCCGGCCCGTCACTTTATCAATGCCATCGGGCCTTGCCACACGGGTGCCAATGACTTTGAATTTCTTGGTTACGAGATCTGTGTCCATCGACATGGTTTAGGCCCTCATTTCTTTGGCGGCAGCTTGGACAGCGCGCACGATTTTATCATAGCCAGTGCAGCGGCACAGGTTGCCAGCAAGGCCAAAGCGAATTTCTTCTTCAGACGGATCAGGATTTTTGCGCAAGAGCGCTTGCGCTGCCATCAAGAAACCGGGAGTACAGATGCCGCATTGCAGCGCTGCGCCATCAATGAAGTGTTGCTGCAGGGGATGCAGTTTATTACCATCGGCCATGCCTTCAATGGTTTCAACTTTCTTGCCGCTCATCTCGGCGCCCAACACCAAGCACGAGCAAACGAGCCTGCCATCAAGAATCACGGAACATGCGCCGCAGTCGCCAGTACCGCAGCCTTCTTTGGCTCCGGTCAGGCCCATGCGATTGCGCAGCACATCAAGCAATGATTCATCATTGGCGCAAACAAATTCAACAGCATCGCCATTGATAGTGGTTTTAACGTGGGAACTCATTATTTGCCTCCGGCGCGTTTGTAAGCGGTTTCAGCCGCACGGCGGGCGAGAACGCCGGCCACTTCAGTTCTAAATTCAATTGTCCCCCGTTTGTCGTCAATGGGCTTGCAAGCCGCAGAACAGGCTGCGGCGAGTTTGGCTAAGGCCTCAGTGTCAAGCTTGGTACCGATGATGGCTTTAGCAGCCTCTTTGACCAGAAGCACAGTGATGGCCACAGCACCCAATGCAACGCGGGCTTTGGTGATGACGCCTTTAGCGTCAATCGTGAGATTGATACCCACACTCACAACAGCAATATCCATTTCTGTGCGCGGCGTGAAACGCAAATAAGCGTCGCCCGATTTGGCAACTTTCTTGGGGAGTTCAATCGCTGTGATGATTTCGCCCTTCTTCAAATTGGTGCGGCCCACACCAGCGGGCACATCTTCAACCGCCAATTTACGCGTACCTTGGGGTCCGGCGATTACAACTTTTGCATTGGCAGCAACCAAGGCCGGAACACTATCAGCCGCAGGCGAGGCATTGCACAGATTGCCAGACATTGTGCAACGGCCCTGCACTTGCTTTGAGCCAATCAAATTTGCGGCTTCAACAACACCAGGATAGGCTTTCACGAGGGCTGCATTTTCTGTGAGTGCCGCACAGGGAACGGCGGCCCCAATGGAAAAACCGGTGGCCGTCTTCTTAATTTCATTCATGCCTTTGATGCGTTTGATATCGACGACCAAATCGGGTTCTAAAATTCCGGCTTTCATTTTGACCAGCAAATCCGTGCCGCCGGCCAAAATATAGGCAATACCTTTTTCTTTGGCCATTAATGTCACAGCTTCTTTGGCTGTTGACGGTGTTTCAAATCGCATCGTTTCACCCATTGTTTATAATTATAAGGCTCGGTTTCTTAGTTATCATTCTAGTTTGGATCATAACCCACTGCACAGTCAACCCGCGGCTGATTTGCGACCTGTGCATGACTGATTGATCAGACTGATACGACGTTAATCGTCACTCCGGCAGCAGCTAAAACACTGGTCAGTGTCGCATCTGGTGTCGCATCGGTGATCAGACGATTAATCTCCGAAAACTCGCACATCTTCACCAAAGCGGTTTTTCCAAACTTTGAAGAATCAGACAGAATCACGCGGTGGTCGGCTCTGCTGATGGCCATGTATGCCAATTCTGATTCGGAAAGATCAGCATCCATCGGGCCATCGGTGGCATGGATTGCACCAATTGAAATGAATGCGTGCTTCACGCGGAATTTGGAAAAAAAAGCAACGGCTGTTGGGCCGAAGGCTGCGCCATTGTCGCCCTTTAACTCGCCGCCCGCCATATAAACCGTGTTGCCATTCACTGTTGCAAGCGTGCGCGCGATATCTGATGAATTGGTAACAATAGTGAGATTACGCTTGGCGCGGAGCTCTTGGGCAAAAATTGATGTGGTGGTGCCGGTGTCGATCATTATGCTATCGCCATCTTCGACAAATTGTATGGCGCGTTTGGCAATGGCGCGTTTAGCGTCAGAATTTTCTCTCAGCCGACGCTCAAAGGGCGCTTCACCGGCCAGATGCGGCAGAGCCAAAGCGCCGTGCAACTTGAGGATTTGACCTTTCGATTCGAGCTGCTTGGCATCACGACGAATGGTTTCCTCCGATACGCTGAGGCTTTGCGCCAGCTGGGCAACCGTTGCACTGCCAAGATTTTGGAGGTTCTCCAAAATAGTTAACATGCGTTTTGAAGTTTTGTGGCTTTTCATGGCAATTATGTTCAATATTGGCTAATATTTTTTATTAATATCACATTAAACAACACAATGTAATCACTTATCAACAAAAAACCACATTTTATTTGACTCGACCGGAAATTAGCGCAAGTCTCTCCTTGTCCAGACCGAATGCGGTTGGGACATTTTACAAGTTGCCACCCCCAGCCCTGCATGGGGATTTGCTACGAGCGTAATCGCCCCCGTTGCGCTAGGATGCAAATTGCTGGTTAGAGCCGCGGTGGCAACATTGTAAAACTAATACAGTTGAGGATTTCTATGGTCGAAGCCGAGCGACGTGTGCGGGGCCTTTCCCTTTGGAAAGGTGATGTGAAAATTGAAGCGTTAAAAGGTGGCGTCAGCAATGCTAGCTTTACGGTGACTGACTCTGTGGGCAGATATGTGGCGCGGGTCGGCGAGGATTATCCTTTTCATCAAGTCTCTCGAGCGCGCGAAGCAATAACCTCTCGGGCAGCCTTTGAGGCCGGACTATCGCCGGAAGTTTTGTACATCGAAGAGGGTTTGATGGTGGTGCGCTATATCGAGGCGCGCACCTATTCTGAGGCGGATGTGCGGGCCCATTGGCAGGCTTGTGTCGAAATTATTGCCCGTTGCCACCGAGAGATGGGACGGCGGGTGCGGGGCCAAGGGGCCATATTCTGGGTGTTCCAGATTTTGCGCGACTATGCCGTAACTTTGAAAAACGCGGACCATTCGCGCAGTGTTGAAATTCCGCGTTGGATGAAAATTGTTGATGAGTTGGAAGCCGCCCAAGTGCCGCTGCCGATTGTGTTTGGGCATCATGATTTGCTGCCGACCAATTTTATGGATGACGGCAAGCGGTTGTGGCTGATCGATTGGGAATATGGCGCGTTTGGCACCGCCATGTTTGACTTGGCTAATATTGCTGCGGCCAATTCTTTTGATGGTACGATGGAATCTGCGATGTTGGATTTGTATTTTGGGCGGGTGCCAGACATTGCGACGACGCGCGCATTTTTTGCCATGAAAGTGGCGGCGGCTTTACGAGAATCCCTATGGGGCATGATTTCCGAACTTCATCTCAAAGCGCCGGGTGTGGATTACGTTTTGTATGCGGCCGAATATCTCGGTCGCTTTGAAACTATATTAGCTGATTATAAAAACAGGTTTGGACATTAAATGATGGTTACACTTCCCACGCATGCTGATGTGGTTGTTATTGGCGGCGGAATTATTGGCTGCTCGACAGCCTATCATTTGGCCCGCGATCATAAAGCCAGTGTGGTGGTGGTGGAGCAGAACAAAATCACGTCTGGTTCCACTTGGCACGCTGCTGGTTTGGTGGGGCAGTTGCGGTCATCGGCATCAATCACGCAAGTTTTGAAATATTCAGTTGAACTTTATAAAAATCTGGAAATCGAAACCGGATTGCAAACTGGTTGGAAAATGACCGGTTGTTTGCGGCTGGCAACTAATCAAGATCGGTGGACCGAATATAAACGCCTTGCCACCACGGCGCAGAGCTTCGGCATGGAAATGCATTTGCTCTCGCCTGCTGAAGTTAAAAAAATGTGGCCGCTGATGGAGACCTCTGATTTGGTGGGTGCATCCTACTTGCCAACCGACGGGCAGGCTTCGCCTTCTGATATTACGAATTCGCTTGCTAAAGGTGCACGGATGCACGGCGCTAAATTTGTGGAGGGGGTTCGAGTCACCGGCTTTGAAATTGTTAATGGTCATGTCGTGGCGGTGAACACCGATCACGGCACTATCAAATGTGACCGTGTGGTGAATTGCGGGGGCATGTGGGCGAGGCAGATTGGGGCGATGGCTGGGGTTTCCGTGCCGTTGCAACCGGTTAAACATCAATATGTAATTACCGATAAGCTGGAAGGCCTTTCGCCCGATGCTGCCACCATCCGTGATCCTGACCGGCGCACTTATTTCAAAGAAGAAGTGGGGGGCTTGGTATTTGGCGGCTATGAGCCTGATCCGATTTCATGGGCGCAAGACGATGTGCCGGACAATTTTGAATTCCAATTGTTTGAAGATGATTGGGATCATTTTGAACAGCATATGAGTCATGCGCTCGCCCGGGTTCCGGCGCTTGAGAAGGTCGGCATTAAGAAAATGATCAACGGGCCAGAAAGCTTCACCCCCGATGGTAATTTTATTTTGGGTGCGGCACCGGAGCTGAAGAATTTTTATGTGGGCGCTGGCTTCAATGCGTTTGGCATTGCTGCAGGTGGCGGTGCTGGTTGGGTGCTGGCCGATTGGGTGATGAAGGGTGAAGCGCCGACCGATTTATGGTCGGTCGATATCAGGCGTTTTTCTGCCATGCATAAAGACCGCGCATGGGTGAATGCTCGAACCATGGAAGCTTATGGCAAGCATTATACAGTTGGCTTTCCGCATGAAGAATATGAAAGCGGGCGGCCTCGAATTGTGTCGCCGCTTTATGAAAAGCTTAAAGCCCATGGCGCTTGTTTTGGGTCTAAACTGGGATGGGAGCGGCCCAATTGGTTTGCGCCTGAAGGGGTTAGACCTCGGGATATTTATTCGATGGGCAGGCAGAATTGGTTTCATCATGTGGGCAATGAACACCAAGCTGTGCGTGAAACGGCGGGGATTTTTGACCAATCCTCATTTGCCAAATATGAATTGAAAGGTGTGGATGCCGAAGTGGCACTCAATACTATGTGTGCCAATGTTATGCCCCAATCCACAGGGCGGTTGGTTTACACGCAGATGCTGAATTCGCGCGGTGGCATTGAATGCGACCTCACAGTGGCCAAGCTTGCACCCGATCATTTTTACATTGTGACGGGCACGGGATTCCGCACCCATGATTTCCATTGGATTGCCGATCATATTCCAATGGGCATGGACGCCACGTTAAAAGATGTGACTGAGCATTATGGTACGCTCGTTATTATGGGCCCCAAGTCGCGGCAGATTATTCAGAAAATTACCTATGGTGATTTTGCTGCTGATACGTTTCATTTTGGCGGTGTGAAAACCGTATCGATTAAGGGCCATCCAGTGCGGGCCATGCGGGTCACCTATGTGGGTGAGCTTGGCTGGGAACTCCATGCGCCGATTCACGCTTTGGGGGATGTGTTTAATGCGTTAATGTCGGCGGGTGGGCCGCACGGATTGCGGCCAGTGGGTTACCGCGCTTTGGAATCGCTGCGGCTGGAAAAAGGTTATCGTGCTTGGGGGGCCGATATTACCCCCAATGACACGCCTTATGAAGCTGGTCTGGGCTGGGCGGTGCGCATGAAAGATAATCGTGATTTTATGGGCCGTGCTGCACTGGTTTCCAAAATCGGAAAGCCATTGGCGAAAATGTTAGTGGGTTTCACCACTGAACGCGAAGACGTGGTGTTAGTGGGCCGCGAGACAATTTTGCGCGATGGAAAGTTTGCAGGTTATTTGACCAGCGGTGGTTACGGCTACACAATGCAAAAGCCAATCGGTTTAGGCTATGTGCGCAATGCTGAAGGTGTTTCGGAAGAGTATGTGATGAGCGGGAATTATGAATTGGTGGTGGCGCAAGAGCGGGTGAAAGCTATGCCGCATTTGAAATCAATTTATGATCCGGAAAATTTGAAAGTTAAATCATGATCACACGCAGCGATGCCCAAGCCATGGATAAAGCCGATAGGCTGGCCCATAAAGCCCGGGAATTCAGCTTGCCCAAAGAAGTGATTTATCTGGATGGCAATTCATTGGGTGTGTTGCCCCGTGCTGCTGTGGAGCGCGTGAAACATGCCGTGGAAATTGAATGGGGCAGGGACCTCATCACCTCATGGAACAAGCATGGCTGGTTTCAGCTGCCGCGCAAAGCGGGCAACAAGATCGCGCGGCTGATTGGGGCCGTGCCCGACTCGGTGGTGGTGGCTGACAGCATTTCAGTAAACCTGTTCAAAGTTCTCAGCGCTGCCGTGGCCAAGCGACCAGGCCGTAAAATAATTCTGTCAGACTCGGGTAATTTCCCGTCTGATCTTTATGTTGCGCAAGGCCTTGCAACATTCATGGCGGATGGACATGAATTGCGTGTGGTGGAGCCTGAGGCGGTGATGGATGCCATCACTGAGGATGTGGCCGTGGTGATGATCACCGAGACGGATTATCGCTCCGCCCGCCGCCATGACATGAAAGAGGTGACAGCACGCGCCCACGCCAAAGGCTGCTTGATCATCTGGGATCTGGCCCACAGCGCTGGGGCCGTGCCCGGGCACCTGATGGATGTGAACGCTGATTTTGCCATTGGCTGCACTTATAAATATTTAAACGGCGGCCCCGGTTCGCCAGCCTTTATTTTCGTTCATCCACGGCTACAGAATGAAGTGCTTCCAGCCTTGGTTGGCTGGTGGGGCCATGCCACACCTTTTGCCTTTGGGCAAAAATTTGTGGCAGCAGAGGGCATCACGCGGATGCAATGCGGCACCCAGCCCATGCTCTCCATGCAAGCGCTGGATGCGGCGCTGGATGTGTGGGCCGATGTAGATATGAATAATCTTTATGCCAAGGCGCAAAAGATGTGCGCGCTGTTTACGGAGTTGGCCGAACAGCGCTGTGGCGCCAACGGCATTTCACTCGTTGGCGGAAGGGATTTCTCCACAAGAGGCAGCCATGTGTGCTTGAAACACGAACACGCCTATGCCGTGATGCAAGCCCTGATTAGCCGCGGCGTGATCGGCGATTTCCGCGCACCAGATCTCATGCGCTTCGGCTTTGCGCCTTTATATAATAGCTTCACGGATGCGTGGGATGCGGTGGACCATCTGGTACAGGTGTTGGATGGGGGGTTGTGGGATACGCCGGAGTTTAGGCAACGGAAGGCTGTGACTTGAGGAAAGTCAACTAAGGTTCAGAATTTCACTCAATGACTCATATCTTAGCTTCTGCTTTTGCCTCAAGTCATTGCATGCTTCTAAAACCTTCGCTGCTCTTAAAAGTCGAAACTGGATATAACCACCTGAAGCAAACCACTTTTCCAAAGCCAGACTAATTGGACTATCAACAGTCCATGCTGAATCATATACTATCCACTCGACTCTAGTAGATTTTTCCTTTGAATTATTGTTTATGAAATGAGTTTCTAATTTTTTGAAGAGACCACTCTTAATTGCTGCTTTCGTCGAAGCTTCGTCTTTGTCATGCAATTCCTTAAAGTCATTTTCTTCGCTATTAAGTTTGATCTGAAGTAGTCGCAAAATTGCGGATTGAAAGCTTTCCATCTCGTCCGATTCTGTAAATCTCAAAGCATAAGACACACGTTCATTCTTCGCGCCTTTTTTCCCATCTAATCTATAATTGAATTGCCTTACAACTTTTGCTTTTGACCCCTCGATCCGACAAGAATCTTCAATCCCGTTACCTATTTTCAGCTGCAATAACTTCTGTTCAAATTTTTCGAACATTTTATGAATATAACAGTCTTCAACCAAGTCCTGGTTCATGTCGTACAGCATGCCCACAGTATTATCTGATCTACGAGCCAAATACCTTGGCAGTAATTTCTCTACGCGAGCTCTATCCAACTGATTAAGACATTTAGCTGTAAAAAATTCTTGAAATGATCGGTGCGAAAAAATAATTTCAATGCCATCTCTTTGAAACATACAAACGGAGTTTAGAAGGTCTTTAAAGAATAATTCTTCGTCAAATTCGATACCTGTTACTTTCTTAGAAGACCGCAAATACTCTAATATTTTTGTTTCAGTGAAAGTATATGCTTGATTTTCATAGGTCAATAAGCAGAAGACTGCGAACTGCTTTTCGAAAATATCGATCGGCAAGTCAGTTAAGTGTTTCCGTTTAAAACTTTCTTTCAGTGCGTCATGTCTCAAGAAGAGTGTCTCAAAGGCCTGCTCGTAAAATACGTGAATTTTATCAGGCACGTCTGCGAAGTATTTAAAAGTTAACATCATTATTGTTATTAACAATGGCGTGGACAGAAAGGTTGGGTGTTTTTCAAATAAATCTTGTTTGACCCGACTAAGAAATTTCTTCTTTGCAGTTGCGTCGAACTCTATTTTTTCTATTAATTCAATGGCCTGTTTTTTGTTGAGTGGTATTACATGATAGCTCCAAAAAGACTGCCAAGAACGAAATCTTTCGTCGGGACGGCTTGTAACAAGTATTACATTTTCAGCACTAATCGCTGAAAGCTCCAAAATTTCCTTTTCAATTGCCGCTCTTTTTTCTTCCTTTAGTTCGTCAAATCCGTCAAAAATAAACGTGAAACGGCCTTCCTTTACTGCCTCGTCAAATTTAGTTCGAGCTTCGGGGGCGGCTTTATTGTCGACAACTGTTGCATAGATATATGTGAGCAATGAACCAGAGGTAATCTCATTTATATTCCTGAGTTCTACATAAATTGGAATTTTCCCATTTTCCGCATTTGGTGCAGCGAGCCAAAAATACTTTGTAAAGAAAGTTTTTCCTGTTCCCGCTGAACCGCACAAAACAATGCGTTTCCTATCCCAAATATGCTTTATCATGTCAAAATCGTCGATAACCGTTTCGCTTGGTGTGTATTTTGAAGTTTCGAAATTTCCGCCAACATACAGGCTCATTAACTCAACTGGTTCGTCAGGGTTTATGAGGGTCTTTGTTTTTGAGCACCGCGCATATGTGCTCTCCAAATGACCGTTCAATGATATTTTCCCATGTGGTATTTGTGTAAATTCAGATGTAAAGCTCTCAAATCCCTTCTTTACTGCAACTTCTGCCAGTTTTTTCAATAACGATTCAAAGCCAATTTTAGTCACTGTTGATGTTATTCCGTCCATAGATTGCACTCCGCTGGTTTGATCACCGTAAAGGTAAAATCTAATTTCTCAAACATTAATTCTGCTCGATTAGTTGGTTTGCAAAATATCGTAATTCTCTTCTTGACATTATATTCCTATTATGCTTATATTCCTTTCATCTAAACCGAAAGGAGGGGACGATGTCGACTGCGTTCCGGTATTGCGGTTTGTTTGGCGGCGCTTGCGGGCGTGGGGTTTGCGCACCCATTGCTCTCGGAGCTTCGGTGGTGGACCTTGGGCATTACGACCCAAGCGCCTTCAATGGCTAACCAATATCACCGCTGAATTTAAAATCGCTGCGCTTTGTCTTCGTGGCCTTCAGCCATTTCTTTTAAAATCGATTTTTCCACGGCAAGAGGCCATGAACAGGCACTCCTCTCCATTTTTTTCGCAGGGGCCTTGAGGTTGAGAGGCCCCTCACCCTCCCACGCCTTCGGCGCGGAGCCCATCCCTCTCCCCCAAGTGGGCCGAGGGATAAAAGTGCTTGGCATTTGACAATTGCGGCCACCTTTGGTTCATACGTTTCATGGTAAAAATTACAATTCAGGATGTGGCGCAAAAGGCGCAGGTGAGCGTGGCCACGATTGACCGTGTTCTGAACCGCAGGCCGGGGGTGAAAATCCGCACTGTTGAAAAAGTGGAATCGGCCATCCGGGAGTTGAATTACCAGCCAGACAGGATTGCGGCACGGCTGGCGCGAGGGCGCGAATATCGCTTCTGGTTTGTGCTGCCCAACACGGCTGGCGAATTTATGAACCGCGTGGGCGAGGAAGTGGAAGCCGCCGCCCACCGCATGGCGGGTGAGCGCGTTTCCATCATGGTGAAACGCGTCGACGTTTTTGATGGGCCGCTGTTGGCTAATGTGCTCGACGAGTTGGAAGAGGGCATTGATGGCGTGGCTGTGGTGGCACTGGATCATCCTGCGGTGCGTGAGGCTATCAATGCACTCGTGGCCAAAGGCATTACGGTTGTGACGCTTGTTTCCGATGTGCCGGGATCCAAGCGCACGCACTATGCAGGGATCGACAATTCCTCAGCGGGGCGCACGGCGGCCAGTTTAATGGGACGGTTTTTGAGCGGTCGCAAAGGCAAGGTGGGGCTGTTTGCAGGGTCGCTGGCACTTCGTGACCACATCGAACGGCAGTTTGGATTTGAACAAGTGATGGCG
>JANMWK010000128.1:0-5363 GCA_031393975.1 Hyphomicrobiales bacterium
GCAAATGGGTGATCTGGCGCCGGAATATGACAGGCCTTGGGTGGAACCCAAAAAATTGCCGTTGCTAACAAATGTGCCAGCACCAGCTGACCTCAAAGCTGCCATCCTTAAAATCATCGGCAGCCCCGATATGTGTTCACGTCGTTGGGTGTGGGAACAATATGACTCTTTGATCGGCAGCAACACCGCGCAAATCCCCGGTGGTGATGCAGGTGTGGTGCGCGTTGGCCCCAATAAGGCGATTGCCGTTTGCACTGACGTAACGCCGCGTTATGTGCAGGCCGATCCGTTCGAAGGCGGCAAGCAGGCCGTCGCCGAGACCTGGCGTAATCTCACCTGCGTAGGCGCTGAACCCATCGCTATCACGGATAATCTCAATTTTGGCAACCCCGAAAAACCCGAAATCATGGGCCAAATTGTCATGGCCCTGAAAGGCATCGACGCTGCTTGTCGTGCATTGGATTATCCGGTCGTTTCCGGCAACGTGTCGCTCTATAATGAAACCAATGGCCAAGCTATTCTGCCAACCCCTGCCATCGGCGGTGTTGGCCTGCTCAAAGATTTGAGAAAAATGGCCACCAAACATTTCAAAACCGAGGGCGACGCCATTCTACTTGTAGGCAGCCACGGCACCCATTTGGGCCAATCGATCTTTCTGCGCGAAATTCTGGGCCGCGAAGAAGGCGCACCTCCACCCGTTGATCTGGCCAAGGAAAAGAAGCACGGTGACTTCGTGCGAGGTCTCATCAATCACAGCCAAGTCACTGCAGTTCATGACATTTCTGACGGCGGGCTGGTCACGGCAGTGATCGAAATGGCCTTGCCCACCTTACTAGGTGCCACCATTGACGCCATGAACCATGAACACCTCTTCGGCGAAGACCAAGCACGTTACGTAATAACCTGCAAAGCCGGTGATACTGCTAAAATCATCGCTCAGGCGCATGCCGTCGGAGTAGAAGTCATCCGTGTGGGCACTGTGACGTCAGAAGCTGTGTTGAAATCAGGCCTTACCGAAATCGAATTCGCAGAACTAAAATCAGCCCACGAAAACTGGTTCCCGAACTATATGGCAGGGTGAGCAAGGGGCCTCATCCCAGCATCACCACCCGCGTGCCCACTTGAACCTGCGAATACAATTGCACCACATCCACATTCAGCAGGCTGATGCAGCCGGCGGTGGCTTTTTTGCCGATCCATTCCGTTTTGGCGCCACCATGAATGCGGTTCACGGTATCAACCTCGCCTTTGTATAAATACAGCGCGCGCGCACCCAAGGGATTATCGAGGCCGCCCGGCATTCCATCTTTCCATTTGATCAGCGAAGGGATCTGTTGCAGATGGTAAGGTGCAGGCACCCACACGGGCCATTGCGCCATGCGGGTGATGGTGACTTCCCCCACCCATGCGTGGGTTGATTTGCCCACCGAAACGCCATAGCGCGTGGCCTTGCCGCCACCCATAACATGATACAGAAAACACTTGTGTGGATCGATCACAATCGTGCCCGCAGGCTCCGCCGTTTGATAATCCATGACGCGCATGCGCAAGGGATATTCAACATCCATGGCCTGCTTTGCATCAATGGGAAACTGCTCGGCAAAAGCGCGGCGGGAAACAACCCCTGCCGCAAACACTGTCGAGACGAAGGCACGGCGGGAGAGTGACATCAAACATTTCCAATCTGCAATCTTGGTTCATTTTTTAGCGCCGCGTGGAGAGCAATTCAACCATATAAAAATAAATTCCTAACTCAATTTAAATTTCCTAAAATAAGATTAGGCAATATCACCGCAGGATTTGAAATCGCTGCGGTGTTTCAAAAACACATGAAGTTATCCAAAAAGAACTGCTTTTCGGGCGCATGTGTTAGTCAGGTTACGAGAGTTATGGCCTTACCCACCACCCACATATGCAATTGCGGGCTTGAAGCCGGGACGGGAACCTCCCCCTCCTCGTGCTTTTCTGCAGCACCGCCCTGATCGTGAAGCCATCGGCACGAAAAATTCAACACTTGCCCGCACACCAGGTATCCTTTGCCATGCCAACTCTGCACTGGTATTATGCGCTCGGCCCTATTATCTCTGGGAAAAATGGAGATGCGCTGATGGCGATGACTGCCCCTGAAATCGAAACATTTATCAAGTCCGCCCTGCCTGACGCGGTAATCGAGATCAAAGACCTCGCAGGCGATGGCAACCATTATGCAGCCACCGTGGCCTCCTCCGCCTTCAAAGGCAAAAGCCGTGTGCAACAGCACCAAATGGTCTATGCTGCCCTCAAAGGCAACATGGGCGGCGTGTTGCATGCGCTGGCCCTCACCACAACTGTTCTGGAGAATTGAAATGACCGACATTCACACCCAAATCGACAATGACGTGAAAACCAATGACGTTGTACTTTTCATGAAAGGCAATGTGGACATGCCGCAATGCGGTTTTTCCGGCCGTTCGGTGCAAATTCTCCAGCACCTTGGTGTGCCGTTCAAAGATGTGAACGTGCTGGCCAATGATGAAATTCGCCAAGGCATTAAAGATTACACCAACTGGCCCACCGTGCCGCAGCTTTATGTGAAGGGCGAATTTGTTGGCGGTGCTGATATCATGATGGAAATGTATCAGTCCGGCGAATTGAAGCAGCTGATGGCAGATAAGGGCGTGGTGGCAGCCTGATGCTCTCGCTGTATTACGCACCCAACACCTGCTCGCTCGCACCTTATATTGCGTTGGTAGAGGCGGAGGCGGAATTCACGCCACACCGCGTGGATTTTAAAGCGGGCGAACAAAACAGCGCTGAATATAAAAAGCTGAATCCCAAGGGACGTGTTCCCGCATTGGCAACCGACCAAGGCATCATCACCGAGAATGTTGCCATTCTCAGCTTTATTGCTGAAATTTTTCCGAAGGTGAGATTGTCACGCAAAGACCCCTTTGCTTTTGCACAGATGCAAGCCTTCAACGCCTATCTGTCGTCCACGGTGCATGTAAACCACGCGCATAACCGGCGCGGTTATCGCTGGTCGGATGATGCGGCGGTTATTGAGGCCATGAAGCTTAAAGTGCCACAAAACATGACGGATTGCTTCACGCTTATCGAGAATGATTTTTTCAAAGGCCCATGGGTGATGGGAGAGCAATATACCGTGGCAGACGCTTACCTGTTTACCATTGCAGGCTGGCTTGATGGTGACGGCGTTGACATCAAAACCTTTCCAAAAGTCGCCGCCCATTACCAAGCCATGCAAGCGCGCCCTGCGGTGGCAAGGGCCGTCGCCGCGCATAACAGCTAAGTCGTAAGTGCGATTGTGAGTTAAAGTTGGCGTGCTAAATGAGGCGCATGACCACCACCACCCGCGCCATCATTGCTCTCGTCTGCACCATTTTCGTCTGGGGTGTGGCACCCGCCTTCGTGCGCTCCTTCTCACTAACAACGGGCCCCGCAGATGCCATGGTTATTCGCATGTGCTTTACAGCATTGGCGGCACTCCCCCTGTTCCTCTATTCCGGCTGGCACATTGAAAGGGCTGATTTCGGCAAACTCTTCGTGGTCGCTGTCGTCGGCATGTTTGGATATTTCCTCGGCTCGATCTTTGGCTATGCTTACGTGCCCGCAGGCTTCGGCAGCATGATCATCGCCGTGCAGCCACTGCTCATCGCATTGATTGCAGCCATGATCGGCGCAGATAAATTAACACTGCCCAACATCATTGGCTTGATCATTTCCTTTGTCGGATCGATCTATCTTTTCGCAGGCAATATGGATGGCGATATGAAATTCAGCGACATGCTGTTGGGTGGACTTCTCCTTCTGGGTTGCGATATCGCTTGGGCCATCTATGTGATATTCAGCAAGCCACTGTTACGCAAATATGGTACGTTCAAAATCACAGCATGGACTTTGCTGCTCTGCGCCCCACCATCGCTCGCGTTCGTCTCTGGTACGACATTGTCAACAGCACTCGCCCTCGATGGGCAAGCCTTCTTCGCACTGTTCTTCCTTTCGGTCATCGGCACAGTCATCTGTGTGGTCACGTGGAATTTCGCAGTGCCATATCTCAGCTCTACCACCATGGGCGCCTCGCTCTATCTGATACCCGTACTCGCCATTTTATCTGGATGGGCTGTGCTGCACGAAAAAATCTCAAGCTCCACACTCATTGCGGGCCTTATCATTCTTGCAGGTGTGGCCGTCGCTGAATTTGGCAGTTCTAAGAATTCAGCGTAAGGTTCCAAAATGCTAATCACCTCAAAATCCACCCCTTGGTATTTCACCCCCACCGTCATCCTGTTCGCAGGGTGCTTGGTGGCGATTGTTAATTTCGGAGTGCGCTCCACCTTCGGGCAATTCACCCTGCCAATATCGGAAGCTCACGGTTGGCCACGCGAAACCTATTCACTCGCCATAGCTTTGCAGAACCTGCTTTGGGGCATTGCCACCCCGATGGCTGGCGCACTCGCTGATCGTTATGGTTCCGCTCGCGTACTCATGGTTGGTGCCGTGCTTTATGCCATTGGCATTGTGATGATGAACTATGCGGGCTCGCCGTTCATGCTTCACATGGGCGGTGGCATCGTGGTTGGCATTGGCATTGCCATGTCTTCATTCGGAATTGTCATGGCCGCATTGGGACGCATTGTGCCGCCCGAAAAACGCTCATGGGCCTTTGGCCTCGCAACAGCTTCAGGCTCGCTCGGCCAATTTATATTCTCGCCTCTGGTGGGCGCTTTGATCGCCGCTTATGATTGGCACACCTCATTGCTATTGCTGGCTGCATCATCCTTGCTCATCATCCCCTTTGCATTTCCATTGCTGGCACAAAATTCCAGCAGCACTCATGCCACAGCAGGTGAAACTACATTGTCGATGGGCCAAGCCGTCAGCAAAGCCTTCGGCCATGGCTCCTATAATTTGTTGGTCGCAGGCTTCTTCGTGTGCGGCTTTCAACTGGCCTTCATCACCGTGCATCTACCGCCCTTTCTGGCTCAGCATGGCGTGACCAAAGAATTCGCAGGGATTGCCATGGCGCTGATTGGCCTGTTCAATGTGGTGGGCTCTTACACCTCCGGCATCATCGGCGGGCGCGGCGAAAAACGGGTGCCTTTAAGTGCGATCTATCTGGCTCGCGCCATCGTCACCGCTGGATTTATTCTGCTGCCGATTACGCAAACCACCACGCTCATCTTCACGGCCTGCATGGGCTTCCTGTGGCTGTCCACGGTGCCACTCACCATGGGATTAGTCACCGTCATGTTCGGCACCCGTTATATGGGAACACTCTATGGCTTCGTATTCCTCAGCCACCAGATCGGATCATTTTTCGGCGTATGGCTGGGTGGCAAGCTGTTTGATATGTATGGCAGCTA
>JANMWK010000144.1:0-12906 GCA_031393975.1 Hyphomicrobiales bacterium
GACAGGCCCCCAATGGCGCACATGGCCAGAGTCGACGTGCAGGAAGCCCGTTGGGCCGCCTGCGGAACGATAATAACCCACACCGCCCACTTTGCGCACCAAAGCGCTGTTGCGGATTTTTACGGTTGGAATATCAGGGAAATAAAAATCGATCGCTTTACCGACAATATGCTGGCTACGTTCGGCCACATTACGGCCGATTCGTTTCAGCAAGGCATTGGTGGCGGCGGAACGATAGCCACAGACAATATTGATGACGCCATGAGAACCCAAATCTTCATGCAGCTCCCAGACCAGATCAATGGTCTTTGGATCAATCGTGACGGTTTTGTTTTTACGCCAGTCGCGCAAAAGATAATTGATCTGCTTCATGGCCGAAGGCACATAGCGGCCATTTTCCATATAGGTGACCGAAAGGCGTTCGCCAGTGTGAATGTGATAAAGTGAAATGCTGCGGGTTTCGCCGCCGGAAAATGCTTTCGATTCGAGCATAGAAAAGCTGGCCGCAACAACACTGGCAGCGATGGCTGAATTCACCAATGCTTTTTTCAAACGCTTATTCAATGTTCGACGTTGTCCGACGTTCAATAAACTTATACCCATACTCAACACACACACCGGGCGGAAACCCGACTCCTCAGAAATTTTCCGTCACCGTGTGAGCGAGAGTTCCTCACCCTAACCGTAAAACGGACATCGAACAAGATTGCGGCCACCATGTGGCAAGCCACTTGGTTAATTCACTTTGCCCGATTGTGCTTAATGAGAGCTTAAAATAGTTCAATTTTGAATCATTTCGCCGGAAATTGATCCAGTTTGAACGATTTTGTCAGTGCTGGAGAGGCTTGGAGGTGCGTTTCCGAAGGCAAATGCTTCGGCCATCGCCGCATCACGGCCATAGATGTCATTGTAATAATGGATTTTTCCGTCTTCGCTCGTCCAAGCCGTGAAATAAGTGAGATGCACAGGTGTGGCTTGCTTGAGTTTTACGGGAAGGCTATCGCCGGTGCTGATGGTCGCTGCAATATCGGTCTGACTCCAGCCCAAAAGCGCTTCGGCAAACCCACGTGGGTTTTGCACCCGCACACAACCATGGCTGAAAGCACGCATCGATTCGGCAAAGAGGTTCTTGCTGGGCGTATCATGCATGTAAATATCATGCACATTGGGGAACACGAATTTCAATTCACCCAGAGCATTGCCGTCGCCAGCAGGCTGCTGCACGCCAAAATTTGGGACTTGGCCCATGCCATACCAGTCGATGTCTTCCGAAGATACTACATCGCCAGATGAATTGATGACCTTAAAGCCATTGCGATCAAGATAACTTGGATCTTTGCGGCTTTTAGGGCCATATTCATTCACAATAATCGAAGCCGGAACACCCCAAGTGGGGTTGAACACCACAGTTTCGATTGAATCACTGAAAGCATAGGTTTGCGTCATCGGACGGCCAACAACAACGCGACTATTCCACACGGATTTGCCCCCTTGCATCACATTCACTTCAAAGGCGGGCTGGTTGACCAACACGTAACGATAGCCCAAATTCTTCGGCAGCCAACGCAGGCGTTCCATATTGTAAATTAACGCTTGGCGCTCATCGTCGCGGTGATCAGCATTAAAGACTTTTACTGTTGCCGCATCTAACGCCCCAGTTTGTTTTAAATTATTCGACTTTTGGAATGCTTTGAGGCTGGTGGACACCGCTGTGTCGAGCAATTCCTCGTTGCTGTTTACCGCATCATCGGCTGACAGAACTCCCAAAGTTTGCAACTTGGCGCGAATTTGCGGAATGCGGCTATCGGTTTTTCCAGCTTTAACGGTTCGGCCAGCAGCAACGAGATCAATCGGAGCACTGTCAACTTTAACTTTGCTGAGTTGATCTTTGAAGATGGCATATTGCGGGTTCTTGGGCGTAAGGCCGCTTAAATAGGCTTCAGGATAAGGTGTAAAGGCGAGAACACGTAAGGCGGAATCTGCATTTACGGGTTCAGGTTTGATATCATTGTAAAGCGACAGGCGGTTTGGATCGAACTGCCCACCTGAAATTTGCCGCGCATATTTCAAGGTTGCAGCTGTGAGCGCCACATCGAATTTTGCCAATTTTTGGGCATCACCAACAATCGCCGAATCAGCATTGTCGAAACTCTCCAGTCCGGCTGGCAGATAGTTGGTCGGCACTAAACCATCGCTCGCGGAATTGGCAAATATTTTAAGAATAGCATTGGCCCGTGCCGAGATGTGGCCTGGATCTGTCCAGAGGGGTTTGAAATCGTTTGATTTATAAAGCGCTATGATTGCTTTGCGTTCGATATCAACACTGCGAATGTTGTTATTGCGATCTGACAAAACCAAACGGATGGCCTCGGCTTCAGGTGTGGCGGCGGAGAGATTTAGGAATGAAGCATCAAATACAGTCGCCACGATTGGAGGCTGGTAGGCGACAATGCCCATGCCCAAGCCAAGAAGCGGTTCAGGTTCAGCAAACTCTGCAACGGCTTTTTGCCGGTTTTTCTTTGGGTTTGGCGATCCATAAATCAGGTCGATGCCACTTTGCTGGCGCCGCAGTTGCTGTTCTTCCCACCAGTTGACCTTGTCGCCATTCGGATTAACGATGGTGGGTTGGCGGTGGGTTGAAGCGCCAAAAAGGCTTTCAAAAAAACCAACGCGTTTCTTAACTAGTGTTTTTGATTCAGCGGCAGGTGACCCAAATAAAACCGCAAAACATGCTAGACTTGCTACAATTTTAGGTGCCAGACGCGGCATGATACTCATCCCCAGATTTCGCGGCGCATTATAGACTTCCATATAAGGCAATTCAATGGTCGTAGCCGTTTCTTGTTCTAATAATTAGAGGCCGACGGCTTCGTCGAGGCCCAAATCACGCATTTTGCGATAAAGGGTCGAGCGACCAATGCCCAACTTACGGGCAACCTCAGACATTTGTCCGCGGTAGCGATGCATTGCGAGTTTGATCATATCGGCTTCGACTTCTTCCAAGGTGCGAATATGACCGCCTTCTGTGACAATTGAAACACCAATGGCATTGCCATCGCTGACTTGGCCTTGGGTTACGCGGTTTTGAACCTGGTTATTGCCATCGGGCCTGCGCAAGGTGTGAGGTGCTGGAATGGGGGCCGGTGGAATTTTGACTTCAAAGCCTTCCACCAACGCCGCAATCTGCGGAAAGTCTTGAATGTCTAACGTGTCAGTTTCGCAGAGCACGATAGCACGGAAAATGGTGTTTTCAATTTGGCGCACATTGCCTGGCCAGGCGTAAGCGTGGAGCATTTCAAGCGCATGTTTGGTGATACCATGCACTTTGCGGCCTTCTTCGGCAGAAAGCTTGGTGATGAAATGATTGACCAAGGCTGGAATATCTTCTTTGCGGTCGCGCAATGGCGGCACCATAATAGGGAATACGTTTAGACGGTAATAGAGGTCTTCGCGGAATTTTCCGGCTTTGACCATATCAATCATATTGCGGTTGGTGGCAGAGAGGAGACGGATATTGACTTTCACAGATCTACGCGATCCTACCGGATCAATCTCGCCCTCTTGAATGGCGCGGAGCAATTTCACTTGCATGTCCAAAGGCAGGTCGGCCACTTCATCGAGGAACAACGTGCCACCATCGGCTTCCTGGAACTTGCCTAAATGTTTTGAGGTGGCGCCAGTGAAGGAACCCTTTTCATGGCCGAACAGAATTGATTCAACCAGATTCTCAGGAATGGCACCGCAATTTACAGCCACAAAGGGGCGGCCCACACGTTCACTTTCGCCTTGAATGGCACGGGCAATCATTTCCTTGCCAACACCGGATTCACCTTCGATGAGAATCGGAATATTGGATTGTGCGCCACGCCGACCAAGCCTTGTGACGTTGGCCATAGCAGGAGACGAAGCCACAAGATCACCAAATGAGAGAGCGCCTGAAACTTTTTTATTGAGGCGTTTTACTTCTTCAGTGAGAGCATTCACTTTGAGAAGATTTTGAATGGAGACGCGCAGACGTTCTGGCGACACGGGCTTTACAACGAAATCATCAGCCCCGGCGCGCATCGCCTTGATGACGGTTTCAATCGAACCTTGCGAAGTTTGCACAATGACTTTGAGATCGCCACGGATGGCTTGAAGTTTTTCGAGAAACTCAAGGCCGCCCATGCCGGGCATCATGAGATCGAGAATGGCGAGTTCGATTGAAGCACCTGATGGCGCAGATAAAACTTGAAGTCCTTTATAGCCATCTTCAGCGGTTAGGGCTTCAAAACCAAAACGCTTAACCATCTCTTCCAGAATGCGGCGTTGAGCTGGTTCGTCTTCTACAATCAATACGCGCGACGTCATTGGTTATGTTCACTCACCAAAAGAACTTCGGACCATGATTGGCCACTTGTTAGATTGGTTTTTGGCAGCGAGTGGTAAAAGCCTTATTAACAAGGTAGCGCATTTGGGCACAGATGGAGCATTTTGAGGTGGAATTCCGCCACCTGTTTAGGTTGTTTTCCACGCAAACGTGGGCCATACGTTGGTTTAAACAGTGAAAGGAAATATTTATGTCGCTTGCGCCAAATTTAGGTCAATTGCCGGAATGGAACCTTGGGGATCTCTATGCCAGCCCCGATTCTCCGGTTTTTGCTGCTGACTTGGCAAACGCTGCGGCAAAATCTGAGACGTTTAGCGGCCAGTATAAGGGCAAGCTTTCGGCAATGGATGGCCCAAGTTTGGCGACCGCTGTTAAAGACTATGAAGAGTTAAATGATCTCATTGGAAGACTCGGTTCTTATGCACAGTTATTTTATGTCGGCGACACAACGGAATCATTACGCTCCAAGTTTTACGGCGATGTGAACTCAAAGATCACTGATCTTTCGACGGGCTTGTTGTTCTTTGAGCTGGAAATGAATTTGATTGATGACGCCGCGTTGGAAAAGGCGATGCAGGTGCCAGCGCTGGCGCATTATCGGCCGTGGATTGAGAATTTGCGCAAGGAAAAACCTTATCAGCTGGATGATAAGACCGAGCAGCTATTTTTAGAAAAATCACAAACTGGTTTTGGCGCGTTTAATCGCTTGTTTGACGAGACCATGGCAGGGCTTCGCTTTCATGTGAATGGCGAAGAGTTGACATTAGAACCAACACTGAACTTGATGCAAAGCCCGGATGAAGCGTTGCGCAAAGCAGGGTCACTGGCGCTGGCGAAAACATTCGGTGAGAATGTGAAACTGTTCACCCTCATCACCAACACGCTGGCCAAGGACAAAGAAATTTCAGATCGTTGGCGCGGGTTTAAAGATATTGCAGAAGCGCGGCATCTTTCCAACCGCGTTGAGCCTGCTGTGGTTGACGCCTTGGTTGCTGCCGTGCGTGAAGCTTATCCTAAACTTTCACATCGCTATTATAAAATGAAAGCAAAGTGGCTGGGCAAAGAGAAGCTGATGCATTGGGACCGCAATGCGCCACTGCCCGCAGAGGATACACGCGAAGTGCCGTGGAATGATGCGCGGGATTTAGTGTTGAAAGCTTATGGTGCATTCTCGCCTGAGATGGCATCGATTGCGAAAGACTTTTTTGATAAAAAATGGATTGACGCGCCAACACGCACCGGCAAAGCGCCCGGTGCTTTTGCGCATCCCACAGTTCCATCGGCGCATCCTTATGTGCTCTTAAATTATTTGGGTAAGACCCGCGATGTGATGACGCTGGCGCATGAGCTTGGGCATGGAGTGCATCAGGTGTTGGCGGCCAAGCAGGGCGCATTGATGGCGAATACGCCTTTAACCTTGGCTGAGACTGCTTCGGTTTTTGGTGAGATGTTAACGTTTCAATCTTTGCTGCGGGAAACTAAAGATAAAGCTGCCCGCAAAATTTTGCTCGCCTCAAAAGCTGAGGACATGATCAACACCGTGGTGCGGCAGATTGCATTTTATACTTTTGAGCGCAAAGTTCATGCAGCACGGCGCAAGGGTGAACTGACGCCGGAGCAGATCAACGCCTTCTGGATGGAGATTCAACATGAGAGCCTTGGTGATGCCATTGAATTTGGCCCCGGCTATGAAACTTTCTGGACTTATATTCCGCATTTCATCCACTCGCCGTTTTATGTTTATGCCTATGCGTTTGGTGATTGTTTGGTGAACTCACTTTATGCACGCTACCGTGAGAGCGAAGCGGGTTTCCAAGAAAAATATTTTGAAATGCTGAAGGCTGGTGGGACAAAGCATCATTCGGAATTGTTGAAGCCCTTTGGCTTGGATGCCACTGATCCACAGTTCTGGCAGAAGGGACTCAGCGTGATTTCTGCGTTGATTGATGAATTGGAGACTTTGTGACACTAAAGTTCCGACGCCCCACATCGGAAGAAGCGGAAGTCATGGCAGCACTTCATGTGCAGTGTTGGCGTGAGACTTATGTGGATTATTTGCCGCCAGAGTTGATGGCAACCTTCACCGCTGAAAAACGCTTGCCCCTGTGGCAGGCTGTGATCCCAAACATGCAAAAATTTGTTTTGGTAGCTTTTGATGGTGATGTTCCCGTTGGGTTTGTAATTTCTGGGCTTTCCCATGAAAAGTATATTGAGGATCAAGATGGAAATTTAGATACCATCTATCTTGCGGCCTCTCATTACCGCCGAGGCATAGGGCGCGAATTGATTTCCCGCGCTGCTAAGGACTGGCTGCACAATGGCGGCAAGTCCATAACTGTTGGGGTTCTGGCTGAGAACGTCCGTGCACGGAGCTTTTATGAATCACTGGGAGCAAAGCTGGTGAGACTTACAACTTATAGCTGGGACGGCCACGAGCTGCCCGATGCCATTTATGTGTTTGAGGATTTGCCCGCGCTTATTCCATAAACCAACCATGGCTAACAACCAGTGATTGGCCGGTGAGTGCATTGGTTGGGAAAGCTGCAAAAGTAAACGCGATTTCGGCTACGTCTTCGACTGTGGTGAACTCGTGATCCACCGTACCGCCGAGCATAATGGTTTTGATCACATCATCTTCCGTGATGCCCAAAGCCTTAGCTTGTTCGGGAATTTGTTTTTCGACCAGCGGGGTTTTGACGAAGCCGGGGCAGATCACATTCGAGCGCACACCGTGTTTGCCGCCTTCTTTAGCGATGACTTTGTTTAGCCCAATAAGGCCGTGCTTGGCTGTGACATAAGCAGATTTCAGCGGCGAGGCTTCCTTAGAGTGGACTGACCCCATAAATATGATTGAGCCCGAGCCTTGCTTGTACATATGAGGAAGCACAGCCTTAGAAGTTAAGAACGCACCATCCAAATGGATGGCGAGCATTTTTTTCCAATCGGCGAAAGGGTATTCTTCGAGGGGATGGACGATCTGAATGCCAGCGTTAGAGACGAGCACATCAACCGTGCCCCACGCGGCGACAACGGCGGCCACACCCGCATTGACTTGATCTTCGCTGGTCACATCCATCGCTACAGCCATGGCCATGCCGGGTTTGGTGGTGTTGATTAGTGCGGCTGTGGCATTGGCCGCATCGAGATTTAAATCGGCGATGACAACCTTGGCGCCCTCCTTGGCATAACGCTCGGCGATGGCTTGGCCAATGCCTGATGCTGCGCCGGTGACGATGCAAACTTTATTGTTGAGATTCATTTTTCAATTCCTCATTTCAAATAATCATGGACCACTTCGCCAAGACCCAAGGTCAGGTCAGCGAGAATATGGGTGGCGGAGAGAATTTCACGCACAGGCAATTCTGCCACAGGTGCCAATGCATGGTCGAAGAGTTCTAGGCCAGCAGGGCCAGACCATGCGCCTTTCACATTAATGTCAGTCAAATAATAACGCACCAACTCCCAAATGCGTGGGCTGCAATCAACATGCGGGATTATTTTCAAAAGAAAGCTTGGTGTTTCCATGCTGGCTTTCACTTTGGCGGAATCCAAGATTTGATGTTTATATCCCATCGTACCATTGGCCACGCGGATGGAACCGTAATCGAGGGTTCCAACAAACGTGTCCTTTTCGGTACGCAATTTTGGTGAGGCGAGCTTTTTAGGAAAACCCCAAATTTCGCGGCCCCCGGCAATGGGTGCATCATCATCCAAATACATGGAATGCACAAAGCCGCCGGCAACACCTTCATAGGTGACGGGGATCACTTGGCCGGACTCGGTGTAATTACCAAAGCCCGTTGAATCTGGCATTCTGATGAATTCATATTTCACTACCGGGTCAGAGATTTGCAGCGGCTCTGGCACTACAGCGCGAAGGGCATCAGGGTCAGTGCGATAGGAAATGATCAGATATTCACGGTTTAAAAACCGATAGGGCCCACGTGGATAAGACGGCGAGGTAAGGGGCATTGCAAAAGCATTTTTCTTCACATCAGACAAGTTCACTTTTATTTTTCCTTCCGTGGTCGAATGTCTCCATGCCATTGATCGGAATTTTGCGGTTGCGCCAAGCTTGGCTCTCGACGGATTTCACCACATCATTGTGGCCCGCTTCCCAGTGTTCGTTCATGCTGAGGCGCGAGAATTCATAGTCTTTGGATTGTGTGTCAGTTTCGGTGGGGCGGTTGATCAAATGCATGACAGTGATGGAACTACTCCGCGCATTTTCCATGAGGATTTTTACATCGGGATCATCGAGCAATTCCTTGGGCAATTTTTTCAAAAGATTTCGGGCAGCATTGCGCAAATGCATTTCGGATTCGGCGGCCGCGGTGCTCATGCGAGTGCGACTGGAGAAGCGAATTTCTTTCTCGCGTTCAGCGGCTTCCATAATGGTTTTAGGAAGTTGGCCACGGGCCGAGAAAAGGTCAACCTGATAGATGCACAAATTGTCATAGCGATCAGCGGTATCGATCACATGATAAAGCGGTGTGTTGGAAACCAGTCCGCCATCCCAATAATATTCGCCATCAATTATGACAGGCGGAAAGCCGGGTGGCAATGCCGCGCTGGCCATGATGTGTTCGACGCGCAACTTTTCAGTTGCAGTATCGAAATATTTAAAATTGCCACTGCGCACGTTGACGGCGCCTACGCTTAAGCGAATGTTACCGCTGTTGAGAAGATCAAAATCCACCAGTTCCAACAGCGTATCACGCAAAGCCGCAGTGTCATAGAAACTAAGGGCGCCTTCGCTGCCCGGCCATGAAAATAGGGGAGAGACAAAACGTGGTGTGTAAAATCCGGGAATGCCAACCATTGCGGCTGTCATGCTGCTCATTTCATTGAACAATGAGCGGCCTTGATGGCCGGGCAAAAATGATGAACCTTGCAAGCCGGAAGAGAGCTTACCCCAGAAGGCGCGCAGTTTTGACACACGATTTTCAGGCGTATTGCCCGCAATAATTGCAGCATTAATGGCGCCAATGGAAATGCCTGCGATCCACTCGGGTTCTTGGCCCTCTTTCACCAGTGCCTCATAGGCTCCGGCTTGATAAGCACCCAAAGCGCCGCCGCCTTGCAGAACGAGAACACGTTTTTCTTTGACATTTTGTTGCATTGCAGCATTATGGCGCATTGCAACGTGGAGCGGTATTAAATCTTTTTCATCAAGGGCGCCGCGACACTGGGTGCGGCTTGCGGCAAGGTCAGCGATTGGTTAGTAAGGTTTAACGCTTTTTACGCAGGGGATTCTTGAATGTCAGAACACGCACCATCTTCACAACCCGTTTTACAAGGCATGGGCACCCATGAAGCTACTTATAAAGGCTTTTTGGATTTCTCCGTGGCCGGTTCAATTATCTGCATTTACATCGTTGTGGCTTTGGTCACGTTCCGGTTTGTTGATAATCCTTTGAATGTGTTTGTTGGATTCGGCGGCATTTTGATCGGCTTCATCACCTCACTGGTGGCGTTGCGGCTTGGTGGCAAATGGTTGGTGGCCATGGTGCCGCTGGTGTTGTTTGGACTATTTGTTGCTGCCAACGCTCACATGTCTTGATGGATTTAATGAACTCATGAAAATCGCAGTTCCTTCTGAAACGGCAGCGGGGGAGAACCGCGCTGCGGCCAGCCCCGACAGTGTAAAAGCCTTTATAAAAAGAGGTCTCAAAGTTTCTGTTCAATCTGGTGCTGGTGCGGGGGCCAATATCTCTGATGCCGATTATGCTGCGGCTGGCGCCGAGATTGTTAAAGGCACAGCTGTTGTAAAAGATGCCGATATTGTTTTGAGCATCCGCCGCCCTGATGCGGCCGTTCTAAAATCCATGAAAAAAGGTGCAGTGTTGGCAGGCGGATTGGAGCCTTATGGCGATCGCAAAGTTTTAGAGGCTTTTGCCAAATCCGGTGTCACAGCTTTTGCCATGGAATTAATGCCGCGCATTTCACGGGCACAAGCCATGGATATATTATCATCACAAGCCAACCTTGCAGGTTACAAAGCGGTGATTGATGCAGCCGCTCATTATGGACGGGCCTTTCCGATGATGATGACGGCGGCTGGAACAGTTCCTCCCGCTAGGGTGTTCATTATGGGTGTTGGTGTTGCCGGCCTTCAGGCCATTGCAACGGCGCGGCGCTTGGGGGCGATTGTTTCCGCCACGGACGTGCGTAAAGCCACTGAGGAACAAGTCAAATCGCTGGGAGCCAAGTTTGTGTTTGCCGATGTGGCAGACGCTGCCACATCAGGCGGCTATGCCAAAGAGCTTTCAGCTGAAGATAAAGCCAAGCAAGCCAAGCTGGTCGCTGACCATCTGAAAAACCAAGATATTGTCATCACCACGGCGCTAATACCGGGGCGGCCCGCGCCAGTACTTATCACCAAAGAGATGGTTGAATCAATGAAGCCCGGTTCGGTGATCATTGATCTTGCCGTGGAGCGTGGTGGCAATTGCCCGCTGTCTAAGCCTGATGAGATTGTGGTTCACAAGGGTGTTTCAATCGTTGGCACTTTGAATTTGGCGGGTCGCTTGGCCGGAAATGCGACGCCACTTTTTGCGAAGAATTTGCAGAACTTTGTTGATTTGATGATTGGCAAAGATGGCAATCTGGCAATTGATTTTAATGATGAGTGCATCAAAGGCACGATGATCGCCAAGGATGGCGCATTGGTTCATCCAATGTTTGCGGGAGCAAAATAATGGAACATGTGGATTTATTCTTCTCCCTCTTTGCCATCTTCGTGCTGGCGGTTTTTGTGGGTTACTTTGTGGTGTGGAATGTGACACCTGCGCTGCACACGCCGCTCATGTCAGTGACCAACGCGATCTCATCGGTGATCGTAGTGGGTGCTTTATTGGCGGTGGGAGCTGGTGGCATCGCAACGGGATCAACGACTGCTATGATCTTCGGCTTCTTCGCATTGATTTTTGCATCCGTGAATATCTTCGGGGGCTTCCTCGTCACCAGCCGCATGTTGGCCATGTATAAAAAGAAAGAAAAATAAGATGAGCGTCAATCTCGCGGCACTCCTTTATCTCGTATCCGGCTCGCTGTTCATCATGGCGTTGCGTGGGCTGTCATCGCCTGCCACATCACGAAAAGGTAACATTTACGGCATGGTGGGCATGGGCATTGCCATTGTCACCACACTGGCGATTTCTGCACCCACGCAACCGCTCGCTTGGGTTTTGATCATGGCTGGCATTGCCATTGGTGGTGGAATTGGCGCTTACCTCGCACGCACCATTGCCATGACGGCCATGCCGCAACTTGTGGCGGCATTTCACTCGCTTGTGGGGCTTGCTGCGGTGTGTGTGGCCGCTGCTGCATTTTATGCACCGGATGCATTTGGCATTGCCACGGGTGGAGTGATCCATGCCGAAAGCCGCATTGAAATGGCTTTGGGTGTGGCGATTGGCGCGCTGACTTTCACAGGCTCGATCATCGCATTTTTAAAACTGGATGGCCGCATGTCGGGTGCACCGATTATGTTGCCATCACGTCATAACATTAACATTGCACTTGGAATTTCTTTAGTTGCTTTGCTGTATTTATTTTTTGAAAACCCAACACAGCTTTCATTCTGGTTGATTGTTGCGGTGAGCTTGGCGCTGGGCCTTCTGCTCATCATTCCGATCGGCGGTGCGGATATGCCTGTGGTTGTTTCCATGCTTAATTCCTATTCGGGCTGGGCGGCGGCGGGCATAGGCTTTACGCTGGCCAACACAGCGCTAATTATCACGGGCGCTTTGGTGGGTTCATCGGGTGCCATCCTCTCTTACATTATGTGCAAGGGCATGAACCGCTCGTTTGTCTCAGTCATCCTTGGTGGTTTTGGTGGTGCTACTGCGGGGCCTGCCGCCGCTGGTGAAACAAAACCGGTGAAGCAAGGCAGCGCCGAAGATGCGGCCTTTATGATGAAGAATGCAGGCAGCGTGATCATCGTTCCGGGATACGGCATGGCGGTTGCACAAGCCCAACATGCGCTGCGTGAAATGGCTGATCAGTTGAAGGCCGCAGGTGTCACCGTAAAATACGCCATTCATCCGGTGGCTGGCCGTATGCCCGGCCACATGAACGTGCTGCTGGCCGAAGCCAATGTGCCTTATGATGAAGTGTTCGAGTTGGAAGACATCAATAGCGAATTTGCACAATGCGATATTGCCTTCGTGATCGGTGCCAATGATGTGACCAACCCTTCGGCAAAAGACGATCCCACATCGCCCATTTACGGGATGCCTGTTTTGGAAGTGTGGAAAGCCAAAACTGTGATGTTCATCAAACGCGGCATGGCGAGCGGTTACGCTGGAGTCGACAACCCCCTGTTCTGGCGCGATAACACGCTGATGCTGTTTGGTGATGCGAAGAAGATGACCGAAGAGATTAACAAGGCGATGGGGTAAGGATTACGATTGAGCGAATTCTGGAATGAATATTGCGATGTCTTCATGTGGTATGAATTTGTTAAAGTGGTGGGTCTTGTCGTCATTTCTTTTGTAGAAGGCGTACGGAGCCACAAGGATAGTTTCAAAATT
>JANMWK010000149.1:0-14642 GCA_031393975.1 Hyphomicrobiales bacterium
GATTGCCGCGGTGGCCCTTATGGCGCTGGCGGCACCGAGCTTTGCTGCCGATACGATGACTGTTGCCACCTCTAAAAATTGCAGCTTCACCATTAAGCTGCGTGCCGATCTGGCACCCAAGCATGTGGCGCAAGTGACCAAGCTGGCCGCAGCTGGCTTTTATGATGGCATTGTGTTTCACCGCGTGATTGATGGCTTCATGGCCCAAACCGGCGACCCGACGGGCACCGGCATGGGCGGCAGCAAAGAGCCAAACATCAAAGCCGAATTTACCAAAGAACATTTCACCCGCGGCGCTGTGGGCATGGCGCGTTCGTCTGATCCTGATTCTGCTAACAGCCAGTTTTTTGTGATGCTGGCCGATGGTGGCTTTCTCGACAATCAATATACCGTCTGGGGCACTGTGGATGACGCGGGCATGAAATGCGTCGACCAGATCGCCAAAGGCGAACCGCCGGCAAACCCTGACAAAATGACAAAGGTAACTGTGCAATAATGGCTGACTTAGAAAACACGCTCCACGTTCAACTCGAAAAGGGTTTGGTGGTGATCGACCTTTTGCCCAAGCTGGCGCCCGGCCATGTGGCCCGCATCAAGGAACTGGCGCGCGAAAAGTTTTATGATGGCGTGGTGTTTCACCGCGTGATCGAAGGTTTTATGGCCCAAGGCGGCGACCCCACAGGCACCGGCATGGGCGGCAGCAAGAAGCCTGATCTGAAGGCTGAATTTTCCAAAGAACCGCATGTGAAGGGCATTTGCTCGATGGCGCGTTCGTCGAGCCCCAATTCCGCCAACAGCCAGTTTTTCATCTGCTTTGGTGATGCTGGATTCCTGGACAATCAATACACAGTCTGGGGCCGTGTTGCTTCTGGCATGGAATTTGTTGATGGTCTGAAGCGTGGCGAGCCACCAAAGAACCCCGACAAGATCGTCACCATGCGCGTTGCCGCGGATGTTGTGGCTTAATTTAAAAACGATATTTGGATCGGCGGCCTGAATGAAGGTCGCCGATTTTGATTTTGTGCTGCCGCCCGAAAATATTGCGCTGCGCCCGGTGAGTCCCCGCGAAACTGCCAAACTACTGGTGGTGAAGGATGGAGCAGTTGCTGATAATCTGGTGGGTGACTTGCCAGCGCAATTGCGGGCTGGCGATGTGCTGGTGTTTAACAATACCAAAGTGATTCCCGCCGCACTCTCTGGGGTTCGCGTTGGCCGTCTCGGCACCACACCTAAAATTGAAGCGCTGCTGCACATGCGGATTGATGCATCGCGCTGGAAAGCCTTCGTGAAGCCCGCGAAAAAATTGATCGTGGGTGACCGCGTGCAGTTTGGCAGCGAAGGACGCGTTTGTTTATTGGGCGAAGTGTTGGCCACGGTTGAGGAGAAGGGTGAGGCAGGCGAAATTACACTGGCCTTTGATTTTGCGGGCCCAGTGTTGGATGAGGCCATTGCCACGGTAGGGCGCGTGCCGCTGCCGCCGTATATCGAAAGCAAGCGGGCGCAGGATGCCCAAGACCGCCTTGATTATCAAACGGTTTATGCCACCAAAGCTGGGGCGGTGGCCGCACCCACTGCCGGACTGCACTTCACACCTCAGTTAATGAAAGCTCTGCAAGCTGTTGGTATAAAACATGAATTTATCACTTTGCATGTGGGAGCAGGCACTTTCCTGCCCGTGAAAGCCGACGACACTGCCGACCATAAAATGCACGCCGAATGGGGTGAAGTTTCGGTTGATGTCGCAGCGCGGCTTGTCGCTGCACGCAAAAAAGGAGGGCGGATTATTGCGGTGGGCACCACTTCTCTGCGTCTGCTCGAAAGTGCAGAACGCGCTGCTTGGTCTGGCAACACTGCAATTTTCATCACGCCGGGATATAAGTTTCGCGCTGTCGATGGCTTGGTCACCAATTTCCATCTGCCCCGATCAACACTGTTCATGTTGGTCTGTGCCTTTGCCGGAACCGATGCCATGAAAGCCGCTTATGCCCATGCCATACAAAACAATTATCGCTTCTATTCCTATGGCGATGCCAGCCTGCTATGGCCTGCCGCATGATAGGCGAATTCGGATTTACATTACATAAAACAGATGGCTTGGCACGGCGCGGCACCGTTCACACTGGGCGAGGCGACATACGCACACCTGCTTTCATGCCCGTGGGCACTGTGGGAACAGTGAAGGGACTTTACCTCAATCAGGTGAAAGAAACTGGGGCCGATATTATACTCGGTAACACCTATCATCTCATGTTGCGGCCCGGAGCCGAGCAAGTGGCAGCGCTGGGCGGTTTGCACAAATTCATTGGCTGGAAAGGCCCGATCCTGACGGATTCTGGTGGCTTTCAAATCATGTCGCTGTCGAAAATTCGCAAGATCAAAGAAACAGGCGCGACCTTCCAGTCCCATATCAATGGCCGCAAATATGAACTGACTCCGGAACGCGCCATGGAAATTCAGCGCTTGCTGGGTTCCGATATTCAAATGCAACTGGACCAGTGTTTGGAACTTCCACACACCGAAGAAGCTGGCGAAAAAGCCATGGAGCTTTCGCTGCGCTGGGCAGCGCGTTCGCGCGAGGCTTTTGGCTCGCAACCGGGCAGGGGCAATTTTGGCATTGTGCAGGGTGGCACAAATGAGCGCCTTCGCCTTAAAAGTGCCGAAGGTTTAAAATCCATCGGTTTCGAAGGTTATGCCATAGGCGGGTTGGCCGTGGGTGAAGGCCAGGAACTGATGTTGCAGACGATTGATTATACAGCACCCGCACTACCAGTTGATCATCCTCGCTATTTGATGGGAGTTGGCACGCCGGAAGATTTGTTGGAATCCGTGGCACGCGGCATTGATATGTTTGATTGCGTGATGCCCACGCGCTCTGGTCGCCATGGGCAGGCGTTCACGCGCTTTGGGCGGATCAATTTGCGCAATGCCAAGCACGCAACGGATACGCGGCCCTTGGATGCCGAACACCCATGTCCAGCCATGTCGCAATATTCTCGGGCTTATCTGCATCATCTAATGAAGGCTGGTGAGCTGCTGGGTATGATGCTGCTCAGTTGGGCAAACATTGCCTATTACCAATCGCTGATGCAGGGGATGCGCGATGCAATTGATGCGGGGAACTTTCAGGAGTTTCGTGTTGCAACCCATGCGCAATGGAAACGCGGCGATGTTGCCTAAGCTATCCACGCTTTGAAATCTGCCATCGCCCGGCTGGTATAGGCCTGCTTGCGGGCTCCTGCTTTTTCTTTAAAGCTTAGTTTAACGCCATTCACTTTTTGTGGCACTTCAGGCGGTGGCATTAAACCGAAATTGATGTTCATGGGCTGGAAGGTTTGTTTGCTGGTGTTATCTGTCATAGCGATGTGACCACCTGTAATGTGGTTGACCAACGCGCCATGCGCAGTTGTAGCGGGCGGGGTGGTAAAGGTCTCACCTTTGGCTTGAGCGGCGGCGGCACGCCCTGCCATCAATCCCATGGCAGCGCTTTCAACATAGCCTTCCACACCAGTAATCTGCCCAGCAAAGCGCAGGCGCGGTTGAGATTTCAAGCGAAGTTGATCGTCTAACAACTTGGGACTGTTGAGGAATGTGTTGCGGTGCAAGCCACCGAGGCGGGCGAATTCGGCATTTTCCAAACCGGGAATAGTTTTGAACACCCGCACCTGATTGGCATATTTCAGCTTCGTTTGAAAGCCCACAATATTGTACAAGGTGGCAAGTTGATTATCCTGGCGCAGCTGCACCACGGCATAGGCTTTTATAGTGGGGTTATGCGCGTTTGTGAGGCCCATAGGCTTCATGGGGCCATGACGCAGGGTTTCAGGCCCACGTTCGGCCATCACTTCAATGGGCAAGCAGCCGTCAAAATAGGGGGTGGATTTCTCCCACTCTTTGAAGTCAGTCTTTTCCCCTGTGATAAGAGCATCGATGAACGCCTCATATTGCGCCTTATCCATCGGGCAATTGATATAATCTTTGCCCGTGCCGCCGGGGCCAACTTTGTCATAGCGTGATTGGAACCATGCCTTATCCATGTCGATCGATTCGCGGTGGATGATGGGGGCAATGGCATCAAAAAACGCGAGACCTTCTTCGCCTGTGAGCTTTTGAATTTCGGTCGCAAGCGCAGGCGAGGTGAGGGGGCCAGTGGCGATGATCACATTGTCCCATTCGGCAGGCGGCACATTTAAGATTTCGCCGCGCTCGATGGTGATGAGGGGGTGGCCTGATATGCGGCGCGTGACTTCGGCTGAAAATAAATCGCGGTCCACTGCCAAAGCACCACCAGCGGGCACTTTGTGAAGTTCGGCCACAGCCATGATCAATGATCCGGCCATCCGCATTTCTGCATGCAACAAGCCCACGGCATTGTTGTCTTTATCATCCGAACGGAAAGAATTGGAACACACCAGTTCGGCCAGATCATCAGTCTTATGAACATCAGTTTTTGTAAGCCCGCGCATTTCGTGGAGGATCACCGGAATGCCAGCTTCAGCCGCTTGCCACGCGGCCTCGGAGCCTGCCATGCCGCCGCCGATAATGTGAATGGAATTTATCATAGGGTGCGTATTGCCCGTTTGAGAGGTGTGGATCAATACGAAAAAGGCGGAACCTTTTTAGGTTCCGCCAATTTGTGGATTTCTCTTTTTAACTCCGAAGCTCTTGCGGGCTTTGGATTGGTGGCGGCTTGAAAGCGCCAACTCAATTTTGTTTCTCCCCAGACCTGAGCGCACATTAAAGTGTTTCGGGGTCTTTGTTCTTGGGTGAAATTAGCCACAATTTTACGGCCTTGCCAAGTTAATAATTTTAACTCTGTAAATGCCTGCCTTGCCTAAACATTTGAAACCCTTAAAAGAGCCGAAAACATTTAGGATTTAGAGATTCTCATGCGCCTTTCGCAATATTTCATGCCGGTTCTTCGTGACGACCCCAAGGAAGCCGAGATCGCTTCGCACCGACTCATGCTGCGCACTGGGATGGTGCGGCAGGAAGCGGCTGGCAGTTATTCATGGTTGCCCATGGGTTTTCGCGTTTTGAAAAAAATCGAACAAATTGTGCGCGAAGAACAAAACCGGGCAGGGGCATTGGAAGTTCTCATGCCCACACTGCAATCCGCTGACCTATGGCGAAAATCTGGCCGCTACGATGATTACGGCAAAGAAATGCTGCGCATCAAAGATCGTCAAGATCGTGATTTGCTTTATGGTCCAACCAACGAGGAAATGATCACCGATATTTTTAGGTCTGGCGTGCAAAGCTATAAAGATATGCCGCGCAATCTTTATCACATTCAATGGAAATTCCGCGATGAAGTGCGCCCGCGTTTTGGCGTGATGCGAGGCCGCGAGTTTTTAATGAAGGATGCTTATTCATTCGATGTGACGCGAGAGGCTGGCCAACACGCTTATAATAAAATGTTCGTGAGCTACTTAAAGACCTTTGCGCGGCTTGGCATTAAAGCGGTGCCGATGCGGGCAGATACCGGCCCCATTGGGGGCGATGACAGCCATGAATTTCTGGTGTTGGCCGACACAGGCGAAAGTGGTGTATTCTTTGATGGCGCCTTACATGATCTCGATTGGTCCACCATTGATATTGATTATGATAATGTTGAAGCCGTGGCCAAAATGGTTTCAGAATACACATCCAAATATGCGGCCACTGATGAAAAGCATGATCAAGCAGAATTTGAAAAGCATGTGCCTGAAGGCAAGCGTTTGAGTGGTCGCGGCATTGAAGTCGGGCATATTTTCTTTTTTGGCACCAAATATTCTGAGCCCTTGGGCTGCGAAGTGCAGGGACCAGATGGCAAGAAAATTACTGTGCAATCGGGTTCTTATGGCATTGGTGTATCGCGTTTAGTGGGCGGGATTATTGAAGCCAGCCACGATAAGGATGGCATCATCTGGCCAGAATCTGTGGCGCCCTTTCATGTGGGCCTCATCAATCTCAAAGTGGGTGATACTGAAGCTGATGCGGCCTGTGAAAAGATTTACAAGGCGTTGGAAGCCAAGGGTGTTGAGGTTCTCTATGATGATCGAAATCAACCTGGTGGCGCGAAATTCGCTTCCATGGATTTGATTGGCTTGCCGTGGCAGGTGATCATTGGTCCCCGCGGTTTGAAGGATGGCATTGCCGAAGTGAAGAACCGCAAGACCGGTGCGCGTGAAAATGTGGCGCTCGATCAGATTGTGGGAAGGTTTGCTTGATGGCCACGAAAGAGACCTCATCCGCCCCGTTGGGGCACCTTCTCCGAAGGAGAAGGGTGAAGTTAAATACCTCATGCAAGATGTCGCCCTTCTCCTTTGGAGAAGGTGGTCGAAGGCCGGATGAGGTCTCTTTCGCAGTTCAAATAGATGTCTGACACCCTTCCCGATACCCGCCCTTTTGCAGGCTTTGAATGGATGCTGGCGCTGCGTTATTTGCGGGCGCGCAGGCGGGAAAGCTTTATCTCAGTCATCTCGTTGTTTTCATTTCTGGGCATCGCACTTGGCGTAGGCACGCTGATTGTTGTAATGTCGGTGTTCAATGGATTTCATGAAGAATTGCTCGGCAAGATTTTAGGCTTCTCCGGCCATGCGTCGGTCTATCGTCAAGATCAAGACCCGATAAAAGATTATAAAGCCGTGCAAGACCGCATCAGCAAAGTAGCAGGTGTGACCGGGGTTATGTCTCTGGTTGAAGGGCAAGCCATGGTCTCTTCACTCAAAACCGCCACCGGTTCATTGGTGCGCGGTGTCAGTGAAAATGACATTGTTAAATTGCCCAGCATCAATAACAAGGATTTGCGCACCGCAATTGCTGTGCCTGGCACATTGGATGAGAAGCCTTCGCTGTTTGGTTTTGACAAAGCGAATGGGATCGCTATCGGCGAAGGCATGGCACGGCGGCATCAAGTGGGGTTGGGAACTACCATCACTTTGATTGCGCCCAATGGGCCAGACACGGTGATTGGCAACACGCCGCGCATTCGCGACTATACGGTCGTTGCCATCTTCAAGATGGGCATGTCTGACTATGATGATGGCGTGGTTTACATGCCAATCGGCGAGGCACAAGATTTTTTCTCAACTGATTCTGGCGCCACAAGCTTGGAAGTCATGGTCGAAGACCCTGATGCCGTACAAAATAAACTGGCGGCGTTGCTTGACGCGGCGGGGCCTGATCTCACAGTGCAAACGTGGCAGAGCCGCAATGTGGCATTTTTCAATGCGCTCGCCGTCGAGCGCAATGTGGTGATTATGGTGGTGTCACTTGTAGTATTGGTCGCGGCGCTGAACATTATTTCAGGTCTGTTCATGCTGGTCAAAGATAAGGGCAGCAACATTGCAATTCTGCGCACTATGGGAGCCACCAAAGGTTCTATCATGCGGATATTTTTTATCACGGGTGCAGCCATTGGCACGTTCGGCACCTTTGTGGGCTTGATTGTGGGGCTGATTGTCTGTGCAAATGCTAATAATATTCGCAATGCCATTCAATGGTTTTCAGGCGTCGATCCATTCAATCCTGAACTTTATTATCTAGCGCAATTGCCAGCCAAAGTGAACTATACCCAAACCTTCTGGATTGTATTTTTCGCTTTAGTGATCTCCTATTTGGCCACTCTTTATCCTTCGTGGAAGGCCGCCAAGCTTGATCCAGTTGAGGCGCTGCGTTACGAATGAGTTTGCATCCCGCCTTGCAACTGGTCTCAATCGCCCGCACCTTTGGGGATGGCGACACCAAGCTTGAGATCTTTAAAAACCTGTCGTTGACAATTGTGCCGGGTGAAATTGTGGGCCTCATTGGTCCTTCAGGTGCTGGCAAATCTTCACTGTTGCATATCGCCGGATTGTTGGAAAAACCGACTGAAGGTGATGTGATCATCGCCGGCCAAAATTGCAATCATCTCGACGATGCTGCACGCACCCGCATACGGCGCATTGGCATTGGCTTTGTGTATCAATTTCATCATTTGCTACCGGAATTTTCGGCGCTGGAAAATGTGATGATCCCGCAACTCATCGCCAATACGCCCAAACTTGATGCCGAAAAACGCGCCAAGGATTTGTTAGGCCGCATGGGGTTGAGCCACCGGATTGAGCATCGCCCGGCGGAATTATCGGGTGGCGAACAACAGCGCGTGGCCATTGCGCGGGCGATTGCTAATCGGCCTTTATTGCTACTGGCTGATGAGCCGACTGGAAATCTTGATCCGCCAACAGGGGCCATGGTTCACGCGGAGTTTGTGCGGCTTATACATGATGAAGGCCTTGGCGCATTGATTGCCACCCACAACATTGATTTTGCGGAACGCATGAGCCGCGTGGTGAAACTAAATAATGGTATGTTGGTGGATGGCTAGGGTTTGGATGGCGCTCGTGACGCTCGTCACATTGCAATTGTCAGCATCGGCCACCACCCCTGACCGCTCCACCCTGGCCATAAAAATCTGTGTTGTTGCTGAACAAGAATCTAAAACCAATAATATAGATCCGTCATTCTTTGCGCGGCTTCTGTGGCGCGAAAGTTTGTTTGATCCTAATGTGGTCAGCGATGCTGGTGCTCAAGGCATTGCACAATTTATGCCGGAGACGGCTAAGCGGCGCGGCCTGGTTGATCCTTTTGATCCTGTAAGCGCAGTCAAAGCATCGGCGGCTTTTCTCTCAGACTTGCGAACCCAATTTGGCAATTCGGGGCTGGCCGCTGCCGCCTATAATGCAGGTGAGCAGCGCATCATTGACTGGCAGGCGGGCAAGGGTGGAATGCCGGAAGAGACTCGCGACTATGTGGAATTTATCACCGGCCATAGTGTTGAGGAATGGAAAGCAGCGGCGGCAAATTTTCCGGTTCCGGCGATTGGAAACGCCGCAGAGTTTAATACCAATTGTGTGGCCTTGGCGTTGCGCAAAGGGCAATTGGCGGGCACGCATTTACGCTCGGCGGCGCACCAACCTTGGGGCGCGTTGTTGGCGGCTGGTTTTAATGAAAGCCGCGCTGTTTCCATGTTTCAGCGCCTGAAACTGCGCTTCCCGCAGATTATCGCCAACCGGGATCCGCTGATCTTGCGCAAGCGCAATCTTTCGCGCGGCACCCGCAAGATGGTCTATGTGATGCTGGGTGAGAAATCTGCAGCGGCGGCGCAAGCGATGTGCGAGAAATTGGGTGCTGCGGGTGCGCCTTGTATGGTGCGAAAGAATTAAAAAAGCTTGCTTGCATTCTGGCAAATCAGTCGCTATTCACCAGCCCAGTCGGGAGATTAGCTCAGTTGGTAGAGCGCTTCGTTTACACCGAAGATGTCGGGAGTTCGAGTCTCTCATCTCCCACCAGCCTACGCCCTTTGGGCTACGGTTCGGCGAGCCCCCTGCAACACGTTTGAGATGCCCAAAGAGCTTTAGCTTCCGCGCTTGAGTTGCTTTTGCAACGTAAGCGGGCGAAGATTTCTATATGAAATATAGTTATATTCTCGAAAGTGAAGTCGGTGAACATTTTTATGTTGGCATCACAGATGACTTGCGCGAGCGATTAACACTTCACAATTCTGGCAGCGCTGCACACACCTCAAAATATATTCCATGGCGATTAAAAACATACATTGCATTCAACAATGAAAAAGCTGCCTTTGCCTTTGAGAAATATCTCAAATCTGGAGCGGGCAGGGGTTTTACAAAAATGAGGTTGTAAATATGCATTACTTCGAAATGGAATACAAAAACGTCCTCGTAATTGCCTTTTGCATATTCAAAAGTGTCTTGCCTGCGCAGGCCACCATATTCTGCGATGTATTGAAGACACCAGATGGCCATCTTGCTCTGCGTGCCGGCCCTTCTGCAAATTCAAAGCTGATACTCAAAATCAGAACGGGAGATCTGGTGCAAGTTGAGCTTGAAACTAAAACGTCTTGGGAAAAAGTAATTTACCACCGCGTGACCAAAGACCCAGCAAGTCAAACAGTGGTGGAAGGCTGGGTTAAGTGGCGCTATTTGTCGAACCTCTGCGGCTAAATAAAGGAAGGAGCCCTTTCTCATCATTTGTTTTCTGTAGCTATCGTCTGTTCGATTTGGGGCAATGCTCCGCCTGCAATCACAGCTTCGAAGGCGCGCAGGCGTTTGTAGATCGACATAAGCTCAACAATGTCTGTCCAGGAATTAACCAGATATTGGAATGAGCTTCGCACTTGATCAAAAGCATTCAGAATTTGGTTCATGGCGCCCAAGGTAATCTTGCCTGCCACGATCGTTGGTGCAAGCACGAAGTACGGGAATATGTTATCGGTTTGCAGATAGATAATGCGGCCAACATTGAAATACATATAGTTAAAGTAGAGCCGGAAATAGTTTTTGCGAACATCTTGAAAAAGTTCAGTCATGGTTGGCGGCAAAGCCCGGTCGGCATAGTCTTCGCCGTAGACAAGTTCCTTGCGGTAAGCGGCTTCAACTTTTTGATTGCGGAATTGAAGGCCGGGCAACCTCACCCCAATGAGAGCTAGAAATGCGGTGCCAAAGGCTGACCATGCCAACGCCACGACAACCAGCGCATAAGGAATGTGTCCAATGATGGGAAGCTCGGTCACATCGACTGAAAGCTTCAGCAGCACCGGCAAGAATGCGATAAGTGTCATAACAGAGCTGACAAGGCTTACGCCCAAATCTTCGGTATTGCTGGCAAAGCGCATGGTGTCTTCCTGCACACGCTGAGCCGCACCTTCAACTGTGCGCAACTGTGGCCAATGCGCCATATAAAAATCGTTCATAGCGGTGCGCCAACGGAAAACATAATGGCTCACGAAGAAGCGGTTGAGCACACCCATGATGACAGCAACTGACGCTATGCCAAAGAAGCTTATGAGACCTGCGTAAAATTCATTCAAAGTCACGGGGCGAGTTTTACCTAAAGCAGCTTGGATCAAGTCGTAAAATGGACCATACCAATTGTTGATGGCTACACTCACTTGAACTTGGAAATAGGTTACGAAGATAATCAACGCTGAACCGAGGACTGCCCAGCTAAACCATGGATGTGGTGAATAGACTTTCCAAAAAGCCGCAAATATTCCGACCACGGCAGCATAATAAATGAAAAACCAAATGAAGGGTTTTGACCAGAAAACGGAAACACCAATGATCGGTGGATCTGTTTCTGCGGGATTCGGTAACCCGATGTTGGCACCAAAATTTCGTGCGAAAAAAAACCAAAACAAAACAGCGGCCAATGCCCACAAAATTGCCGACCAAAAAAACGCTCTTGGGCTTGGAAAAAAGGATACGAACATGTTTACTGTCTTTCTGTTGCGAGTCGGTTAGGTTGCGGCGAGCTTAGTCTTTACGCGACGTTAGGAGCAACGGTTTGTTGGATCACCATCTTGTCATATTCTGAGAGGCCCGGTGCAATTGACCGAGCAGTCGCCACATGGTTGCAGGGGCGCGAGGGCAGCACTTTGCGCCACAAGGCTGAAAAGCTGACGGAGGCCTACCGTCAAGGTCGAAATTCGGCGAGTATTGACTTGGGCGCTTATCTCACAGCGCGAATGCCTGCCACTTATGCTGCTGTCGTCCGCATTTTAGCACAGGTGAGTGCCATCGCTGAAGGCTTTGCACCACGTTCTGTGCTGGATGTGGGAGCAGGGCCCGGTACGGCCACTTGGGCGGCGCTGGCGCGATGGCCAGAGATTTCAGAGGTTTCGATGATCGAGGCGGATGCTCGTTTTGTAACTTTGGCCGAGGAGCTGGCGGCGCAGAGTGAGATTTCTGCTTTGCAACTGGCCAAAATTATCAAAGGCAAAATGGGTGAGAGTGAAGCCAAGGCCGAACTGGTGATTGCAGCTTATGTCTTTGCCGAGCTGGAAGAGCGGGCCGCTGGTGAGGCGGCGCTGAAATTATGGGCACAGTGCGAGCACATGCTGGTGATCGTTGAGCCTGGCACACCCCGCGGCTTTGCCCGCATTCGCAATGCGCGGGCAGCCTTATTGGCGGCTGGAGCGCAACTTGTGGGGCCATGTACGCACGATGAGAAATGCCCGATGAGTGGCAAGGACTGGTGCCACTTCACACAACGTTTGGCCCGCAGCCGTGAACATATGCACGCCAAGGCCGCCACGGTGCCATTTGAAGATGAGCCTTTCAGTTGGATTGCGGTTTCGCGCGTAAAATATAAAGTGCCAGTAGCCCGCATAATGGCTCCGCCGGTGACCACCAAAATTGGTGTTTCCTTAAAGCTGTGCAACGCCCAAGGCCTTGTCACACATCAGATTGCTTCACGCGACAAGCAGGCTTACAAACAGGCCAAGAAACTTGAATGGGGCGATGGGGTCTCTTTCTGAACATGAGAACATCATGCCAAATCTTGACTCTCTAAAAGCCCAAGCGCAACATCTATTGGACATCCTGATCGGCTGGTTAACCAGCCCGCAATTTTATGCGCAAGTGATTGCCATTGTTGCGGCGGTTCTTATTGGACGCATTGCGGCCAAACAAATTCAGGCCAAACTGTTTCTATTCAATGTCGAGCCTGCTGAAGGTAAGTTGTTACGCTACCGCAAACTGCTTTATTCTTGCCGGGATTTGCTGCGGCCTTTGCTGGTGGTTTTGGCCTTGATGGTGGCAGCGGCGGGTTGTGATGCAAGCGTTGGCTCATCATGGTTGGTGCGTCTGGCGGGAACCGCAGCGGTCATCTCACTGCTGTATTCGGTGATTATGCGTTTCGTGCACAACCCCCTTGTCAATGCTGCCGCACGGTGGATTGGGCTGCCCGTGGCCGCAATTTATATGTTTGGTTATATGCCGCAATTGATTGCTTGGCTCGATAGCACAGCGCTTCAGGCGGGCAATATTCGCATTTCAGCTTTGGCTATCATCAAAACCGGCATGTTCGGTGCCCTCTTTTTTGTCATCGGGCGAATGTCTTCAAATGCGGGTCAAAAAGTAATCCGTGACCAGCAAACCGTCGATATACAAACTCGTGAAATTGCGGCGAAAGCTCTCGAGCTTTTGGTCTTCTGCATTGTCGGCCTGTTGCTGATGAATGTGTTGGGCCTTGACCTGACGACACTTGCAGTGTTTGGCGGGGCATTGGGTGTGGGGCTTGGATTTGGTTTGCAACAAATTGCTTCCAACTTCATTTCGGGTATTATTATCTTGCTCGAAAGGTCTCTGAAAGTGGGCGATTATATTGAGCTTGAAGATGGCCGCACTGGCATTTTGCGCGATATTAATATGCGGTCTTCAACGCTGGAAACCTATGACGGCAAAGATATTATGGTGCCCAACGAGCGTTTCATCACGACGCGCTTTGTAAACTGGACCAGGAAAGACCCGCGCCAACGTTACGAAGTGCCATTCGTAGTGACCTATGATACCGATTTGCACAAGGTTCCGAAATTAATTGAAAAAGCCGTGAGTAGCCATAACACCGTGTTGCAGGAACCGGAACCTGTATCCTGCGAGCTTAAAAAATTTGGTGATTTTGGGGCGCATTTCAGTGTGAAATTCTGGGTGAATGGCATTGATGACGGCCCCAATAATTTCACCTCAGATGTGCATTTTCTGGTGTGGGATGCGCTACAAAAAGGCAGCATAAAACTGGCCACGCCACTCCATCAAGTGGCCATAGTGAGTGCTGAAAATTTGATCGTGGGCAAGGCACAATGAGAAAACTAATTTCATCGGGTTCGACATTTGAAGCCTCCATCGGATATTCCCGCGCCGTAGTCGATGGCGATTGGATGTTTGTTTCCGGCACCACGGGTTTTGACTATGCCACAATGAAAATATCAGACGATGTTTCCGAACAAGCTGACCAATCATTTCGCAATATTCAGGCGGCCATGGTGGAGGCGGGCTTTAGTTTGGCCGATTCAGTTAGGGTTCATTACCTATTGCCGGATGCTGCTGATTTTGAAAAATGCTGGCCAGTTTTGAAGAAATATCTCGGCGATATACGCCCCGCGGCCACCATGTTTGTGGCGGGTCTGGCTGATCCCCGCATGAAGATTGAGATTGAGATTACGGCAAAGAAGCGGGCCTAAACTTCGCCCTTGCGCATCAGTATTTTGCAAGGCTAAGCAGGGGGATGTTGACGGTTTACGGAATTGAAAAAGATCACTTGATGGAGCACCCAAAAGGATGTTCGGCAGGAACTTTGGCGGCTGCAGTCTGGCTTGATCTGGTGGAACCCACTGATGCCGAAGAAGCTGAGGTGGAAGCGGCCCTAGGCATAGACATCCCAACGCGTGGCGAACTTGCAGAAATTGAGGCGTCCAGCCGATTGTATCAAGATGATGGTGCGGCCTTTATGACGGCTAACCTCATTCGGCGCGGCGAAGATGATCGGCCTGAATCGTCGCCCGTCACCTTCATTATAAAAGACAATCATTTGATAACAATCCGTTATCATCATCCGCAGGCCTTTCCGGTTTATGTAAAGCAGGCGATGAAGCCGCAAGCCTCAGTGATGACCGGCTGGAGTGTTTTGATCAGTTTGGTTGAAGCGGTGGTAGATCGCGGTGCCGATCATTTGGAACGCGTGGGCGTGATTGTGGACGATACATCCAAGCAGGTGTTTGACACATCATTCTTGCGCCCTGATAAAACCCGTCGGCGCAAGAAACCTAAAAACCTTGAAATGCTTTTAGGCAAAGTGGGGGAGGAGGGCGACTTCACTTC
>JANMWK010000012.1:0-8255 GCA_031393975.1 Hyphomicrobiales bacterium
GTTCCGTGCAGGCGGTGAATTTCATCTGGTCAATGTACTATTCGCACTGAATGACCACGAGTTCCTTGTAATCAACCGGGAATTTGGGATCGCGCTTGATCATATCGGCAAACAATATGGCGTGTTCAATCACGTCCCTCAGATGTTCCCGGTTCAAAAGTAGAACCGCGATGCCTGATCTTGTGGTGTGCAACCAGCTGCGATATATCGTGGTGCAGCCTGCCACAGCCTGGCCATCAGCAGATGAATAGATCGCGCAGCAATACGGCCCAGCGCAACGTGTACCAGCGCTTGAGCCTGTATGGATATTGACAATCAGCGAGTAAGCTAGAATAGCTATTGACAAGCGCAATTTTTCAACCCCTTGGCTTTGACCATTGAGACAGCAAATCAAAGGTCGCAGTACTTAATTAGGTGAAGTTGGAGGTAACTTATGGCTTATAAAATGAAGCCCCCGGAAGCGTGGGTAAAAGTCAGTCCAAAGACGGCTAATCTCCCCTTTTTACTGAACCTCGATAGCGCAGTGGGAGAAAACGCTGCTAATAGATCAGACGATGTCATGCTGGTACAATGGATCCTCATGACCACTCTCGCAGATCCTAAGCCGTTCCCATTACTCCCTTCCGCGCCAGCTGCGCACGATTTTTTTGAGTGGGTTGGCGCGACGCAAATCTCAATGTTAAACCAGGGCACACAAATAGCGAACGAATACCGGGCATTGGCAAAGACTGTTTTTGACCATCAGGCACCAAACCCCACGGGTATATGCGATAGCGTTACGGTGACTTGGATCAGGATGTTTCAAATGAAACATCTGCGAAAGTCAGTGTCGGCGATTGATGGTCGTGTCGATCCCATCAACATAGCACAAGGGCCTTTTGCGAAGGGCACCATGATCCGGCTAAACGTAGCACTGCCAGTATGGCGATGCGACGTTGATAGATCGGACGCTCCAGCCGCTTTGCGTCAGGCTGTCCGCGACTTCCGAAAATAACTAAAGCAACAAACTTATTCTTCGCTGGGCGAGCCATCGGTATCATCCAAAACGACAACAGGGCGGACTGGGGGGAAGCTCGCGGTCACCATCTCGCCGTTTGAGTAGATGCCCCTGCAAGCGCCCGAAGGCATCCGGCATCTCGGTGAAGGGTGCGCCCTTACGTAATGCACCGGGTTTACGCTGAAGTATGGCCAGACAATGCCGCAAATCATAGATGGTTCTCCTTGCAGTTCAATATTCATATCGCTTGGTGGAGAAAAGCAGGTCGGGTCGTCATCAGTCTGCATCTGAATTTATTGTTCCACGGAGCAGCGTGAAAGCTTACATTGACTTTAGTTAGGTTGAATTGGACACATCATGTTTAAGTTGGTGAGTGTACAACAACCAAACAGTCATTATTCTTTGTGATTCAGCTATCACTCTTCTTCAACATTTCTTTCAAGAGGCTAGCGAAATCTTTCGATGCAAATGTGCGGGCCCGTTCAAGAAGCAAAGGGATAGGGCTTGAAGGTTCGGTGCGTCGATAAAAGCGTTCAATGCTCAACATTAGTGAGGTGGCTTGTGCTCGTGTTGCGACATCGAAAGTTTTGGCTTCGCCCTCTTCCTGCCTGTCAGGTTCGTCTTCCACCAAGCCCAACAGCTGCGCGAAATCCAAGGTGAATGGGAAATCGCCGCCAACGCTGATTTTGACTTCTTGAGCAAGGGTTGGCGCAAGGACCTGCATAGCCTCAACAAAAGATTTGCCGACAAGTTGCAGCGCCTGCTTAGTCATTAAGCGCGCTGGACTCGATGGTTCAGACGATGAGTAGTAGGCCAGAATACTTTCCAGTGCATTAGAAGACTCTTTGACAGAAATTAGGTCTCCTGAAGCTAGTGGTAGAGTGCCAATAGCATCTGTACTGGCCTCAGACGCTTCGTTTCGATCGTCGCCATCGGACAATGCGGCAACTGGTCCCGAGTCATCACGTGTAGTGACGCTATCGAGGAATGCCAGCATCGTCTCCAAGAGTTCTGGCAGGCGTACGAAATGTGGCGCTGTCTCGTGATTTACCTTGTCTACAAAGAGTTGATGAATGTCTTTCAGAGCTTTTTTGATTGCCATAATGTTACTCTTGAATGCAATCAGTTGGTCAATTTTTTCGGGTCGTTTGAATGCCGAAAGAATAGTGTCGGGATCACCTATTTGCTCGTCAGCTTGGGCCGGAATTTTTTTGTTGGCGAGTTGGATACTGCGCATTGACAGCGGACCCAAGCGCTTGTCGACAATTATAGGCGCGTTCTGCAGCGGTAAAACGACCGTCGGAAGATCATCCAGCGTCGCCAAGTAAGCAGAACGAAGCGCATCACCACCCGCTTGCTCTGATGGGTGGCAATCGACCCATTGTGCTACGAGAAGCGACTGCATTGCGGCCACAGAGTCAGCAAAGCCGGGCACATCGTCTGACAAAATATGCAATTTTGCGGCGAGTGTCAGAAAGCGCAGATCCCTCGATTTAGTTAGGAGTTGATGGAGCTTTTCAAGTACAGGCGTAGCGTCAAAAGCTTTTTTGTCGAAACTGCGATAGCTGGCCGGAAGCTGGCCTTCTGCCATGCCAAGAAAATTCATGACTTCGGGATCGGCATCTGGATCCAACCCGCATGGAGCTTCAGCCGTTATTGGTTCACCAATGCCTGAATAGATCGAAAGACGTTTGTTCATGTTGGCTTTCCATCTTTACAGCACAATGATACGAAGAAGCAATTCGCGCAATCCCCCAAAAGCATGAGGTTGGTGACATCAAAAATGATGGACGGGGTCAGGAAAGATGGTTACCTTTAAGGCTGTTAATCAGCTTCAACGAGGCAGCAAATGGCAAATCTATCGCAAGATACACGCGTCGCAAAGTTCCAAACGGTGTTGGGAAAGGACAAGCTTGGATTGACAGGTTTCAAGGGACAAGAGGGATTTAGCGAGCTGTTTGAGTTCCGTGTCAATTGCCTGTCAAACGAAAAAAAACTGATCGATTTTGATGATCTTCTGGGAACTGACGGTCACGTTGAAATTGCCACTAGGCACGAAGGGGTTTCGCGCTGCTTCCACGGCGTAATCGCCGAAGCAAAATTCCAAGATTATGTCGGCGGCCTGCCAGGATATAAAATCGTTTTGCGCCCGTGGCTCTGGTTGCTCTCGCGCACACGCAATTGCCGCATCTTCAATGACAAATCGGTAGTCGAGATTGTCAAAGAGGTGTTGGGTCATTACGGTTATGCGCACTTCGAAATTCGAACCGGCGATTATTGGCCCAAGCTGGAATATTGCGTGCAATATCGAGAGAGCGATTTTGATTTCGTATCAAGATTGATGGAAAGTATAGGTTTATACTATTATTTTGAACACACTGACAATCAACATTTGATGGTCATCAATTTTGGCGCAGGCGGTGATAAACCCAAAGGAGGTGGGCCTGATGTAGTTTTTGATCCGACTGATCAAAGTGATACGCGCAAAGGAGATTTTTTCGATGATTTTCTGCCGAAAAGCCGCTTTTACAACAGCAAAGTATTATTGAACGATTTCGACTACAAAAAGCCAAAAGCCAATTTGCTCGTCAACGAGGAACTGCATCCCAAATTCGAAAAGAGAGACCTTGAGTTTTATGATTATCCTGGCGGTTATACCGAGCCAAGGGATGGCAAGGAATATGCCACAGGAAGACTGAATTCAGTCAACGATCACTTCACAGCGACAGCAACTGGTGACGCGCTCACGTGTTACCCTGGAACAGTCATACAACTGAAACAGCACCCCGAAGAATCTTATAATGTTGAACACCTGGTATGCCGGGTTCATCATGACTATAAGTCAGAAAATTATATGTCTGGCGCTGGCAATGCTGATGGCGGGTATAAAGGTCGATATGAAATCAACCTGAAGAATTATTTTACGCCCTGGATGAGCACCCCAAAGCCCATAATTCCTGGCCCCCAGACCGCGTTCGTTGTCAGCGAAATGGATGATCAGACCAGGCTTAAGGTTTTATTCCATTGGGAGCGTGACAAGAAGCAATCACGCTATGTGCGCATCGGCCATGGTTGGGCTGGTGCGGGTTGGGGAGATTTCAAAATCCCGCGCATTGGTATGGAAGTGATTGTCGAATTCCTTAACGGTGATCCCGATTATCCGCTGATCACTGGCTGCGTTTACAACGGCGACAACAAGCCGCCGTTTGACACTCCGACAATCTCAGGCACCAAGTCGCAGAATTATCACAATGGCTCAGGCTACAATGAATTCATATTCGATGACAAGGATGGCGCCCAACTGGTGCGCTTACATGCCGAAAAAGATATGGAAGGCGTGATCAAGAACAATGAAACACGTTCAGTTGGTTTAAACAGCACGCATTCCATCGGCATGAATTCCAGCTTGAAAGTAGGCAATGCGCTTACTGAGACAATTGGAATAAGTTGGACTGTAACATCGGGGACTAACATTTCGTTTGTTTGTGGTGCAAGCTCCATTGTCATGACGCCTGCAGGAATTGTTATCACCTCACCCAACATTGCAGTCAATGCGGCGGCGGCAATGACGGTGACTTCAGGTGGTGCGTTTGCCCTGACATCAGGCGGTGCCGTTGCGATTACCGCGGCGGCAGCGGTTGCTATATCTGCGGGCGGCCCAGCCCTTTTCCACGGTATTCCGCCGATTGTAGCATAATCAAAATCATGTGCGCATCGTTTTCAATTTATGAGGATATTGTGAAGTTATGACAAATCTCCGCTTTTCCACGGCACGCCAGGTTGTTGATGCCTTTCCGATATTGGAAAACGATTTCAAGGGAGAAGATATTCAATCTCACCCCGTTGAGTTCGTGGCGCGTCTTGTGGAGACAGGAAAGGTCCAAGAGGCAATTGCCCTATGTGCGTTTATGTTGCCGCGCCACATTGCAGTACGTTGGTTGTGTGAAAACCTGCGCAAGTTTGGAAACGGCTTTCCTGCGAATGACGAAGCGTTTCTCAAGCTCGCCGAGAGGTGGGTGCAAAACCCGGTCGAAAAAAATCGAAGTGCCGCATTGAACGCGGCAATGACAAGCGGCTTCAAGACGGCTCCGGCATGGGCCGCCGCCGCGGCCGGATGGTCGGGAGGAAACATTGGAAACGATCCTGAAAAGTCCGTGTCACCACCGCCTTTTTTGACAGGTCAGGCTGTCAAAGTCGGTTTTATTTTGAGTTATTGGAACGTCTTTGGCGATACAAGGCAATTGCGAGCCGCTGAAGCCGTGGGGCATGCCTTGGAGTTGTTGCAAGTCGCCAAATGAACTGCCCTCCTGAAGGGATGTGCCGGAGAATTGCCCGCAAGTCGGAGGGTGTTCAGAACCTCCATGACAGAGAAACTGTTGTGAAAAATTCGATTTTTTCATCCTTTGGATTGGCGCCTCTTACAAGGCGATTGACTGCACCAGGAATCGCAAGTGGACTGCAATTTGCACAACCGATTGTGACACCCAATTTGCCATTGAAAATACTCCCGGGGTTGGCGGCTATCGTCGTAGAATTAGGTTCAATATCAATGAATGCGTTGCCCAAAGCCTTCTCGATGGCACGACCTATGCCCGGGCCCAGCAGCCCTGCAAGTTCGGGGATTTCGGTTTTAAGCCCCAGTTCATCCACTGCGTGAATTCTAGCGCGATTGATGTCAACGATTATCTCGCCCTTTTCATTGCGAAACACAAAACCAACATCATCGAGATGGATATTGCACAAGTCTCTTGAAATCGCGAAATGAAGCGCCCTGGCCTTAAGCTGTGGCCTTGGATCGAACTTGCCGGAAAATGCCGGATCAATTGAGACTGCATTGGTTTTCTGTTGAATGATCGGTTCAAATATTGCGTCTGAAAGCACCTCTCTCAAGCCATAGCCTTTCGTGGCTGCAAGAGACGCAACCAAAACAGGATCGTTGTATTCCTTGCGCATTGGATCATTCGGATCGGCATAGTGATACCCAGATCCGTCTTTTTGCTTTTTCAATTCCTTTATCAATTTACCACTATCGCGGGCAACAAAGTCAATGCCGACCAAGGTGTTTGGACCAATGCGCACGATCTCGGCAACGTAATTATCAAAGTTGAAATCAGATGCTGGCCAATCAGCGTGATGGGCGATTTCTGCATACACTCGGTTGTCGCGCGCCGATTTGACCTTGGCCATTCTCATCGCATCCTGCATGAAGCGAAAGCTCTTATCCAGGACTGACGCACGGCAGAGTTGTTCGCCATCTAGCATGATTTCCAAGCGAATGGGATTGGGGTGATTTGTTTCAACGTAGACGGTGGTGGTATGGCCTTCCCGTGTCCAATCGGCGATGGAAGGGGGAGTGGCTCCGATTTCATAGTGCGCTAAACTTGAGCTTCTCTCCGCGGCGTTGAGAATGAGATCGGTGTTGCTGCATGTAAAATAGAGGGTCGGTGGATATGGATGAAATTTTTTCATACGCCATGGCAAACCAAACAGCCTGACCCCCGCTTCCGCGAGCCTCAGTATGACGGCGTTGGCTTTGGCGTTTTCCGATGCGTTTGCCATGGTGCTATCGCCTCCTTCAAAATTTACTGATGAACTTGGTATTGTAGCCAACAATGAATTGGCCGTTCAACGGACTTGAGGTGTAGTAGGTCAAGGGCCGACTGATTCCGATAGGCTCTTTCATCACGTCTAACATTTTGCAGTCCCTTCAGAATTGTGTTGCTCTGGAACTGCACAACCAAGACTTCGGCTTTACCAACCCTAGCAACAATTTGCGGACGGCGCATCTCACGCTTGGGGGATGCAGGCTGCGGCGGAAAGGAGAATGAACCATGCCGGAGAAATCTGCAATCGGTGCACACGACGCGAGGTGAGACTGGTAATGTGTTTCTTACAGGCCTGTTCAAAGGAGTAGCAGAGCACTGCGGAGGGAACGCGTTCCTGTTAAAAAACCAAGTCGAGCTGGCCTATCACGTCATGGGCAAATCGTGCATAAGTGTCTGCGTTGCGGAGTGCAAGATCAGTTGACAGTGCATCGTATTTTGAACGATTTTTGTGAAAGTAAGCCTGATCATCTGCCAATGGCACGCCGGATTTCCCGCCCGTCACAAAGTGGCATAATTCATGGAGCATAGCGTAACGAAACCCGTCGGATGCCATCGTGCGCCCTTTCAGCGTGATGTAAATCCTGTCGACGGGAATGCCTTTGAAGCGCTCGATTTTGTTGGCGGGAGCTTTGCCGCTGTTGAAGCCATCCTCAAAAGTATACATGAAGGAGTTTTCCTGCAGATTTAATGGCGCATCGTCAGCGACGATGGTTCCTTGTGTCAAATGCCCAACGGCTGATTTGACTAGGAAGAACACGCGTTGAATGCGAGCTAAAGCCAGTCTGCGCTCATCATTATTTTTTGTATGATAGTGGCGATCCAGTCTGGTAAAAGCGGAAGCACCAAACAGCGAACCCGGTGTCGAAAGTGCCGATGATGCCAAGCTCATATTGGCTTCGGCCGCCGTTACGATGGCAAGAACACGGGGAAGTTCGACAATGAATCTTGAAACACTTTCTTGCGGAATAACATCGGGGCCGGCACGCAAATTGTCCATGGTGGAACCTTCAGGATCGACGATTTTATCAATCTTTTTGAATTGATTGACTGTTTGAAAATTCAAAATAGCAGCAATGGTTTTCGGACCAACAATACCGTCAATCTTGAGCAGCCCGATAGGCCCGCCATCACGGTTCGGGAACTGGTTCAGGGTTCGCTGTATTTTCTCCACATCTGATTTTATATTGGCGACACGGGGATGCGACCTCTCGCCGACGGGCGCTGATATGGCGAGTTGTTGCTCAAGGGTAACAGTTTCGACTGTATCCACGAATGTGGAATTCATGACAAACATCTTGGTCTTCATGGCAAGTCTCCTGGTGATTGGCTTCAGTTGTCTGAATGCTGGGTTGTGCGCAATGTGTTCAGCTATACGGGCATGGTGCAATCATGCATATCCTCTATAGTAGGGAAGCAATGGATCGTCAGGAAAGCTATTTGCAACTCCTGCCTTCGTCTCTGTGGCAAGATGTAACTGAATTAATGGGTACTGTAATTAGCTGACCGCAATGATTATTGACTTACGGGTCAGCAACGAGTGGCCAAAACATAATCTTCTTAGCTCTTAAAAACGCCGCCTCGCCTTCCCTTGGATGGAGATCATTATAGGTGTTTCCCATCCTGTCTTTGTTCCATAAGTCGATGTGTCCACC
>JANMWK010000017.1:0-55111 GCA_031393975.1 Hyphomicrobiales bacterium
GAGCTTTGCTGCTGATAAAGGCTTGATCGGCATTTCTATGCCAACCAAGTCTTCAACACGTTGGATTTCAGACGGAGAATCCATGGTGAAGGAATTCACCGCAATGGGTTACACTACTGATCTTCAATATGCTGAAGATGATGCTCCAACCCAGCTGTCCCAAGTTGAAAACCTGGTCACCAAGGGTGCTAAGGCTTTGATTATTGCTGCAGTTGACGGTTCAACAATGTCTGATATTTTGAAAAAAGCCCATGACGCTGGCATCAAAGTGTTTTCATACGATCGTTTGATTACCAAGACACCAAACGTTGATTATTATACAACTTTTGACAATTTTGGCGTTGGCATATTGCAAGCCACTTCACTGGTCGCCGGTCTGAAAGAACGCTTCCCTGCTGTGAAGCCTTGGAACGTTGAATTGTTCGGCGGTTCACCCGACGATACCAACGCTGGCTATTTCTATAATGGCGCAATGTCAGTTATGCAACCGCTGATCGATTCGAAAGATATCGTCATTGTTTCAGGCCAAATGGGCATGGACAAGGTTGGCACACTGCGTTGGGATGGTGCTGTGGCCCAAGCCCGCATGGATAACCTGCTGTCGGCCAACTACACCGACAAGAAGGTCAATGGCGTTCTTTCGCCATACGATGGCTTGTCACGCGGTATTATTTCGTCGCTCAAAGGTGTTGGCTATAAGCCAGGCGCTGAAATGCCAATCGTCACGGGCCAAGATGCGGAAATTGCATCGGTCAAGGGCATGAACGCTGGCGAGCAATATTCAACCGTATTCAAGGACACACGCGAACTCGCGAAAGTGACTGCGAAAATGGTTGACATTGCTCTCAGCGGCAAAACCCCTGAAGTAAACGACACTAAGACCTATAATAATGGTGTGAAGATTGTGCCTTCCTATTTGCTGACTCCACATGCCGTTGGCAAAGCCGATATTAAGGCCGCCTTGGTTGATTCTGGCTATTACACACAAGCCAAGATCGACAATTAAGATTGGTTCACACGGGCCTTGCAAATGTGCGAGGCCCGTGTTCTTTATAATAAAAACAGGGGAACAAAATGCAGCCCATTTTAGAAATGCGCGGCATTACCAAGACATTTCCGGGCGTAAAGGCCTTGAGTGACGTCACACTTGATGTGCGTCCCGCAGAAATTCACGCAGTCGTCGGTGAAAATGGCGCTGGCAAATCAACCCTCATGAAGGTGCTGTCGGGTGTATATCCACACGGCACGTATTCGGGTGATATTTACTTTGAAGGCATCGAACGCAAATTTGGTACCATTGCTGACAGCGAAAATTCCGGCATCATCATCATCCATCAGGAACTCGCCTTGGTACCATTGCTTTCGATTGCGGAAAATATTTTTCTGGGCCACGAGACGGCCAAGTTCGGTGTGATCAACTGGTTTGAAGCCTTCGCCCGCACCAAAGACCTTTTGAAAAAAGTGGGCCTCAATGAACACCCCAACACGCTCATCACCAATCTGGGCACCGGCAAGCAGCAACTTGTAGAAATTGCCAAGGCACTCAACAAAAAAGTAAAGCTGCTCATTCTCGATGAACCGACATCCAGTTTGAACGAAACCGATTCCAATGCCCTACTGGCCTTGCTGATGGAGCTTAAGGCTCAAGGCATTTCATCAATTTTGATTTCGCATAAGCTCAATGAAATTTCTAAAGTGGCCGATCGCATCACTGTAATTCGAGATGGCATGACGGTGGATACGCTGGATTGTCATGCTGAAAAAATCAGTGAAGATCGCATCATTAAAGCCATGGTGGGTCGCGAACTGACAGACCGTTTTCCACCGCGTAATGCTACGATTAGCGAACCCATTTTTGAAGTGAAGAATTGGAGTTGCTATCATCCCCTCCATGCTGAACGGCAGATGATCAAGAATGTGAACCTCAACGTGCGCCGTGGCGAAGTGGTGGGTATTGCAGGCCTCATGGGGTCCGGTCGTACAGAATTTGCCATGTCAATTTTCGGTCGGGCTTATGGTCAAAAAATTACGGGCGAAGTGAAGATCAACGGCAAGCTTGCTGATGTGAGCACCATTCCAAAAGCCATGGATGCCAAACTGGCTTATGCCACCGAGGACCGCAAAACTTATGGCCTCGTTCTGATTGATCATATCAAACACAATATCACGCTGGCCAATCTTGATGGTGTGGCGCGCTACTCTGTTGTGGATGAACTGGTTGAGCTGGCCATTGCCAATAAATATCGGCGCGACTTGGGCATCCGCTGTTCCAGTGTTTTTCAAACCACAGTCAATCTCTCCGGCGGCAACCAGCAAAAAGTGGTCTTGTCGAAGTGGCTATTCTCCGGTCCTGATGTTTTGATTCTGGATGAGCCCACGCGTGGCATTGATGTCGGCGCTAAATATGAAATTTATGGCATCATCAATCAGCTGGCCGAGGCTGGCAAAGCGGTGATTGTTATTTCATCTGAGATGCAAGAGTTGCTCGGAATTTCTGATCGCATTTATGTGATGAGTGAAGGAAAATTCGTCGCTGAAATGCCTGCTAAAAATGCGAGCCAGGAAAAGATCATGCGCGCTATTATGAAATCATGGGAAAAATAAAATGACGGATACGACACTAGTGAAACCCGATTTCATGCGCTTTGTAAAAAGCCATATTCGCGATTACGCGCTGCTGCTCTCGCTGCTGGCTATTATGGTCTTCTTCCAATTCAACACTCATGGCACCTTGTTCAAACCAGTTAACGTGACCAATCTTCTCCTGCAAAACAGTTACATCGTGGTGATGGCGCTGGGCATGTTGCTGGTCATTGTAGCGGGCCATATTGATTTGTCGGTGGGGTCTGTTTCAGGTTTCGTCGGCGCTGTTGCTGCTGTGTTAATGACAGGAACATCGCCCAATCCGGATCTCTTCACGATTCCAAAATTTGATTTCGTTACGGCGTCGATTCTTTGTTTGGCATTGGGCGCGTCGATTGGCGCGGCCCAGGGTTACTTCATTGCCTATTACAAAATCCCAGCCTTCATCGTAACTTTGGCGGGCATGTTGATTTTCAAGGGCCTCGCACTTGCCGTATTGGGTGGTGCATCGGTTGGGCCATTGCCAGAAACTTTCCAACTTCTCAGCACGGGCTTCATTCCCGATATTTTCAATTTTCTATTATTCGGCGCACCCTTTAATTTTCTGGCCCTTTTGATTGGCACAGTGATTACAGCCGTCATTATCTATTTCAATTTCAAAACCCGAAACAGTCAGCTGGCTCATGGCCTAGCTGAAGAACCCCAAATCATATTCACGCTACGAAATATTTTAATGGCCGTGGCTTTCATCGGCTTCAGCTACATTATGGGCAAATACAAAGGTTTACCAACTGTATTAATTGTGATGTTCACATTGATTACGCTTTTCGTTTTCATCACGACGCGCACCACCTTTGGTCGCCGCATTTATGCAATGGGCGGCAATGAAAAGGCTGCGAAGCTTTCCGGTGTAAACACCGAGCGCCTCACCTTCTGGACCTTCACCATCATGGGGGCTCTCGCGGCCTTGGGCGGGTTAATTTTTGCAGCCCGCCTGAACGTGGCTACGCCAAAGGCCGGAGCTGGCTTCGAGCTTGAAGTGATCGCGGCTTGCTTCATCGGGGGTGCAGCGGTAACCGGCGGTGTTGGTAAAATTATTGGTGCTGTGATTGGGGCCTTCATCATCGGTGTGATGAACAATGGCATGTCCATCATGGGCATCGGCATTGATTGGCAGTTCGTGATCAAAGGTGCAGTGCTCATGCTCGCTGTATTCTTGGATGTCTATTACAAAAACAAAAACTGATGTTGCGCAAATTATTTTCTCGCTAAAACCCTTCGCGTTATTTGCCCTACCGAAATACCATATTATCCAATCTTTGAGCGATCGCAATGCGACCAGCAGGTGATCAATTTAAACTTTGGACAATTGCTTTGGAGGCACCGAAGGCTTACGCCCCTGATGTAGAACCTATTTACTGAGCATCACTCAAAGATTTAAACGAGGAAGGCAACAGGCATGGATATCTCGCAGTTAGGCTTGGAAAGTTCGGCAATTATCGCCGCATTTCTAGCCTCCGTTGTTGAAGTGGTAGAGGCTTTTACGATTGTTCTGGCGGTTGGCACCCTGCGCGGTTGGCGCCCAGCTTGGGTGGGGACATTTGCGGCTCTTGGCGTGCTTGCGTCACTGATCGTCATTCTGGGTCCGTTATTAAATCAGGTGCCCCTTCCCACTCTGCAATTGGTGATTGGCATATTGTTGCTGATGTTCGGCTTGGGCTGGCTGCGCAAAGCCATTCTTCGGTCAGCAGGCATTATTCCACTCCATGACGAAGACCTGATTTTTGCTAAAGAAAAGGCAGGCCTGATCGCAGAAGCCAAATCAAAACAATCGACTCAAGATTGGATTGCCGGTCTTGCCGCGTTTAAAGCCGTTTTGCTCGAGGGTCTTGAAGTGGTCTTTATCGTCATCGCAGTCGGATCAGGCCACGGCATGTTATGGCCCGCAGCCCTCGGAGCACTTGGCGCTTGCATTGCCGTATTAATCATCGGCGTCATTGTTCATAAGCCTCTTTCGCGGGTCCCGGAAAATACCTTGAAGTTCTGCGTGGGCGTAATGCTCTCGGCTTTTGGTGTGTTCTGGACTGGCGAAGGATTAGGCATTGCTTGGCCAGGACAAGATTTAATCTTGGTCCTGTTTGGCGCAATTTTTCTGGCCTCCGGATGGTTGACAGCGCAATATTTACGCAACACTAAATTAGCCGCAAATTAAGGAGCAATCATGCACATTCTTAAAGAAGTGGCGGCCGAACTTTTCAGCATGTTCTGGGCTGATGCGCGCATGACAACGACATTGCTTGTTCTTGTCGCTATCGTTGCAGCACTATTGAACTATACAATGATTAACCCCGTTGGGGCCGGTGCACTATTGTTAGTGGGGTGTCTGGCCACGGTGATCGAAGCCACTGTTCGCCAAGCCCGCCGTTCTAAGCAGGCATCAACAACACTTTAATCGCTGCAGGCTTGGCTGAAAGTTCCAAAGCTTCATGCCAATCGCTGAGCAGATAACGATGTGTGACAATGCCTTTCGATGTCACCTTGCCTCGCATCAAGAGATCAATGGCTATGGGATAACAATAAGGCCCTAAGTGCGAACCGCGAACATCAAGCTCTTTGCGGTCCCCAATGATCGACCAATCAGCCGTCGTGTCATGGCCAAACACCGAGAACTCAACAAAACGTCCAAGCTTACGGATCATCTGCAAACCTTGCGTAACACCAATGGGCGCACCCGTAGCTTCAATATAAACATCGCAGCCATAGCCACCCGTGAGGGCTTTAACCACCGCCACCGCATCTTCAGTTTTCGGATTGATCACCACATCTGCACCGAATATTTTAGCCTGCGCCAATCGTTCTGGAGCCATGTCAATGACGACGAGTTTTTTTGGGGTCTTGAGGGCCGCCACTTGCGTCATCATTAACCCCAGTGGACCTTGTCCGGCGATCACCACAACATCATCAAGTCTGATATCAGCCCGGTCCACCGTGTGAATGGCGCAAGCCAAAGGTTCAATAATTGCAGCGTCTTCAAGTGGCATAGTGGGTGGAATTTTATGGATTAAAGCATTGGCCGGAATCCGCATAAAATCGGCCATGCCACCATCAGCCGCATCACGCTGAAAGCCAAAAATATCATGTTTTTCGCACATCCAATATTTTCCGGTTTTGCAATACCGGCATTTATTGCAGGGCACGATCTGCTCAGCAATCACCATGTCACCCAGCTTCACATCGAAATGTTCAGCAGCACCAACACCAATATCATGCACAGTGCCAAAGAATTCATGACCTGCGATAACTGGCGCTTTCACCCAAGGGTCGTTCCAAAACATACCAGAGCCAGACCAACATTTGCGATCAGAAGCACAAATCCCGCAAGCTGCAATTTTGATTACCAGTTCATGCGGGCCAGCTTCGGGCTTGGCAATCTGCTCAATGCGATAATCTTTAGGGCCATGGCATACGATGGCCGTCATCGTGGTTGTCATTAGGGTATTCTCCGCATTTTCACCACACTATGGTTTTCATAACCCTGCCGCAATCAAATTCCCAAAAACTTCACAGCCAATAGACGTTTTCAGTTATAGCAACGCCATGACACAAACTGAACAATTCGAAATCTTTCTGGTCGCCTCACCCGGCACCGAAGCTGGTCTTCTTGCAGAAGCGGAAAGCTTAAACTTTGCAGCACCAAAACCTGTCGCAGGCGGTGTCACCGTACAAGGCGGCTGGCCTGAAGTGTGGCGTGCCAACTTAGAGCTTCGGGGTGTGACCCGTGTTCTAGCCCGTATTGGGAGCTTTCACGCCGGCCATTTGGCGCAGCTTGACAAGCTTGCTCATAGATTTCCATGGGGCGATTATTTGCGCAAAGATGTAGCCTTGCAAGTTGAAGTCACCTGCAAGAAGTCTCGCATCTATCATGCCGGCGCCGCACAGCAGCGTATTGAAAAAGCCATTCAAGAAACTCTTGGTGCTCCTATTTCTTCTGATGCCGAGCTTTGCATCAAGGCCCGGTTTGAAAATAATCTTTGCACAATCAGCATCGATACTTCGGGTGAATCCCTACACAAGCGTGGCCATAAGGAAGCCATCGGCAAAGCCCCAATGCGTGAAACACTGGCCACCCATTTTTTGCGGGCGTGTGGTTACGATGGCACTGAGACAATCGTTGATCCCATGTGCGGATCTGGCACATTTGTGATCGAAGCGGCTGAGATTGCAAGTGGGCTTTTACCCGGCAGGTCAAGAGATTTTGCTTTTGAGTTTCTCAAAAATTTCGACGCAAATGCGTGGCAAAAAATGCAACAGGCTGGAATCCGCAAACCGGCCCCCTCAAAATTCTATGGCAGCGACCGCGACGCAGGTGCCATCCGAATGAGCATCGCCAATGCCGAGCGCTCAGGCGTTACAGCTATTACACATTTCAAGCAGCAAGCCGTCAGCGATCTCACACCACCTGAAGGTTCCCCCGGATTGGTCATCGTCAATCCACCTTATGGAACCCGGATTGGGGACAAGAAGCCGCTTTTTGCTTTGTATGGAGCATTGGGCAAAACGTTGCTCACACGCTTTTCAGGTTGGAGAGTTGGACTGGTCACCACTGACACATCTTTAGCCAAAGCTACCGGACTGCCCTTTGGCAAGCCAGAAATTCCCGTCAATCATGGCGGCCTGCGCGTGTTGCTATTCAAAACCGAGAAACTGAAATAGTTATTTCTTCAGTAAACCATCACGCATGGGCGAGACCGCATTGGCATGGGCATCAAAACCTTCATAAGTGGCCAACACCCGTGCGTGTTTTGCAAGCTCGGGGTAGCCCCGGGATGTCACATGAGCAATCGACGTGCGCTTGAGAAAATCAAACACTGAAACTGCCGAAGATGTTTTGGCCCAACCGCCCGTGGGCAAGCAATGATTAGGGCCAATCACATAATTGCCCAAAGTTGATGGCGTGTACTCACCCAGCAGAATTTCGCCAGCATGTTTCAGGCGGCCAAGATAATTAAAGGGCTCCTTGGCCAACACTTCCAAATGTTCTGGCGCATATTCATTGCAAAACGCAAGTGCATCTTCTTCATTCCGGGCCAGAATAATGCCACCCAAGGCACCGCCCAGCACAACTGATGAAAAGGAAACACGCTGTTTACCCATCTGCTTCCAATATTCAGGAATAGCCGCCAAGGCTTCTTCAGCAACGCGGGCGCTCCACGTCACAAGATAAGCCGAACTATCGGGCCCATGTTCAGCCTCGACCAGCAAATCCAATGCGGCAAGCCGTCCATCAACCGTATCATCGGCCAGCACAATCACTTCGCTGGGGCCCGCGGGCGATCCCACATCGATGAGATGTGAAACCAAACGCTTGGCTGCAGCAACCCATGGGCTGCCAGGGCCTACAATTTTAGAAACCTTCGGAATGGTGTCTGTACCATAAGCCACAGCGGCAATGCCTTGAGCACCTCCTGCTTTATAAACCTTGCTCACACCAGCCATGCGGGCGGCAACCAGCGTCGCATCATCAATGAGGCCATCCGGACCCGGTGGTGTGATGATGCAGATGTCATCGACACCTGCAACAACAGCGGGAATTGAAAGCATAAGTGCAGCAGATGGAAATGCCCCCTTGCCGCGCGGCACATAACAGGCAACCGATGGAATGGGGCTTGAACGATCGCCCCCAAACACCCCGGACCGCACTTCTTGCATCCACATCTCTTCGGGCATTTGATGCTGATGAAATTTGCGAATGGACTCCGCTGCAAATTCCATCGCATCACGCACCTGTGGATCGAGTCTTCTTTCGGCAGCAGCAAAATCTTTTACAGTGGCTGCGATTTCAGAAGCTTGCACAGGAGCTTTGTCAAATTCTTTAGCAAAGCGCGCTAAGGCTTCATCGCCTTCAATCCGCACCGCTTCAACAATCGGGCGCACTTTGGACTCGAAGCTTGAAAGATCGGCCTCAGTTCTTTTTTGTAAAGCTGCACGTTGCTCAAGTGAGAGTTGAGCGAGCGTAATGAAATTGATTCTTGAGGTCATGCCGACACCATAGTATCGGCCTCGACCTCGGCAACCTGGCCATCGGAAACGCGGTAGATGCGCTCTGCAATGCGGGTCCACGCAGGTTTATGAGTGATCGCAACAATGGTGAACTTTCCCGAAAGCTCCATAATATTTTCGCAAATTTCAGCTTCGGTTTCTGCGTCAAGGGCACTGGTCACTTCATCAAGGAGCAAAAGTATTGGCTTCAACACCAAAGCCCGCGCTAACGAAATCCGCTGCCTTTGGCCGCCCGAAAGTTTGGCGCCCATCGTGCCAATATCTGTGTCTATGCCATCTGGTAGCACTTCAACAAAGCCCATAGCACCAGCCAGACGCAAAGCCTCATGCACCATTTCAGCTGTGATCGATTGATCCCCCAGCCGAATATTGTCTGCAATGGTCCCGCGTAGAAGTGTTAGTTCTTGTGGCACATAACCAATTTTTTCTCGCCACTTTGAAAGCTGCACATCAACCATCGATGTATCATCGATCATGATGCGGCCATGCAGCGGCAAATAGAAACCAATAACCAGATCAACGATCGTGGTCTTGCCAGCTCCAGAAGGGCCTATCAACACCGTAATTTGATTGGCAGGGCATTCGAAACTAACATGATTAAGAACCTGTTTTTCACCATAGGCAAAGCTGACATTTTCAAATTTTATGGAATGCTTGATTGTTGGGGTTGCGGCACCAAAGTTTTTCTCCAACTGTCCGTCGGCATGCTTAATCGTATTCATCATGCTGTCATAGGCCGCAGCCATTATTGTCGATCCTTGCAAATGAATCTGCACCCGCTTTACGACGTCAACGACTTGGTAAAAAATGATACCTACGACCAGCATCTCAGCAAGAGGAGTATGAAGCCAGACGACGCTAATATAAACACCCACCAGAACCATGATTGCACCCAAAATATCTTGGCCGTGATAGATCGCATGAGTGCTGACGACCGTTAATATCATCGATCCGCGTAATACACCGATACTCTGCGTGAATGATTCAAGAAAATGTCCCTGCCGCTGCATTGATTTCAGCGGCTTCATATTATTCAAAACATCTTGCACACCGCTGGTCAAATCATTGGCAGTGGCAAATTGTTTAATGCTGTTTTCTTGAGCCAGTTTCAAAATATAATATAAGGGAAAGGCCAAAGCCGAGGTTGCAATGAGGCAGAAGATAACCAAATTGCCCGAAATCAAAAACGCAGTGAATAGTAATCCTAGCCCTGAAATAGATGTGGTCACCAGCTGCGCCACCGATTGATAAGCCTGACCAGCCAAAGTCGCTTGGAGTGAGATCATGCTCGCGACTTCGCCCGGTTTGTGATCAACAAAATAGGCCCACCGCGCATTCATCATCGAGCCTAAAAGTTTGGAGCGCAATTTGGTCGTCACATCCGCCACCGAAACCGCCACATAACGCATCGCCAAAAACGCAATGAGCGATTTAGTTACCAAGGAAATTCCGACGAGAAGCAGCAAAACTGAAAAAGTTGGCGGCAGGCCGGTTAATTTAATAAAATTCAAAATTGTTTTGCCAAGATACGAATCCGTGCTGCCATCATTAGTGCTCAGCTGACTCACCAGCGGGACTATGGCGCCCATACTGATCATTTCAGAAATGCTGGCAAAAAGCATACAGAAGGTGACAGAAATTGGTCTGCCGCCGGGTGCTCTCCAGAAAATATCAGAAAATTGCTTTAACATTTGGTTTTGATAAGTCTCATTTCCAACTATTTTGTTTTATGGCGCGCTGCAATTGCAGCTCCAAGGCACTTTCCTTTACGCCCAAAAACGATTGAAACCCAACAGCAACTTGCGGAGGTGCCAGCGTATCGCAAAACGTGTCTAGGTTTAATCCGTTCACGTCCGAAGTCGACCAAGCGGTTTTACAATAGCTTTCACTAAAAAGTTTCAATTGAGTTTTATCATGCAAAATACGATCGACAAATAAACCGTAAAGTGAATATTCAGATAATATGAATTTCCGACCCAGCGTCACACGCCAATCACATTGATGTAGTTTTTCAAGGTGTTCACACAGTGCCCTCACCGTGGGCCCATGCCAAGCCACAATATTTTCAACATAGCTAGGGCAGGGAAATGCACAATCGCCCATGCCTAATTGTTGCGACGCCGCGTCGAGATAAGTAGGGTTCGGCGCGTTTTCACGCTGAAATCCAGCGGGTGTGCTATAGTAGTAAAATTGTCCGTCTTTCATCAGCGAATTCACATCAAAGGGTCTGATAAAAAAGACATCGGAGTCACAATAGAGAAGCCCTTCTTCTTTGAGTTCGTGGGCCATTTGCAATTTGACCAATTGCTGCACTTGCCAACCAATCATAAATCCGGTTTTGAAAGAGAACCAAAGACTTCGGTTATTTACAAAAGGAATGCGAGAAAGATGATGGAAGGAGGGCGGCAATATCGCTTCCATCTCCAAGACTGTTCGCCGGCTGCCCGACAAACCACCAAAAAGAGCAAGGTCAACGGTCTCCACAATGATGTAGTGGTGCCACGGGCCCTTCACAAAAGCATCCATGCTTTCACACAATATTCGGCACCGTTCAAAATCGCCGCTATAGCTCGGCGTGATGATCGCCCATGACACCTTCGGCGGATTCAAGTGCGATAGTTCTTCAGTAATAATCAAAGGTTCCAACGAAAGTCACGCTAGACCGGGGTTCGCCGCCTGCCGATTTTCCATAATCTCAACGACGGTATAAAATATCACCATCGCGTAGCCACAGGCAAAATAGGCATAAACCGGAACCATCCAATAGTAGCCGTGGCTGAAAGAATAAAAAACCAACCCAGCAAAAATCACGGCCAACAGAACCTCGAAAATATTCTGAAAACTGAATGCGCTGCCTTTATAGGCATTCTTTTGCATAACTTTCTTGCCATCAGCGTCGATGTTTAATTTTGGCGTACGCACAAACGGAGTTGCACGGCCCATCAGACCTTGGATCACTGCTCTTCCATTATGGATGCAGAGGCCACTAACGATCATCATGAAGAGAAAAGCCCGTGACAAAATACTGGCCGTTGATTTCTTGCTGGACTCAAATTGTCCGTAAGCATGAGCTGTCCAATAAGTAAACATAATAGCCGCAAGTGCCAGTGTCATCAAAATGCTGACAGGCATAAAGGCGCGCTCCACATCGGCCCCAAACACCAATGGATAAATGGCCGCCATGCCACTGAGCAAAAGTAAAAATGGAAACACAAAACTATTCAGCATGTGAAAAGAGCCAATAATCTTAGTCAATACCGGTTCGTGCGACGCCCACAACATGTTTAAAGTCTTGCGCCCGGTTTCAGCAGCACCTTTAGTCCAGCGAAACTGTTGGGTTCTGATCGCACTCATTTGTGCAGGCAATTCAGAGGGCGTTGCAATCCCTTCTATAAAGAGGAAATGCCAGCCTTTAAGTTGCGCCCTAAAGCTCAAATCAAGATCTTCGGTCAAACAGTCATCTTGCCAGCCACCGGCTTCATCGATGGTTTTGCGCCGCCACATGCCAGCCGTTCCGTTGAAATTAATAAAGCTGTGAACGGCTTGCCTTCCCCCTTGCTCCACCGAGAAATGAGCGTCGATGGCAAACGACAACAACTTCGTGAGCAGCGAGTATTCTTCGTTGAGATGTTCCCAACGGGTCTGCACCATGCCAATTTTGGGATCGTTAAAATAACCAATGATATCTTTAATAAATTCAGGTTTGGGCACAAAGTCTGCATCAAAAATAGCGACAAACTCGCTGTCATCAAGCGCAAGCCCCGCCTGCAATGCCCCGGCCTTATAACCGCTGCGATCAACGCGTCGAATATGGTTGATTTTGGTTCCCTGCAAAGCCAATTTTGCAATGAGCTTAGCCGCAATTTCGCTGGTCTCATCGGTTGAGTCATCGAGCAATTGAACAGTCAATAAGTCACGCGGATAGTCCAACTTGGAAATGGCCGTCAGCAGCCTTTCTATAACATAGCGCTCATTATAAATTGGAAACTGCATCAGAACACGAGGCAACGTGCCTTGCCAGCGATGTGCAGGTTCCACTCTGGTTTTATCGCTCTTGCTGCGTAAATAATAGTAGGCAAGCCACGCCTGCGAAAGCGCAAACAGCAGGATAATAACCGCGGAAAAAACACTGATCGTTTCAACAATAAATTTCATAAATTCATTTAACTTGCAGGGTTAGCGGATAAGTGCCGAATTCACATACATCAACCAATCCTAAATGCGCTCTTAGCAACTTTAACCCCCACACTTCAACTCTACGATTTACATTCCTGATATCTCGCAATAATGACTTAAGGCGCTACTGTCAAATTAACCAGGCCGTCGTTCCAAGGTATGTCTAGTGTCGAAATCAGGGTCTTTCTCAATCGGCAGCTATTATGTTCTCGGCGCAGCGTTTGCACCTATGCGCAACACATTCATCTATGTTGTTCTAATTCTGGAGATTGTGCGCCTCAAGCTGGTGTGGAGCCTCGCCGTCCACCAGCCAGATCCGGTCATCACCATCTTGAAGTATCTTGGCCAATGGCTTCCGTTTTATGTTGGGATGGCTCTACAAATATCTTTGGCAGTTGGCCTCATGTTTGGGCTTGCAAAAATAAGCCGCAGCCGCGAGCTCGATGCCCTTCACGCTCTCGGATTCAGCTGGCTCCAACTCTTAGCACCCATTTTTTCGATCACAGCTGCCATAGTAGTCATGGAATTGATGATCGTGGGTTGGCTACAACCTCTGGCCCTCTATTATTCCAAAGTCTTTGTCCACGACATAGAGCAATCCTCGGCCCTCATGACGGACGGGCGTGATTTGTTCACGGTTGACGGCGGAAAAACAATTCTCCTTGATAATATTTCACGAGATGGAAAATTATTTTCGCGGGTTTTTATTTATCAAATTTATCCCGATGATAGATCAATGACGACGGCAGGCAGTGACGGAAAATTGTTGGGTCTGGGTGATCTTTCAAATCGGTCCTATGTGGTTAAATCTGTGGATGTTATGGAAGTGCTCTACCAGCCCGCCACCAGCGTTCCAAAATCTTATTCGATAACCCGTTCGTTTGATGTGCAGGGCCCCTTGAAAGAAGTCAGTAATCATATGTTTAGACCGCGTGGCGCAAGCGAGTATGAATGGACCATGAGTGAGTTAATGTCGGGTAGCGACGGACTTTCATCTTCAGTGGAGGAAACGAGGAAAATTGCGGAGCTCAATTATCGCCTCGCTCAATTGCTTTTCATATTGCTTTTACCTTTTATAGCAGTGGTGGTGATAATTGAACCGCGGCGCAATCCTGGGCCGCTGCGATTTTTATTTGGACTCCTCATTGTCCTCGGCTTCAACCAATATCTCAGCATGGCAACTTCGTTTTCCCGTGGAAATATTTTGCCGCCTTACCTAACGCTGTGGCTGCCGCTCGCGGCCTTGACATTGATTGTTATGAATCAATTCTGGCGCAAGACCACCATGCCCGCCTTCCAAACCGCTCGTTGACCAAACTTTATTTCAGCCGCGAACCACTCATGCGAATTGTGATGGGGTCAAATATTTAAATAGCAAGCCACACGCGGCCTAGGCTAGATTAGCTAATTGTGAGGAATCTCTTTACTCGTGTTTAGAATTGTAGACCGATACGTTTTACGCCAGATCTTGGTGCCATTGGCGGCAGCTTTATTGATTAGCTTGCTGATGCTGCTGGCTGGCCGCATGTTGGGTTTTCTCGATGTGACCCTCGGCAAAAAGAATTCCTTCACTGCCGTATTCAAAATGCTGACCTACCTCACACCCAATTATTTAGGTTTGGCCGTGCCTGCCGCGCTCTATCTTGGCATTTTATTTGGCTTTAGCCGCATGTCAAAAACCCATGAGGTTGAAGCCATGTTGGCCTCGGGCATTGGGCTGAACCGCTTGTTTCAGCCTGTGCTGTGGCTCTCGTTATTGCTTATGATCTGCAATTTAGTGGCCATTGGCTGGATGCAACCCTTTGGTCGCTACGCCTATCGTTCGGTCATCTACAGCCTTACGAATGTTGAGGTGTTTGACCTCGCAAAAGAAGGGATTTTTATGAAAACCGGAAAGCGCACCTTCATTGTTGATCACCTTAATCAAACTGAAAATAAGTTTGACCACCTTTTTATTTTTGAAGATAGCGGCAAGCTCGAAGGCTCAGAAACGATCACGGCCAATAATGGACGCATGATGAATGCCGAAGGACAAGGCGAACCCGTGCTGCGCATGGGAACCAGCAAGCGTCTGCGGCTGGACAAGTATCCTGATTTTAATGCCAGCCAATTGCCGCAAAATGCCATCACCGCCGATATTGCATCTGCTGATTTTCCGCTTGGTCAAGTGGCCGCAAGTGTGTTCAGACCACGGGGCAAAGATGAGCGCGAATTGACACTTTTGGAACTTTTCAAACGCCAAGCTGATCCGCCGCAAGGCTCATCTCTCATTTTGATGCAGGCGGAGTTTCACAATCGCATTCTGAAAATTATTGCCATTCCCATGTTGGCCATTCTTGCGCTTCCTTTTGCGTTGAGCCGCGGGCGAAACCCAGATGCTTATCGTTTCGGCATTGCTGTTTTGTTGTTGGTAGCTTTTAACGTTGTCATCGAACAAGGAACAATAGCCACCAGTCTTTCAGGCGTATCGCCGTGGTTGAGCATGTGGGGCCCGTTTATGCTTTATTTGGGTTTTGCACTTTGGCGCTATTGGATGGCCTGCTTCAAATTGAGCTCAGAGGCGACAAACCCCATTTCTGAATTTGTCGCCCGCATTGCCGATCGATTCAGACGAAGAGCGCATGCTTGATCACTCGGCCGCCTGTTGGACCATAACGGGGCGTTGGACAAATTTCGCTTTGGCTCTGGCAAAAAGCTCAGCCAGTTTTTGGGCAGCCGCATCATAGGCTACTCCATCACTCCAGCTCTGACGCGGATTGAGAAGGTGGTCTTCAACCCCCGCAACATGCAACGGCACCGCAAAGCCAAAATTCTCGTCGATCCGCATCTCAGCGCCATCAAGCCCGCCTGAAAGTGCTGCATCAAGCAACTTCCGCGTTGTCGCCAGAGCCATGCGTTGACCGACCCCGTAAGCACCGCCCGTCCATCCTGTATTGAGCAGGAAGCAGTGTGTATTATGTTTGGCCATCATTTCTTTCAGCATGTCAGCATAGACCTGCGGGTGACGCGGTAAGAACGGTGCGCCAAAACACGCCGAAAACGTGGCTTCAGGAGATTTGACCCCGCGTTCAGTGCCAGCCAGTTTTGCAGTATAGCCCGCCAAAAATTGCTGCATTGCCTCTTCAGGAGTGAGTTTGGCAATCGGCGGTAACACGCCAAAAGCATCGGCCGTCAGCATAATGATGGTTTTGGGTGCCGGGCCCCTGCGAGTCATGCTCGCATTGGTCAGTGCGGAGAGCGGATAGGCAGCACGGGTATTTTCAGTCAGACTTGAATCATTCAGATCAAGCTGGCGCGAGGCTGCATTCATAACTACGTTTTCCAGCACTGCACCAAACTGATGCGCTGCTTTGAAAATTTCAGGCTCGGCCTTTTCTGTGAGATCAATCACTTTGGCATAGCACCCATTTTCAATATTGAAAACTCCAGCCGCGCCCCAACCATGCTCATCATCGCCAATCAGAGTCCGAGTGGGATCAGCAGAAAGGGTAGTTTTTCCAGTGCCCGAAAGGCCAAAGAAAATCGTGGTATCGCCTTCAGCTCCAATATTAGCCGAGCAATGCATGGGCAACACATGGGCTGCAGGCAGCAAATAATTTAAAACCGTGAAAACGGCCTTTTTCATCTCGCCAGCATAAAGTGTGCCACCAATCAAAACCAGATTATTGCGAAGATCAAAAGCAATCACGGTGGCACTATTTGTGCCATGGCGTGCAGGGTCTGCCTTGAAACTAGGCAGATTGATAATTGTCAGCTCTGCGTCAAATGCGGCATCAGCACAAATGGGTTTTAAGAGGTGGCGCATGAACAAGGCGTGCCATGCATGTTCTGTGATCACTCGGGTAGGCAAAACATGCTCTGCATCGGCGCAAGCCTCAAGGTCTTGCACAAACAGGTCTTTCATGCGCGCATGAACCATGAAATCAGCTTTCAGCGCTTTAAAGTGATGGCGGCTCAGGGGCTGATTATTGTCCCACCACACGGTATGGCTGCTGGTTTCGTCGAGTACGATGAATTTATCTTTTGGGCTGCGGCCTGTATGCGAACCAGTTTGCGCGACAAGCGCTCCACCCTCTGTCACCTGAACTTCACCTCCAGCAATGGCGGCTTGATAGAGCACTGTCTCATTGGCATTCCAAGACAGTGACCGCATCCAGCGCAAACCCAGTCGGGCGAGTTCAACTTGGATGAGAGGGGTGTGCAATGACGAGTCAGGCATAACGTTCATGGTGTTCCTCCAGCGATGAGGAACACCATGATAGGTTTTTGAAATGATGTAAAGATGTATCTACATCAAAATTTAATGTGTTCGCACCTTATTTTTTGATAGTATACAATCATTTTGTAATACGGTAAAATGCCTGAGCCGTTTGTCCGAAAACCTGAGCGCCACTGTGTGGCCCAACCAGCGTCATCGCCGTATCATGCCATTTCTCATAAGTACCGTTCAATTCTAACACAGGCCAATCAGAACCCCACATGACACGGTCAGTCCCGAAACTCGCAATAACATGAGCAATATAAGGCTTTAAGGTCGAAATATCCCATCCTGCCGCGGCCTCAGTCGCCAATCCAGAAATTTTGCAATAAGCAGGAGTCGTCGTGGCGATCTTAGCGATGCCTGTCGCCCAGTCCTCAAAAGCACCATCTCGGATTTTTGGCTTCAAACAATGATCAACCACACAGCGCATAGTAGAATAGCGCTCAAAAAGTCGCTGAAAAGGCTCAATATGGAGTGGAAATCCCAGTGCATCAAAGGTGAGATCAAGATCAATGAGGGCATCAAAGGCCCATTGCACATCGTGTCTGTGCATCCACTCGGCATCCGGTAAATCCTGAATCATTGGCCTCACGCCTGAGAATTTAGGATGCCTTGCTAATCGCTGTAGGTGGCGCAGATCTTCACGATTTTCAAAATCCACCCATCCTACAACCTTGGCCACAAAGTCAGTGGCATCCGCCACACCCAACATATACTCAGTTTCTTGCACCGTGGGTGCGGCCTGCACCAGCACAGTGCGGTCAATCCCAAACGTAGTGAGATGCGATTCCAAGTGGGGCGGCAAAAACGGCCGGCGCAAATGTTCCCCACCCGCGCCGACCATCCAACCATAGTCACCGCGCGCCGGATTCCAGAAATGCTGGTGCGCATCTATTTTCATGGGGGCAGCTCTACTTTCATATCTGTTGTTTCAAGTCGGCAAGGCGTCTAAGAAAATAGCATAACAGCAACGAGAATACACACCATGTCAGCCCCTGCAATGCTTCGTCTTAACACCCTTGATAATATTTTTGTTAGCACCCGTATTGTCGAGAAGGGTGAGGTGACCGCTGAACATATTCAGGCCCGTGCCCGCATCATGCGCGGTCATAAAATGGCCAACACCCCAATTGCCAAGGGCACACCCATCCGTAAGTTTGGCCAGATCATTGGTTTTGCAAAATCAGATATTGCTGCGGGCGATTGGGTGCATGAACACAATGTCGAAATGGGCGCTCTGTCACATGACTATGCATTTGCCCAAGGCGCCATTCCCGTTAAGATGCTGCTGGAAAAAGACCGCGCCACGTTCCAAGGCTTCCGCCGCAAAAATGGCAAGATCGGCACCCGCAATTACATAGGCATCATGACCTCGGTCAATTGTTCGGCCACGGTTGCCACATTTATTGCACAGGAAATCAATCGCTCCGGTATCCTCAAGGATTATCCCAATATCGATGGTGTGGTGGCGCTCACCCAAGACAATGGCTGCGTGATTGATTATCGCGGTGTGATTTTTGACATCTTCAAACGCACCGCCTGGGGCTATGCCACCAACCCCAATATGGGTGGCGTGATGATGGTGGGCCTCGGCTGTGAGGGCTTCCAAATTCCACGCTTCAAGGAAGCCTATAATGTCGAGGAAGGCGAACTCTTCCGCAGCATGACCATCCAAGAAACGGGCGGCACCAGAAAAACTGTAGCCGCCGGTGTTGAGGCCGTGCGTGCCATGTTGCCGGCGGTGAATGCGCAAAGCCGCGAAACCTGTTCCGCATCAGAATTGATTCTGGCCCTGCAATGCGGTGGCTCTGACGGTTATTCAGGCATCACCGCAAACCCGGCCTTGGGCGTTGCGGTTGATATTCTTGTGCGCCACGGAGGCACTGCCATACTATCTGAAACACCGGAGATTTATGGCGCCGAACATTTGCTCACCAGACGTGCGGCCACCACCGAGGTGGGTGAAAAACTGGTGGAAATTATTCACTGGTGGGAAGATTATGCGGCGCGCAATAATATGGAGATGAACAATAACCCCTCCCCCGGCAACAAGCTGGGTGGCCTCACCACCATTCTTGAAAAATCTTTAGGAGCCGCCGCCAAAGGCGGCACGACTCCCATGAACGCCGTTTATCATTATGCCGAACAAGTGACAGCAAAAGGCTTCGTATTTATGGATACACCAGGTTATGATCCGGTTTCAGCCACGGGCCAAGTGGCAGGCGGGGCCAACATCATGTGCTTTACCACAGGTCGCGGCTCGGCCTATGGCAACAAGCCCTGCCCCTCGATCAAGCTTGCCACTAATTCGGATATCTATCGCCGCATGGAAGAAGACATGGATATCAACTGCGGCGATATCATTGATGGTGTCTCACTGGAAACCAAAGGCCAAGAAATATTCGACATGATTTTGCGCACAGCCTCGGGCGAAAAAACCAAATCAGAAGCGCTGGGTTATGGTGAGAATGAATATGTGCCGTGGTTTGTGGGCGCTGTGATGTAAACAGTTTGCCAATTCACGCCTGGCGACACGCGAGATAGCAAACTGTACCTGAACGCAACCGCTCAAAGATTTTCCAAATGCGGCGTATATTGATAGCCCTCAACCAGCGGCTTGGTTGGCAATGTGGCTTGATCTTCATCGGACACAAAAATCTGGTCATCACGGTCAAGCTGCTTGCCTGAAGCATCAAGCAACCGAATAGTCACATTATATTCGCCGCCTTTTTTGAATCCCGTCAGCGGATCGCTCTGCAATTTATAAGTGAGCTTGCCCTCCATCGCTGGCAGCGTCACGATCTGCCGCACGTTTTGGCCGGGCAGATCAAATTGCGCCTCGACGAAGCTGCCCACTGGCAAAGGATATTTCTGTTGCGCAATCACAATCATCGACGCTTGCGAATAGCGATAATTAAAGGTAATGCCACCGCCTGCAATTTTCAAATAGTCTTTAGGTCCATTATCATCGCCACAGGCCGCTAACCCCAAACACATTAAAGCTAAAATATATTTGCTCATATCAATTCACTTTCTCTTGGGGCGCCAATCCCGGCCAAGCCTTCGGGCCGCAGCAGCAGAACCAGCACAATGAAACTGAACACGCCCACATCCCTATAAGACGTTGAAAACCATGCTGACCATAGCACCTCCAGCATGGCAAGTGAAACGGCCCCCAGCACGGCACCCTTCACAGAACCAAAGCCGCCAATCACCGCCGCAAACATGGCTTTGAAACCGAGCATCAAACCTGATGAAAAACTGGTGCCGCCGTAAGATATGGCCACCGTCCAGCCGGAAACGGCGGCAAGCCCTGCCCCCAACATGAATGTCTGGCGCATGACACTTTCAGTGTTGATGCCGCAGAGTTTGGCCAATGAGATTTCCTGTGAGCAGGCCTGCCAGTTGCGACCAAAGCCCGTGAACTTTAACAGAGCCGCAAGACCTGCTACCGTGATGATTGAGAGGCCAATTGATAGCGCAGTAATCGCTGGAATTTGCAGAACATAGTGCCCCGAGGAAAACACCAGATCATTGCCCTGCAAGAGAGGCGGAATCCAAATATCCCGTCCACCGGTTTGCAACCGCATGAGCTCTTGAAGAGTGATCGAAAAACCAATCGCGGCAATCATAAAAGCTTGCGACGATTTATGAATGAGTGGCGCAAACACAAAGCGTGCAGCCACATGGCCAAAACTCGCCGTGCACAAAATGGCCATCACCAATGAAAAAAGCGCCGCAGTCAATTCTTCATAGCCTTGTAGCAAACTGGCAAAGCAAACATAGACCGCCGCAAAAGATCCAAACATCGCCACATCACCAAAGGATAGAAAAACCTTTCGCGTAATCGCTTGGATCAAAGCAAAGGCCACAGCCAGCGGCACATAGAAGGTGGAAAGCTGCACCACATTTATGAGTTGCTGAAAAAAATAGGCGAGTTCCTTCGTCATAGAGCAAGTTAATCACGCAGGCTAAAAAGACTCAATGCTTGAAATGGCGAAACCCGGTGAACACCATGGCAAGGCCGGCAGCATCGGCAGCCTTTATCACCTCTTCGTCTTTCATGGCACCGCCTGGCTGAATAATGGCGGTAGCCCCCGCTTCAGCCGCCGCCTCAACCCCATCAGGAAACGGAAAGAACGCATCAGAGGCTAAGACCGAGCCTTTAACGCCGGAAGCATCCAAGCTTTTACGAACCGCAATACGCGTTGAATCAATACGTGACATTTGCCCAGCGCCAATCCCCACTGTCGCACCATGCTTAGCAAAAACAATAGCATTTGATTTTACGTGCTTGGCCACGCGGAATGCAAAGCGCAGGTCTGACAGTTCCTGTTCTGAGGGTTGGCGTTTGCTGACAACGCGCAGATTCATGGCGGCGACTGACATCGCATCCGCACTCTGCACTAATAATCCGCCGGCAATGGATTTCACGATTGGCGTTGCGAAGGTCTGACGTTTCAAATCCGGCAATAACAATAGCCGCAGATTTTTCTTGGCCGATAAAATCTCACGCGCTTCAGCATCAGCCTCAGGCGCAAGGATCACTTCGGTAAACAATTTTGAAATTTCCAAAGCCGTCTTGCCATCAAGCATTCTGTTGAAAGCCAAAATACCCCCAAAGGCACTGGTTGTGTCGCAAGCCAAAGCCTGGGCGTAGGCTGCAAAAGATGTGGCACCAATCGCCACACCGCAAGGGTTGGCATGTTTTACAATCACGCAAGCCGTTTCATCAAACTCGCGTAAGGTTTCGAGAGCCGCATCGGCATCATTGATGTTATTGTAAGAGAGTTCTTTGCCCTGCAGCTGTATGGCATCGGCAATGCCTAAGCGCTTGTCACTGGTTTTATAAAGCGCCGCCACCTGATGCGGATTTTCGCCATAGCGCAACATTTGAATGCGCGGTCCCCCAATGGTGAAATAGTCCGGAGTCGCTTCTCCGTTTTGAGCATTGAACCACGTGGCAATGGCTGTGTCATAAGCTGCGGTTCGTGAAAAAGCTTTGGCGGCTAATTTTTTGCGCGTGGCAAGTGTGGTCGATTTACTGTTTTGCAATTCAACCAAGACGGCAGCATAATCCGAAGGATCTACAATCACCGTTACATCCTGATGATTCTTGGCGGCCCCCCGGATCATTGCTGGTCCACCCACATCGATGTTTTCAATGGTCTCATCCCAATCCGCATGTTTGGCCACGGTGGCCTCAAACGGATAAAGATTGACCACCAATAAATCGATATCTGAAATGTCGTTTTCGGCTTTGGCTTTTTCATGCGCGGCATTGCCACGGATTGCGAGAAGCCCACCATGAACTTTCGGATGCAGCGTTTTCACCCGGCCATCCATAATCTCGGGAAAGCCTGTGAGTGCTGATACGTCTTGCACAGCAATGCCAGCCCCCTTCAGGGCCGCTGCCGTTCCACCGGTTGAAATGAGTTCAATGCCCAGACTGGCCAAAGACGCCGCAAATTCTAAAAGCCCAGTTTTATCAGAAACAGAAATCAGGGCACGGGCGATGGATCGGTCAGTCATATAAGTCTCCACTGAGGCGTTGGCTCTGCCTTAGCGGATGACGCTCAAAAAATTAAGTCAAAAGATCAGGTTCTGAGTCGCGTTTGCGGGCACGCGGCACCGCAGTTTTAGTCTGCTTCTTAAGCGCCCAATTCAGCTGCTGGCCATGATGGGCCGAGATTTTGATCACCGCTCCATTTTTTTCAATATGCGCATCTCCACCGCGCCATGAGAGTTGCCACAGAATGCGATCCGGTGTCACCAGTAGAATTCCTGCCGTCTCACGTAGTGCTGTCAACTTGACGTTTGGTTCCAAGACAAGGGTGATTTCAAGGCCCGCGACATAAGCATCTTCTATACGCAAGTCATGTCCATTTTCCGCCAGAAAATAGGTGCGTGAATTATTTTGCAGCACAGTTCCTTGTGGCGTGAGATGCAACTGGGTCACACCCTTTTCGATTGGGCGATTGGTATTGCTGGTCAACAGACGCTGCACTCCGTCAGCAAATTCCATGGCGTCCCCGAACGTCGCATCGACCAGCAGCATCGATTTGCCGTGATCCAGTCGCGCAAAATGCGAGTGCCGGGCTTGCAGCAGCGGTGCTGCATGAGTCTTATCGTAAAGTGCAATCGCCGCGATCAATTCAGCCTGAACAGAATTTCCACTAAATCGCGCCAAGCCCCCATCAGCATGAGTCATCATGGCGAGAAACGGCAACATGCGTTCAATAGCATTGCTGGCGGAACCAGGAAAATTAACCCGTGCCACTTTCATAGCGACCTTCAAAGGCAAGAGCAAAGCCAGAAGCACCAACACATCTTGTGGATTGCGCGAGACATGTCCGCCATCCGGCAAAATCAACCTATCGATATTGATATTGAACTGATCAATCGCGGGCTTGCGCAACGCATCAAAGCCTTGAAAACTGGTCGACATATAGAGCAGCGCGATGGCTTTAAGCAGGGCCACTTCAAAATTTGAAGGCGTGGTGCGGTGCAACAATTTGGTTTGGGCAGTGACCAATTGAAAAAATTCGCCCTGCAAATCAGCCTCGCACATTTGCGCAAGAACGGGTCCATCAATGGCCAGAGCCAGCACAATTTTGCTGAGCGTGGCAGCATCACGCGGGGCCTTGGCGGCCTTGGCCCAGCGGCCCAGAAGCCTTAAAGCATAATGGGCATGAAGATTGCGTTTGCTTGCCGCAAAATGTTGCAACCAACTCAAATTTTGCAATTGGCCCTGCCAAGGTTTGGAACCTAATCGCTGTTCAAAAACTTCAGAAGCCATCGCCGTGATAGTTTCACCGCCCGATGAAAACTGCCCGCAATACATGGCAAAAGCTTGCGCAACATCACCAGAGAGAAGTCTTGCAATGGATGGGCCAAAACCAGTCGCAGCAAAATGCGGGCCGGGCTGCAAATGTGCCACAAGCCTGCCAAAATGCTGCAAACTCACACGTTGCGGAATGGGCGTTACAACGCGAAATGGAACCCGATCAGCCATGCAAAGCTTCGTTTTGCCTCTAAAGTTTCGATTGAGAAAATTGAACTTCACAGGTTTGTGGTTAATGAACCGCTAATTTGCTAGACTGTGCGCAGGAGAATTTGAGATGGATAAACCGCAACTGACTGAGGGTGCAAAACGCGCTTTGGCTGAAGCTGAAACCCGCCGGAAATTAGCCCTAAAAACCAAACTGCCCGCTGAAATCAACGGTGGTAAAGGTCTGGAACCCACCCGATTTGGCGATTGGGAGAAAAAGGGGATTACGTCAGATTTCTAGGACTATAGATTTTAAGTGGCCTTTAAAGCCTATTTAGAGCTCTCGGGAGCGGTTTTAGAGGGAACCCACTAGGGGTGTAGCCCTAAAGCAAAATCGCGTTGTAGAGCAGTCTTAGGGTATCAGGATTTAAATCAACTATTGGTATAATTATTCCTAAATTAAAATCATGAAGCGCATCGAATCCATAACCGAACTTGAACTGGCTGCCGCAGGCCTCTGTGCCATTGAGCCACGTTTTAAGGCCGTGATCACCCAGCATGGCATCCCGTCGCTGCGCGTTTCGCCGCAAGGGCTTGAAGGATTGCTGATGATCATCACGGAGCAGTTTTTATCACTTCAAGCCGCTGCGGCAATCTGGGCGCGCATAAAATTACGAATGGGAAATTGTCTTCCAGCAATAGTTTTGGAGTGCCCTGAATCAGAGTTCCTGACTTTGGGCTTATCCCGCACCAAAGCCAAAGCCTTCCACGCCGCAGCCCAGAGTGATCTGGATTTTATCGGACACGATGAAAGCGCAATTGCAAAAAAGCTTTGTTCTATCCACGGTGTCGGTCCGTGGACTGCTGATATTTATCTCCTCTCAGTTCTAGGCGCTGCCGATGCTTGGCCGACAGGGGATTTGGCTTTGCGCATTGCCATCCAAGATTTTCTAAAATTGGCACACCGCCCCGAAATCTCAGATATGTCGGCCTTGGCCACAAACTGGCGACCATACCGCGCAGTGGCCGCGCGGCTGCTCTGGAGCCATTATCGCGGCCTTAAACGCCTTCCACAGGCCTGAAAGAGCGCCCCTTCACAGAACCGATATAGTGCTTATAGTATATATGACGACCTGTTTGAAAAGAGGTTTTGCTTGTACCACGCGCCCATCGCGCCAGAAGCCTGCCCTGCTTTGGTTCTCAATGCCGACTACCGGCCCTTGAGCTACTATCCCTTGAGCTTGTGGTGCTGGCAGGATGCCGTGAAAGCCGTATTCCTCGACCGCGTTAACATCGTGTCCGAATATGACCGGGTGGTGCATTCCTCATCGGCTGAATTTAAACTGCCAAGCGTAGTCTCGCTCAAAACCTATGTGAAACCCTCGCGTAATCCTGCTTTCACACGGTTCAACGTGTTTCTGCGCGATCGGTTCGAATGCCAGTATTGTGGCGATGGTAAAGACCTGACTTTTGATCATGTGATCCCGCGCTCCAAAGGCGGGCAAACCACGTGGGAAAATGTCGTTGCGGCCTGTTCACCCTGTAATTTGACCAAGGGCGGCCTATTGCCCAAGGAAGCTGGCATGTTTCCCAAAAACTGGCCAGAAATTCCCTCCGTCAACAAACTCCACAGCAATGGCCGCCTGTTTCCCCCCAACTATCTGCACGAAAGCTGGATGGATTATCTTTATTGGGATGCTGTGCTCGATCCTTAAGCTTTGCGGAACGCCAACACGGAAACTGCTGCCGAAACAATCGCATTCCAGCCTGCCAGCGACAGTCCAAGAATACGAATGGCCGGTTGATCACACATCACGGCTTTTTTGGTGAGATCAGGCAATCCTCCCGTAACAGCGCCGGTGCACGTTGCGGGCCCCTCCCAGAATTTCCATTCAACACCGGTATGATAAATCCCAAAAATCATACTGCCCAACATGATGAGGCCAACCAGATAAAGCCCACCGCGTTGCAGTTTCGGATCAAGAAATGAAAAGAGCAGGCTGAGCGGAATCACCGCATAATAAGCATAGCGCTGCATCAAACACAGCTCGCATGGCGCATAGCCAAAATACTCAAAGCCCCAAGCGCCGATCAGCACCGCTGCCGTAATCGCAAAAATGGCCAATAAAGTTTGGCGTTGAGTTAACATGGGAGAGCTCCAGAACTTCCGAGGAATTTGATCGCTAGATACAGCCCAATCAAGGCGGCCGCAACAAGGCCTGCCAATAATCCCAAACGCTTTTCAATAAAATGTTTAATCGCCTCGCCATAAGTTTTAAGCGCCCAAGCCAACGCCAAAAACCGAATGCCTCTGGCGATGACGCAAGAAAGCACGAAGAACACAAAACTGATTTGTGCGACACCTGCTAAAATCGTGACGATCTTAATCGGCGGCAAATGCGCAAGACCCGATGTGGTGAGCAACACCAATAAGGTTTCATTGCTGGTGCAAGTTTTCAGATGTTCAAACTCAGCCAGCTTGCCGTAAAACACCAGAATCGGTTTCGCCACGGTTTCATAGGCAAAATAGCCCAGGAAATAGCCGGCAACGCCACCCAATGTCGAAGCCACCGTCGCAATTAACGCATAGCGATAAGCACGGGTTGGCTGGGCCAAGGCCATGGGGATAAACAAAACATCCGCTGGCACCAGAAACACTGAACTTTCCACAAAGGCAATCACCGCCAACCAGACCTCAGCAGATTTCCGCGCCGCTAGTGAAAGTGTCCAATCATAAAGTTTCTGCAACATTTAAATTTCAGTCCATATCCGGCTTGTTTTGGCGTAGATTTTTAGTGCGCCCGCGTTTCACTTTGGTTTCGAGCCGTTTCAGTGTTGAAGAATAGGTGGGCTTGGTTTTTCGACGGGGCTTCGGCTTGATCAAAGCCTTTTGCAAAAGTGTGACCAGTTTTTCCAGCGCCAAAGCCCGGTTTCGCTCTTGTGAGCGAAATTCCTGAGCTTGGATCACCAAAATCTTATCCAGCGTCATTTGCCGTCCGGCCAACACGTCCAATCGCGCCAGCGCGTCTTCGCCCAACCCTGAAATTGTAACATCATAACGCAGTTCAACCGCCGTCGAGACCTTGTTGACGTTTTGGCCGCCGGGGCCAGAGGCGCGCATGAATGTTTCTTTGATGTCGCGCTCATCAATAAAGAACGAATCGGAAATTCGGATCATTTGCGTTTTAAAGCGCCTTTCTGGTTGACGGCGCAAGCCTCATGGCATTAGAGAGTGCCCGCAATGCCCTTGTGGTGGAATGGTAGACGCGACGGACTCAAAATCCGTTTCCGAGAGGAGTGGGGGTTCAAGTCCCTCCAAGGGCACCATCCAATTCAGTTGCCGTGGATTTACCGCAATCTTGGTTGATTGCGTTTGTGTGATGGGCTAGGCCCATTCTAAGTTTTAAGAAATGGTGGGTGGAACTTTCGTGGCGTTTTTTGTACGAATCATTGTGGTGGCTTGTTTTGCTGTTCTCGCAGTGGTTTCGGCGCAAGCTGAAACCAGCACCGGGCCAAGCCTCTTGTTTGACGCCCACACCGGCGAAGTGATCAGCCAAGACCGCGCTGGCGAACCCTGGTATCCAGCCTCTCTCACCAAATTGATGACCGCCTATGTGATTTTCAAGAAAATCAAAGCAGGCGAGCTGCACTTGGATCAGGATGTGCCCATATCAGAATTGGCCCATGCCCAGCCGGCCAGCCGCATTGGCCTGCCAGCCGGACAAACTGTAAAAGTCGATTTCGCACTGCAAGCCATGCTGGTCTATTCTGCCAATGATATGGCTTATGTTTTGGCTGAAGCTGGTGACGGCTCGATTGCTGGCTTTGCCAAGGATATGAACAAGGTGGCCCATGACGTTGGTCTTTCCGCCACGCACTTTGTTAATCCCAATGGACTGTTTGATCCGCGCCAGATTACCAGTGCCAGAGATATAGGTATTATCGCTGCGTTGTTGATCAATGAATTTCCTGAACATGCCCATTATTTCAATCAGGACTATGTCGCCGTCGGCAAACGCCGCCTTGCCAATCATAACAGCTTGATCCGCTCGATGCCTGAAGCAGTCGGTATGAAAACCGGCTTTGTCTGCAACTCAGGTTATAATCTTGTAGGCTCCGCCATAAAAGATGGCCGCCAATTGGTGTCAGTGGTTCTCGGTGCTCACAGCGGCCGCTCCCGCGCTCAGCTTTCTGAATTGCTGTTGAAATCAGGCCTAGAGCGCCAACCCGATCCGATGCATGGCAAAGTGGGCGAGATTGTTGATCAATCTTATGGTGGCATTGTTCCCGCTGATATGTCGGCTGCCGTCTGCAAAGGCAGGCCACCCATGTCTCTCGTCAATGCCCATGAAATGGCTGGATGGGCAATTTCTTTTGGAACTTACGAAACCCTTGTAAAAGCCGACATGGCCTTGCGTGGCCGCATGATCGCACCCGCTGGGATTGACGCAGCAGGCCAACATGGCGTTATCAAGCTGGAAGGCAATATCGGCTTTGCGGCCATGATGTGGAATTTTGATTCTGCCACCAGTCTCAATCTCTGCCGCCAATACCGTATGGATGGCGCCACCTGTTATGTGATGCCCAACACCACCCTCCAACAAATTGCCGCAAGTGCACCCATGCCTGATGTTATTCAACCGGATACCAGCACTGATGAAGGCTCAGACACCGAACGCCCCAAACCCGTAAGACACCACAAGGGCCGGGTTCGAAAGACCATCCATTGACGGGTTCAGCGATGATTGACCGCACTCCGATTCCAGTTGCCGTACTCACCGGATTTTTAGGCTCTGGTAAAACCTCACTGCTGAATTCCATGTTGAAAGAAGAGTTGCTGGCCAATGCTTGCGTCATCATCAATGAGTTTGGCGAAATTGGCATTGATCATCTGCTGGTCGAAAAATCCGATGATAATATTATTGAACTTTCGTCTGGTTGCCTGTGCTGCACCATTCGCGGCGATTTGATTGATACGATTTCTGATCTTCTCATGCGCCGCGATGCGGGCAGCGTGAAAGCTTTTGACCGGATTGTGATTGAAACCACTGGCCTTGCTGATCCAGCGCCCGTGCTCCATGCCCTCATGCGCGACGATCTCTTGCTGCACCGCTTGCGGCTTGAAGGTGTGATCACCGTTGTTGATGGTGTGAACGGTTGGGCCACATTGGATGCCCACCCTGAGGCTGTAAAACAAGTGGCCGTGGCCGACCGCATCGTGCTCACCAAGCTCGACCTTCTAAACGGTTTAGAAGGCGAAGAAAAAATGTTCGCCATCATTGGGCGTCTGCGCAAACTTAATCCTTCGGCCCGGCTCCTCACCACCCATCGCGGCGAGGCAACGGCTGCAAAATTATTTACCATGGGTCTGTTTGATCCAACGACCAAAACCATGAATGTGCAAAATTGGCTAGCCGATGAGGCTGTGCATAAACATGAACATCACCATCACGATAAATCACGCCATGATGCCCATATCAGATCATTTGCATTTTCCGACACCCGCGCCATATCACCACAAGGCCTCGAATTGTTTTTTGAACTGCTGGCCTCTTATCATGGTGCCAACATGTTGCGCATGAAGGGGCTGATCAAAACCACGGATGATCCAACGCGGCCCTTGGCCGTACACGGCGTGCAGCATGTGTTTCATCCTCCCGTGCGTTTAAAAGACTGGCCCGATGGACGCGCAGAAACGCGGCTCGTATTTATTGTGAAAGACATTGAGAAATCTGAAATTGAAGGCCTGTTTAAAGCCTTCACCGATCAAATATCCGGTGGGGCTGATGCCTTTATGGATAAAACCCTTTCTCTCAACAGGTGATATATGGCTCTCAAAGCTTACGGATTAAACAAGTGTTCCACCTGCCAGAATGCTCTGGCCTTTCTAGCTGATAAAAAAGTCGCCATCGATTTTTCAGATTATTCAGTTGATAAGCCAACCAAAGCCCAAGTGACCAAATGGATGAGGGCGGTCGGTGGCTGGGAAAAGCTGATCAACCGTGCCGGCTACACATGGCGCGGACTTGCTGAGGCTGACAAGTCCGATGTGACCGAAGCCAAAGCTGTTGCTTTGGCCCTCGCCCACACTTCATTGATCCGCAGACCTCTTATTGAATATGCCGATGGGACAGTGACGGTTGGGTTCACCACAAAGACAAAGGAGCGGTTTTAGGCTCTGACCAAAGGCCGGGTCATACACGTCGGCCCACCTTCGCCTTTGCGGCAAATATCATAGCCTTCGATCACTTCAACTTTCACGCCCGCATCGTGCATCCGCTGCTCAGTGAGGGGGTTTCCAGCCACCATCATGGCGTGGCGTGGACCCAAAGCTAAAACATTGCAGGCCATGGTTTCGAATTCTGAATCCGGCACATCAACAAATTTAATGCCGCGTGATTGCAAAAATTCAATGAGACGGCCGGCCATGAGAGGCTGATAGACCACGGCCAGATCCTTATCGAGTGGGCTGAGGCAACTCATCAAATGGAACACATCAGATTTGCCTTTATAATGCGGCATATCAAACCACATGACATTCACATCGGATCCACAGATGGCCTGAAGCTGACGCACCCCTTCCACATTGGTGCGGTAACCCACACCAGCCAAAAGTGTATGACGATCAATCCACACCAAATCTCCCCCTTCAATTTTGCCGTCGCCGGTAATTTCACCTGCAATCGGAAAACCAAGCTTTTCCACAACTGCACCATTCACCGCCGCTTCCTCGCGGCGCTGCGGCTTTCCCATGCGCGGGCGCACAAGGCCTTTTGGAGTGATGATCAAGGCATCATGCGTATAAAGACTATCCAGAGTGAGGCCGTCGCCCACTCCTAAATCAATAACTTCAGCGCCCGTTGCTTTAAGCGCCTTCTCAATAACGGCATATTCCTTCAGCGCATTTTCGAGATTGGGGCGCGAATGGAAGTTTAAATCTTTCCATTCAGCATCAATCTTCGCATCGGACACAAAGGCCGAAGCGACCGAGCGCACCGCCACTTTTTTGAGTGTGCCCCAATTGTTGAAGGCGCCGAAATCATAAGTCATTTGCGTTTAATCCTGAAGCGCAGGGTTTGGTCATTCTGGCTTTGCTCCAGTAGACTGTGGCCCTGCTCGTTACAAAAGTGCGGCATGTCTATCGCAGCCATCGGGTCGGTGGCTAGGACCACAAGTTCAGAACCAGAAGTCATAGCTTCCAGTCTCTTGCGCGCTTTGAGCACCGGCAGCGGGCAGAGCAGACCTGTGAGATCAAGCACGGTTTCTGGGTGGCGATTATCCATAAGCTTGCTTATAGTGAATATGCAATCAGGAGAACAGCAACGTGTCTGTCGTTACAAAACTAAAATTCGTGGGCCGCGTGGAGCAGCTTTTATCGACGGTGAAAGGCGGTGCCAATTTTGAAAAACAACAGCGCACCACTTTGAAATTGCTCCCGTCCGGCCCCGAAGGCGATTGCCATGCCGGAGAGACAAGGCTTTCCGATAGCCGAACGCTGCAAACCTACAAGCGCAATACCGTTATCCGGAACGTACGCCAGTTGACCGTGATTTCGGTCGAAGAAATGGCCGACGTAGCACAAGCGTTGGACTTGCCGGAGATGAATGCGGCGTGGCTTGCAGCCAATATGGTGACGTCGGGCATTCCCGATCTCACATTGCTGCCGCCCTCATCACGTCTGCAATTTCCATCGGGTGCAACGCTGGTGATCGACACCGAAAATCTACCCTGTCGTCAGGTGGCCGAAGTGATCGCAAGATCGTATCCCGAAAAGGGTCCCCTGTTTGTCAAAGCTGCAACGCATAAGCGCGGGCTGACCGCTTGGGTGGAATGCGCGGGCGATGTGTCACTTGGCGATCAAATCAAAATCTTCATTCCACCGCAAAGGATTTATAGCCACACATGAATATTCTCGGAGCCATTATTGCAGGTGGAAAATCAAAACGCATGGGCGCTGAAAAGGCCCTTGTTAAACTTGGCCCCAAGACCCTTATTGTTCGGGTGATTGATCGTCTCAGTCCGCAAGTTGAAGATATCGTCATTAATGCCAATGGCGATGCCAAGCGTTTTCAATTTTTGGAATTTGATATCATCCCCGATATTGAAACTGAGATTGACACACCTCTTGCTGGAATTCATGCGGCTCTCTCTTATGCCGATGAGGAGGGCTATGATGCTGTCGTCACCGTGCCATCGGACTCACCATTTCTGCCCCATGATCTCGTCAACAAACTCGCAGGCACCAAAGCAGCTTTTGCTAATTCCAAAGGCCAAGATCACTTCCTCACTGGGTTTTGGCCAGTGAAGCTTTTGCCTAATCTTGAAAAGGAAATGCACACATCAAACCGTGTGCAAGATTGGGTGTTCAAAATTAATGCCGCCAAAGTAAATTGGCGTGCCGATGACTATGATCCTTTCATGAACATCAACACGCCAGCCGATATGACTGCGGCGTTGAAGATTTTGCCCAAGGTGCGATGAATGCAAAAAGTCATCGGCGTTTGCGGTTTTAAAAATTCCGGCAAGACCACGCTGGTTGAAAAACTCGTGCGCCACCTCACAGAAAGGGGCATTCGTGTTTCAACTATCAAACACGCCCATCATGATTTTGATATTGACCACGAAGGCCGCGATAGTTTCCGCCACCGCAAAGCTGGAGCCGCGGAAGTGGCGGTGGTTTCGCAACATCGCTGGGCGATTATGCATGAGCTTCGCGGGGATGAGCCACCCTCGCTCGATGAGGTTTTATCGAAGCTTACGCCTTGCGAATTGGTGATTGTCGAAGGTTATAAGCGCGACACCCATGATAAGATTGAAGTGCGAAATCTCGAACTGTCTCACGCGATTTTAGCAGGCGATGACCCCACCATCGTGGCGGTGGCGGCCAATGGCAAAATCACCAGCTCCGTTCCGGTTTTTGACCGTGATGATGTGGCGGCATTGGCGCAGTTTATCCTCCAACATGTGGGCTTGTCGGAAAAAGCCTGACTGCTGTCGCTCTGTTCTCACCTCTGTTGAGTTTTTCTCACTAATGCTAATAGAGCAAAAAGGGTGTTTTTTATGAAAAGCAGAGCAAAAGTTGTTGTCATTGGCGGTGGTGTGGTGGGTGTTTCCACGCTCTATCATCTGGCTAAAAAGGGCTGGAGCGATGTTGTTCTGGTTGAGCGCAAAGAGCTCACTTCCGGTTCCACTTGGCACGCCGCCGGGCTTTTGCCGCTGTTCAATCTGTCTTATTCGGTAGGCCAAATCCATAAATACTCAGTGAAGCTCTATGGCGAGCTTGAAGCCGAGACGGGGCAAAATGTGGGTTTCAAAAAAGTTTCCAACATCCGCTTGGCCCGCACCAAGGATCGTTGGGATGAGTTTATGTATTATTTAGGCATTGCCGAAACCATTGGCGTGAAAGTAAACAAGCTCACGCCCGAGCAAGTGAAGGAAATCTGGCCTCTGTGCAATATCGAAGGTTTGCTCGGTGCCATTCAACACCCTGATGATGGTTATATTCAACCTGCCGATTTAACCCAGGCTTTAGCCAAAGGTGCGCGTGCCCGCGGTGCTGAAATATATCGCAACACCACAGTAACCGCAATTGAACAATTGCCATCGGGCGAATGGTTGGTGAAGACCGATCAAGGCGATATTACCTGTGAGCATGTGGTCTCTTGTTCCGGCAATTTCGCCCGCAAAACTGGAGCTATGGTGGGCCTCGATATTCCGGTTATTCCGGTGGAGCACCAATATATTGTCACCGAACCATCACCCCTGATTAAAGAGCGCCAAGCCCAAGGCTTGCCCGAAATGGGCGTGTTGCGCGAAGCTGATTCAAGCTGGTATTTGCGTGAAGAAAATGGTGGCTTTGTTCTGGGCATTTATGAAAAGGGTGCACCCTGCTGCTATATAGATGGCCCCTCAGAGCAAAGCGAATATGAATTGTTCCAAGGCGAACTTGAACGCTTGGAGCCTTATATCGAAACCACCATTGCCCGTGTGCCAGCTTTCGGCGAACTGGGCATCAAGAAAATCTACAATGGGGCGATTGCCTATACACCCGATGGTTCACCCATTATCGGCCCAGCTTGGGACAAGAAAAACTTCTGGCTTAATGAAGGTCATTCGTTTGGCGTAACAGCAGCCGGTGGGGCGGGCTGGCAATTGGCCGAATGGATTGTCGATGGCGAACCCACCATAGACATGATGGGCGTAGACCCGCGCCGCTTTGGCCCCTACGCCACGCGTGGCTACCTCAAAGAAAAAACTGAAGAAGCCTATGCCAATGTGTTCACGATGCATTATCCCGAAGAGGAACGCGCCGCCGCACGGCCTTTGAAGCGCACACCAGTCTATGACCGGATGAAAGATTTGGGTGCTGTCTTTGGTTCGGTCTACGGCTGGGAACGCCCCGCCTGGTTTGCGCCAAAAGACTACGCACTTTCAGAGACTGATTTGAACCGTCCTGATGTGTTGCTCAATCACAATCATGCAGCGCCAACCGAAGACGGCCGCATTGTTGAAAAATGGTCGTTCCGCCGTTCCAATGCATTCCGCTTTGTGGGTGACGAATGCCGCAATGTGATGGACAATGTGGCCCTCCAAGACATGTCGGCCTTTGCCAAGATGGAAGTGTCAGGACCGGGCGCACGCGAGTGGCTCGAGTCAATTTTAGCCAACAAAATTCCTAAGAAGCAAGGCCGCATTGCGCTCTGCCATATGCTCAATCCCTTGGGTGGGGTTCGTGCCGAGTTCACGGTTTATGAATGGGCGCCCGGACGCTTTTATCTGGTGTCAGCCGGTGCGTTTGAGCGCCATGACCATGATTACCTACGCAAGCTCGCTCCCAACGATGGATCAGTGCGTTTAAATCCGCTCACCACACGCCTTGGGGTGTTGGTGCTTGCGGGTCCAAACTCGCGCAAGGTTTTACAAAAGCTGACCCATGCGGATTTATCGAACGAAGCGTTCCCATGGCTCTCCGGCAAAGAGATCGCCGTGGGCACTGGTTCTGCCCATGTGTTGCGCGTGAACTTTGTGGGCGAATTGGGTTACGAGTTCCATTCACCCGTCGAGCAACAAATCACTTTGTTCGATCAGCTGATGGAAGCCGGAAAAGAATTTGGGATTAAGCCTTATGGCATTAAAGCGATGTCTTCCTTGTCGATTGAAAAATCTTACCGTCTCATTCCGCGCGAACTCTCAATTGAATATTCAGCTTACGAGTCCGGTCTTGATCGTTTCGTCCATCCCAACAAGGGGCAATTCATTGGCCGTGATGCATTGGTGGCTGGGCGTGAAAAGGGTCTCAATTGGAATTTTGTTACTATGGAAGTGCATGGTGTGACCGATACTGATTCAGATGCGCGGGGGTCCGAACCGATTTACGCAAATGGTAAACTCATTGGCCGGGCCACCAATGGTGGTTTTGGCTGGCGGGTGAATAAATCACTAGCGTTGGCTATGGTAAAACCAGAACATGCAAGCCTCGGTACCGAACTGGAAATAAAAATCCTCGACAAAATCTTCAAGACAACAGTGATCGCTGAGAGTCCCTATGATGGAGATAATGTTAAATTACGCGGTTAATCAACCCTTATTAAACTTAAGATTGTAGTAAGTAATAACTTCACTTGCAGAGGCAATGTGTTTTGTTAAGCTCGCCTACGATTCGGGGATTTTATGGTAGATCGACAGAACGGTTTTGGCACTGGGGTAATTTATGTTTTACTTGCGACCTTGGGCTGGAGTCTTTCTGGCCTATTTGTACGCTGGATGCCAAACCTCACTGGCTGGCAAATAAACAGCTGGCGTGGCCTGTGGATGGCGATTGCCCTTCTGGTTTATCTGATCATTCTTTATGGCCCTGAATTAGGTTCAAAATTCCGCTCGGTACCTCTTAATGTGATGATTTTTTCAGCCATTTGCTTTGCCATGGGCACAACATTCTATGTCACATCCTTGACCTTAGTGAGCACCGCAACGGTGGCTATCATTGGGGCCACCTCGCCCCTCTTTGCAGGTCTTCTCAGTCCATGGTTAACAGGTGAAAAGCCGGGAACAACGGCTTGGATTTCAGCATTTTTGGCTTTAGGTGGCATGGTTGTCATTGCTCAGAGCGGCATTGAAACCGGGCAATCCGCAGGATTACTTTTATGTCTGGGAGTGCCCATCATGTTTGCTTTGCAGACCCTTTTGCTGCGGCGTTACCGCGAAGTGGATATGATGCCAGCGATGTGTGTGGGTGGCTTTCTGACCTTTATTGTTGCCGGGTCCATGAGTTTCTTTTCAGGCGTTGGCTACAGTGCTGTGGACATTGACCTGCACTCCATGCTGCTTTTAGCACTGATGGGACCGTTGCAATTGGCCATTCCGTTGGTATTCTACGGCATGGGTGCACGCGTTGTACCGGGCATCACACTGGCCTTGATTGCGATGTTAGATGCTGTGATCAATCCATTTTGGCCGTGGTTATTTATGGGTGAAATTCCGGAGCGCGCCTCCTTCATTGGCGGATCCATTATTTTAGCTGCAGTATTTTTAAGTGTACTGGGCTCACAAATAAATCCATCCCCAAAAGTTTTGGCGTGACCAAAACATCCGCTACAGCCATTGGTTTTACGGCTATTCTCCTGTGGGGTCTGCTTGCCTATCTTTCTAAAGTGGTGGGCAATGTTCCACCGCTGCAAGTGCTGGCGATGAGTTTTTTTATTGGGGGGCTTGGTCGGAGTTGCCAGTTGGCCCTTTCGCAAAAATACGGTGCAGATTTTAGCATCGCAAAGCTGGCAAGTGTGGGTCTTGAATGTGGGTGCCCTATTTGGCTGTCATCTGCTCTCTTTCATCGCCGTGCTCGGGGCTGCATCCTATGCTGCACCCCTGCTCTCAACTTTGGTTTTATGGGCCGCTGGTATCGCGCAATTTCATTGGTCCGTTGCGTTGGCCGGTGTTCTCATTATCGTTGGGGCGATGATCGCCGCCAAGGATTTGATCTTTTCAACTAACCCTTGAAGTTATTCTTGCGGGTTCGAATTTCAGTAAACACTTCCGCATCCGTAGCTGCTTCCATTCCAAGCACAGCCCGAATTTCGGGGCTGTCACAGCGCATATAGGGATTAGTCTGCAGCTCTTCGCCAATCGTGGTTGGGCAGGTCATTTCACCGCGCCCACGTTTGGCCGCAACCTGAACAGCACGATTTTGCAGAAATCTATTATTAGGTTCAATCGTCAAAGCAAATTTACAATTGGCTTCGGTATATTCATGCCCGCAATAAACATAGGTGCTGGGTGATAAAGTCTTAAATTGATTAACGGATTTATACATTTCATCCATGGTGCCTTCTATCACCCGGCCACAGCCCATCGCAAAAACCGTGTCCCCGGCAAATAATGAAAATTCATTGGGGATGCCAAAAGCAATGTGGCCGCTGGTATGGCCAGGGCAATCATAAACAATCACTTCGCGGTGCGACCATATAAATTTGTCGCCACCCGAAACTTGAATATCAATGCCCCGAATTTTATCAGCTTCAGCCTTAGGGCCAATAATTTTGCAGCCGAATAATTCTTTCAACCGCAAATTACCATCGACATGATCAGCATGATGATGGGTCGTAAAAATATGCGTGAGCTGACGGCCAAATTTTTTAAGCTGCGCTTCAACAGCATCAGCATCAGGCGCATCAATCGAAGCGGTGGCCCCCGTCACGCTATCATGGATGATCAAACCATAATTATCAGAGAGACACATAAACTGACGCATATCGATGTGGGACATAGTATCTTCACCTTAAATTCTGCCCATGATGACCAAGCCCGCGTTTCGCGCTAAGGTGCAATCATGAATGTTGTTGAGCTGCGTGAATTCTATGCCAGTCCACTGGGGAAAGCTAGCCATCGCTTGCTTGCGGCGAAGCTTTCGCCAGCACTGGAACTAGCACCCGAAGCAACACTTCTGGGTCTTGGTTTTGCAACACCTTATCTGAATGAAAATCTTCGCCATTTGGCATTCATGCTGGCGCGTCAAGGGGTAGAGTCTTGGCCCAAACAGGGCCTGCAACAATCAGCCTTAGTCGACGAGCTTGATTTACCCCTGCCCGATAATTCGGTTGATATCGCTTTGGTCATTCATGGTTTAGAATTCAGCGAAAGCCCCATCGAAATGCTTCAGGAAACTTGGCGGGTGCTGGCCCCGCAAGGCCGCCTCATTTTGGTAGTGCCGAATCGCAGTGGTCTTTGGGCGGCGTCTGATGCTTCACCCTTTGGCTTTGGCCAGCCGTTTTCGCGCACGCAACTTTGGGCGCTGCTCAAAGAAACGCAATTTTCTTTCAACCGCATGGAGCCTGCTCTCATGGTGCCACCGCGCGCTAAAGTGGCTGGCATGGCGATCGCCAGCAACATTGAAAAGTATGGAAAAACGCTGCTTGGACACCTCTCAGGGGTGATTGTGGTGGAGGCCACCAAACAAGTTTATGCCTATTCTGCGGGCCGCCGTGTGCGCCGCACCCTGCCACGTTTCCGGCCCTCGTTGCTGCCCGTTCACCGCAAAGACGAGACCTTTTAAGCCCGCTTTGCAATTGCCTTGAGTTTTCCTTATGAAGCTCCTCAAGATGGCCTGTGCTTGCTTCTAGGATACCACAATGAGTTCAACTGATAAACCTGCCTTTTCGCTTGATTCTGTGCGCCAAGACATTGACAGCATAGACGACCAGCTTGTTGATCTCATTGTCCAGCGGTTTGAAGTGACAGCCCACGTGCGCGGGTTAAAGCAGCAATCAGCCTCAACATGGGCCTCGCCCTTACGGCCTGCCCGCGAGGCTGCAATCTTGCGACGCCTCCTCACAAGAACCAAAGGCAGTGCTCTAAACCCCGATCTTATGGTGCGTCTTTGGCGCAATATTCTCAATCAATCGACCCAAAATCAATCGCCCATCACATTGCATGTGAGCAAGCACCTCAATCACAATATGGCCCATAGATTGCGACTGCGTGATTATTTTGGCGCCATGCCGGTGGAAGAATACCGCGATGAAGCCCAAGCGCTCTTGCAGATTGATTCTGCTCCAGGCGATCTATGCGTGGTCGAAACCGATCAACCGTGGACCGAAGCCTTTGCGGCGGGAGCCGCTGGCAAGGCCCAAGTGATAGCCTGCCTTCCAGTGTTAAAAGAAGACGACATTCCAAAACTTCTAGTGATCGGCCATGCCCCGGTTGAAGCCTCAGGCCAAGATGAAACTTTAGTGATCACCAATGGCAAGCTCCCACGTGATTTTGTACCGCAACCGATCTGGCAAGTAAAAATCGGCAATCACCGCCTCTCCTGCCTGCCCGGTTATTTACTGGAGCATGAGGGACCGTTGGTCGGCCTCACGCGCTCTAATGCATCGCTCGGCCTCAAAGTTACTGGCCGTTATGCCAGTGCGATTGAAACATGATGAACGGTCCCATCCCCAATTCTGGCATTGCCGGCATTAAAGCCTATGTGCCCGGAAAATCCGGCCCCAAGACGGGTAAAGTTTTCAAGCTCTCGTCCAATGAATCGCCCTTAGGGCCAAGCCCAAAGGCCCTTGCCGCCTATGCCGCAACAGCGGGCCAAAGCTTGGCCACTTATCCCGATGGCCAAGCCAAAATTCTGCGCGAGGCGATTGCGGCGCGTTATGGTCTCCAGGTTGAAAATATCGTCTGTGGTGGCACCGGCTCTGATGAGCTGTTGCAATTACTGGCCCACGCCTATTTGCAACAAGGCGATGAAGCAATTTATACGCAACATGGGTTTTTAGTTTACCCCATCGCCATCGCCACCAATGATGCTTTAGGCATTGTCGCACCCGAACATCACCATAAAGCTGATGTGGGTGAAATTCTCGCGCGCGTCACAGCAAAAACCAAAATGGTGTTTCTGGCCAATCCCAATAATCCCACTGGAACCTATCTCAACTACGCTGAAGTGAGGCGCTTGCATCAAGGTCTGCCCTCGCATGTCTTACTGGTGCTGGACGGGGCCTATGCTGAATACGTCATCGCCGATGATTATGAGGCGGGAATGACTCTCGTTGAATCATCCTCCAATGTGGTGATGACGCGGACATTTTCTAAAATCTACGGCCTCGCAGGGGTTCGCATTGGCTGGGCCTATTGCCCACCCGCCATTGCTGATGTGCTGAACCGCATTCGCGGTCCCTTCAATGTGAGTGCCGCTGCATTGGCTGCGGGAACTGCGGCGATGCAAGACGTGGAATTTATCGTTGCAGCAGTAGCGCATAATTCCAAATGGTTACCATGGTTATCATCCGAGATTTCACAACTCGGCATCGACGTCACACCGAGTGTTGCGAATTTTCTTTTGATGCATTTTGAAAGTGCCGAGAAGGCCGAAGCTGTTGATGCTTATCTGACAGCACAAAATATTATTCTGCGCCGCGTGACGGCTTATGGCCTGCCGAAAGCATTGCGGCTTTCAGTAGGAACCGAAGAAGCCAACCGCGCTGTGGTTAAAGCCCTAACGGAATTTATGAAATGAGTTTTATGTTTGAAAAAGTTGCGGTGTTAGGGCTGGGATTGATCAGCTCATCCTTATGCCGCGTTATGCGCAAAAATGGTTTGGCGCACGTGATTTCCGGCAATGCAAAAACTGAGAGCTCACGTTCAATCGCACTTGAAATTGGCCTCGTTGATAGCGTGCATGAGCATGCTGCCGATGCCGTTAAGGACGCTGATCTCGTTATTCTCTGCGCACCTGTAGGTGCTTGTGGTGAACTCGCAGCCCAGATCAGCGCAAGTTTAAAACCGGGCGCTATTCTCACCGATGTGGCGTCGGTGAAAGGGGCCATCGTCCGCGATTGTGGCCCGCATGTGCCGAAGGGCGTTCACTTCATTCCGGGCCATCCAATTGCCGGTACTGAACTGTCTGGTCCGCGCTCTGGCTTTGCCGAATTGTTTCAAGATCGGTGGTGCATCTTAACCCCCGTGCCCGGCACCGCGCCTGCAATGGTGGAAAAGCTTGAAGCTTTTTGGAAGGCCTGCGGCTCTAACGTTGATGTAATGACAGCAGAGCATCATGACATGGTGTTGGCCATCACCAGTCACTTGCCGCATTTAATCGCCTATAACACGGTGGCCACGGCTGCCGATTTGGAATCCGTCACCCATTCTGAAGTGATAAAATATTCGGCTTCAGGCTTTCGCGATTTTACCCGGATTGCTGCATCAGACCCCACCATGTGGCGTGATATTTTCCTCAACAACAAAGACGCCGTTTTAGAAATGCTGGGGCGCTTTTCAGAAGAACTTTCCGTGCTGCAACGGGCTGTCCGGTGGGGTGATGGCGAGACGTTGTTTAATCTCTTCACGCGTGCACGAGAAGTGCGTCGCGGTATTATTGCAGCGGGCCAAGACACGGCAGCACCAGATTTCGGACGCGGACCCAAGAAGGACTAAGCCCCGTGGTGATCAATCCACAAGCCGAGAACTGCCGCTGGATTTTTGCCTATGGATCGTTGATGTGGCGGCCCGGGTTTGAATTTGAGCAAAAAGCGCCAGCAACACTCACAGGGTTTCATCGCCGATTAAGTGTTTATTCCAATCACTATCGTGGCACCCCTGAACGTCCTGGTTTAGTGTTTGGTTTGGATAATGGTGGTGCTTGCGAAGGTCTTGCCTATCAGATCACCGATGATAAATGGCCGGCCACCCTTAAATATGTTCGTGAGCGTGAATTGATCACCGAAATTTATCATGAAGTGGTGCTGCCCGTTCAGGTGTCCAACCGCATGATTGAAGCTGTCACTTATGTTGTTGATCATAACCATGAACAATTTGCTGCAGTTAAATCCATTGCCGATACCTTGGCCATGGTGCGCCAAGGTCACGGCAATTATGGCTCCTGTGTTGAGTATGTAGCTAATACCGTAAAGCACTTGAGAGAGATGGGTGTTCACGATGCAGAACTTGAAGAACTAGCGCGTGAATTAATTTAGCGAAAATTTCGCCAATTCAATTTGTTGTGGCAGTTCAACATTCATCTGCTCCGGCGTGATGCCACCAATAATTTTGTAACGAATAATGCCATCAGCATCGATCACAAAACTTTCCGGCACCCCATAAGTTCCAAAATCAATTGTAGTACGGCCCGCAGGGTCAGCGCCAATCGCTGCAAAAGGATTTCCCATGGTTTTGAGAAATTCGCGCGCATTGGCGGGATCATCTTTATTATTGATACCGACCAGACGAATATCAATGCGCTTGGCCAGCTCCAGCAAGACAGGTTGTTCTTCGCGGCAGGGCACGCACCATGAAGCCCAAACATTGACCAATGTCACATGGCCTTTGAGGTCTGCAGTCGAAAGACCCGGCACGCCCACATCTTTGATCGCCGCCAAATTAAATTCGGGGGCAGGCTTACCGACGAGAACTGAAGGAATGCGCTTGGGATCACCACCCAGGCCAATCCATAAAACCACAGCGACGACCAAAAATAACAGAACCGGAATAAGTTTGACCAAACGCGAAGTCACGGTTTTGAACTTTCGTTCACGCGGTGCAGCTGCTGGGCAAGCTTATGGTCGCGCCAAAACACAAATCCAATTAATCCAAAGAGCGCAAGGGCAACAAGACCATAAGACGCAATTACGAATCCAGAATGAGCGGCAGAAAAATCCATCAGTGCTGTCCAATCTCAATCATTCGCGCTTGGCGCAATTTGCGCTTCGCAATTTCACTGCGCATCGCCGTGAGCTGCAAAGCCAAAAATAAAAACCCGAATGCCGCCATCATGGTGAGCAAAGGCCACAGCATGGAAGTGTCAATCGAAGGCCCTCCCATTTTTAAAATGCTGGCGGGTTGATGTAAGGTGTTCCACCAATTTACTGAGAATTTTATAATCGGCACATTGATCACGCCGACAATGGCAACAATACGCGCGACAGCGGCAGCCCGCGTTGGCTCTTCAATGCTTTGCCAAATCGCCAAGTAGCCTAAATATAAAAGCATCAGCACAAACATTGATGTCAACCGTGCGTCCCACACCCACCACGTGCCCCACATGGGCTTACCCCAGAGTGAACCTGTGGCCAGAGCTAGAAAACAATAAACCGCACCAATAGGGGCCGCAGATTTTGCAGCCGCATCGGCCAGAGGATGGCGATAAATAATGGCGATGATACTGAAGAAAGCCATGGCACAATAAATTATCAAAGCCAATGAAGCCGCTGGCACATGCACATACATAATGCGTACAGTTTCGCCTTGCTGATAATCGGGCGGGCTGGTCACCAGCGCGCCATAGAGCCCAATTGCAAAGAGCAGTGTTGTGATCACCCATAAAAACGGCAATGCGACATTGGCAATTTTTAGAAAGCGCTTGGGATTGGCGAATTGTTGCATGAACATTCCTTAGCGCAAATAAGCCCGCAACGCCGCAGCACTGGCCCATGGTGCGACAACGAAACTCATAAGCGTAATAGCACTTAGCACAAGGAGTGCTTGCGTTGAACCATCGCCAAATGTTGAGGCCGCCACGCCGAAAATCAACACTGGCACATAAAGCGGCAAGATGAGCAATGACACCAGAAGTCCGCCCCGCCGCAATCCAGCTGTCACCGCCCCGCCAAGACTGGCGAGCAATGAAAGTGCGAGCGAACCCGTGAGCATGGACAACCACAATAGCGGAATTTGTGTGGCATCAATGTTCAGCAATAGCCCCACAGGTGGCGTGATTATAGACAAAGGTAAACTCACGGTGATCCAATGCGCCAAAGCTTTGGTGAGAGTAACAAACTCAAATGGCAGGTGGCCCATCAGCATCACATCTAACGAACCATCCTCATAATCCTGCTGGAACATGCGGTCGGCGGTGAGCAAAACTGCAAGCAGTAACGCCAGCCACATCAGGCCGGGAGCAAGGCGTTGCAGCAATGCTTGATCAGGGCCGAGAGCCAGCGGCACCAGCACCATCACGGCAAGAATGAACCCCAAGGCTGCACCTAACCCACCCCCTTGGGCGCGTGCCAAATCGATATCCCGTCTGATTAAAGCGCACATGGATTGAAACATCAGGTGAGCTGCAACACATGCGAAGAGCTGACACCCAGTTCCGCGTGGGTGGCGGCTATTACTATGCCCCCTCCGAGCAAATGTTTTTTCATCAGCGTTTTCAGATTGATGAGAGACGCTGCATCAAGCCCCACTGTGGGCTCATCAAGCAACCACACGGGGCGCTGTGCGATGACCAATCGTGTGAGAGACAATCTTCGCTTTTGCCCAGCAGACAAAAGCAGAGCTTGATCGTGGGCAAGCGCTCCAAGACTAAAGGCGTCTAGCGCAATAGTGTTTATTTTCGCGCCCAAAAACTTCGCCCAAAAGTTCAAATTCTCAAAAACTGTCAATGCAGATTTATGGGCTTCAGCATGGCCGATGTAATGGGCCTGTTCAGCCAGTGAAGAATCCGCGATACCGTTTTCCAACACAACACGCCCAAACGCTGGCGTGTTAAGTCCTGCAAGTAAACGCAACAAAGATGATTTTCCAGAGCCATTGGCCCCGCGCAACTCCATCAGTTCGCCTGCATAAAGTGAGAAATTCACCTTTGAAAAAACCATGCGTCCGCCCCGCTCGCAAGCCAGATTTTCGGCTATGAGCCGCAAAGGCTTCAGCATGGCTAGACCATATATTGTCCACCATTAGCGCTGAGTGTGGCTCCGGTAATGAAGCTGGCATCGTCAGCAGCAAGAAACGCCACACAACGCGCTATTTCTTCGGGTTCGCCCAAGCGACCAACCGGGATCAAAGGCAAAATGCGCTTTTCACGCACCTCTTGCGGCACCGCCATCACCATTTCAGTGCCGATGTAACCGGGGCAAATGGCGTTGACGGTAATGCCTTTGGCAGCACCCTCTTGGGCCAGTGATTTAACAAATCCGATTTCACCTGCTTTAGCAGCTGCATAATTGGCTTGCCCCATTTGGCCTTTTTGACCATTGATCGACGAGATGCAAATGACCCGGCCAAAGCCCCGATCTCTCATGCCACCCCAAATCGGTTGTGTCATGTTGAACAGCGAAGACAGATTGGTGTTCATCACTGCGTTCCAATTCTCCAAAGTCATTTTATGGAACATGGCATCGCGTGTAATGCCCGCATTGTTGACCAAGATATCAACAGGCCCCACTTCAGCTTCAATGGTTTTCAAAGTAGCGGATGCTGTTTCATAAGACGATACATCGCATTTATAAACAGCAATTCCCGTCTCAGCTTTAAAGGCTGCGGCGGCTTCATCATTGCCTGCATAAATGGCTGCTACTTTGCAGCCTTGGGCTTTCAAAGCTTTAGAGATTGCAGCACCAATACCTCTGGTGCCTCCGGTAACAACTGCAACACGTGTCATATAAATTCTCCCCTTATCGTTCTAAGCACATGGCCACACCCATGCCACCACCAATGCACAACGTTGCCAAGCCTTTTTTTGCATTCGATCGTTTCATTTCATAAAGCAAGGTGGTGAGCACCCGAGCCCCCGAAGCTCCAATGGGGTGGCCAATCGCAATGGCTCCTCCATTGACGTTCACTTTCGAAGTATCCCAACCCATGTCTTTATTGACCGCACAGGCTTGCGCCGCAAAAGCTTCATTGGCTTCAATCACATCAAGATCAGCGGCATTCCATCCGGCTTTTTTCAAAGCGGCACGTGATGCTGGGATCGGACCTGAACCCATGATAGCGGGGTCCACACCCACGCTGGCCCAAGAGGCAATGCGGGCCAAAGGTGTAAGGCCGCGTTTAGAAGCTTCTTCAGCTGTCATCAAAATAACAACCGCCGCACCATCGTTGATTCCAGACGCATTGGCAGCGGTCACCGTCCCATCTTTCATAAAGGCTGAGCGCAGTTTGGTGACGCTATCAAGGGTTACACCTTTCTTGATATATTCATCATCGCTCACAACCACATCGCCTTTGCGGCCAGAAATCGTAACGGCGCAAATTTCATCTTTAAACTTACCAGCAGTCTGTGCAGCCTCTGCCTTGTTTTGTGAGGCCACCGCAAAAGCATCCTGCTGCTCGCGCGTAATTTGCCATTTGGTGGCCACGTTTTCTGCGGTGTTGCCCATGTGATAGCCGTTAAATGCATCCCACAAGCCATCGCGGATCATGGTATCGATCATTTGATAGTCGCCCATTTTCACACCGTCGCGCAAATGTTGGGCGTGGGGTGCCTTGCTCATCGATTCCATGCCCCCAGCAGCTATAATACTGGCGTCACCCGTAGCTATTTGTTGCAGGCCGAGAGCCACCGCGCGAAGACCAGACCCGCAAAGTTGATTCATGCCCCAAGCCGGCACTGATTGCGGAATGCCAGCGTTAATAGAAGCTTGGCGTGCTGGATTCTGGCCTTGCGCCGCTGTGAGCACTTGGCCCAATATAACTTCATCGATCATTCCGGCCTCAAGCCCCGCGCGTTCGATTGCAGCTTTCAGTGCCACAGTGCCAAGCTGTGCACCCGTAAGGCTGGCAAAAGCACCATTAAATGAGCCCACAGGGGTGCGGGCGGCGGATACGATGACGATATCTTTGGACATGATAACTCCGAAAACGATTGGTTCCAAATTTAACCTTAGCTGCAAGATAGTGCAGTTGCGAGATTTTTTTTGCACTTGCAATTGTGCGGTGCACGGCGCAAGTTTTTGCAAAATATAAAGCCGACGGGAGAGACAATTGTGAGTGAAGAGCAAACTTCGGGCAAGTCACCGACAGTCATTAAGAAATATGCCAATCGCCGCCTCTATAATACGGCCACCAGCACTTATGTGACTTTGGATGATCTGTCTGCAATGGTGAAGGCTGGATCAGACTTTTTGGTCTATGATGCCAAGACGGGCGAAGACATAACGCGCTCGGTTCTCACTCAAATTATTTTTGAAGAAGAAAACAAAGGCGGCCAAACTTTGCTGCCGGTCAATTTTCTGCGCCAGCTGATTGGTGTTTATGGCGACAGTATGCAAGGCTTAGTCCCGGGTTATCTTGAATTCTCGCTTGATAACTTGATGAAGGAACAAGAAAAGCTCCGCGCACAAATGCTGGATGCCGTGGGCGTTGGCGATGCTTTTAAGGGTGTGGAAGACCACGCCAAACGCAACATGGGCATGTTTAACGATGCTATGAAAATGTTTAACCCGTTTGCTGCCATGATGGCTGGCAATATGGCGGGTATAACACCGGAGTCGCCTAAACCAGCCCCAAAAGCTGCAGGAGCCAGCAAGGATGATTTTCAAACCTTGAAAGATCAATTGGCGGCGATGCAGCAGAAGCTTGATAATATCTCAAAATAATGGGGCAGGTTTTCAGGCCGCTTGCTCAACATCTTCAGCGTTCGGAAAATGTTCGCGCAGCAGTTCAAGGGTCGATTTCAGAGCAAATATGCTGTCATCCATTGCACCAAAGTCAATCTCTTGATGCGGCGTTTCGGCCTCCGCCGTCACACTCTCATCCATTACAACAATACTTTCGACAACCACTTCTGAAGCAAATCCATCTTCACTGTGTTGATCCACAAACGCAGCAATGGTTTCAAGAATCTCCACTTCAACAACCGGCTCAGGCTGTGCCAGCTCATGCATAATAACAGTATGAGGAGGCGTAATCACAAAGCTGGATTGGGCATTCAACGCCCAAGGTGGTGTGACCGAAGCTTCTCCATAGAAATTGCCTTGAAGATAATCGACACCCCAAGACTTCAGCACTTCTGAATCTTCTTTGTTCTCAACCCATTCGGCAACCGTTTTGAGATTAAACTTTCCAGCAAGATCGATGAGACTGCGAATAATATATTCATTGTCGCTGTTGCCTTTGATGTTCTGACAAAAATGACCATCAAGTTTGATCATATTGACTGGCAAATCACGCAAATTGCGGAATGATGTATAGCCCGCTCCAAAATCATCAATGGCCACACTGCAGCCAATATTGCGCAACCGTTCCACATAGTGCCTGGTCGCGGCAATATCGCTCAAGGCGACAGTTTCAGTAATTTCAACTGTCAGGCGATCGGCGATTTCGGCATTGCCAGCAATCATTTCCAGCAATTGATTATACCAGCGCGGATCAGTGGCGGTAGTACCAGAAACATTCATCGACAAGTTTGCATCAGGATAGGAGTGTAACGTATTGATTGCCATTTGGGTGACCGCACGATCGATCAAACGCACCAGTCCCAGCCGTTCGGAAACCGGAATAAGATGGCTGGCCGCAATCAGCTCACCGTGTTCGCCATCACTCATGCGCAGCAACGCTTCATGCAAAGCCACATCCCCGGTTTTCGCACAAACTAAAGGCTGGTAGGCAAGTTTGAAACGATCCGTTTTCAAACAATGTACAATTTCTGTGGCACACCGCGCATTGAGCTTACGCTCTTCCGTGCGGCGCTCAGAGGGTTTGTAAACGACATAGGCATCCGAAGGTTGCCGGCGCGCTTCATTCAAGGCCTCTTCGGCGCGGGCTGTCGCCATGTTGGCATTCTCAATTTGGCCGGGCAGGCAGATCGCACCGATGGACAGCATTCCCCAAACCGGCCCATGTCCGGTTTCAATCACATTGTCGCGGGCCACTGCCAAGAAGCGATCTAAAGCAATGTGCAATTCTTCTTCGCTGCAATTATTGAGAATAATTCCAAATTTTCCGCCGGAATATCGCGCAATTCCATCACCGGAACGCAACACTTGACGCAGCCGCTGGCCCATCGCGACAATCACTTCATCAGCGACTTCAAACCCATAGGCATCATTCACAACAGCCAAATTATTCACAGCCGCAATAGCAAAGACACAAGAACTTTGCTCTTGGTTAGCAACTGTAATGGCTTCGCCTAATGCCTCGGTTAAGCGGCCACGATTCATCATACCGGTCAGCGGATCACAATTGCCGATGAAGTTCAAATGTTGGTCGCGTATATAGCGGTCATCAATGCGGCGTACCGTGCCAAATACTGATTGTGGACGGCCATCTGGACCAGCATACCAGCGCCCTTGATCTTCAACCCAGACTGACGTCTCTTGCGAGCGCCCTTCGCTTTTAAAACAATATTCAATACGGAAAGCAACGCCCTCGCCACTGTCACGGGCTTGTGATCGCATCACCGTTTCATAGCGGCTGGTTATGTTTTCTACATCTAAAAACGCAGCATATTTCTTGCCGGACTCAAGTTTAGAAGGGTTGCAGCCCAAGACGGCTTCGGTATTGCCACTCCACGTCAAAAAATCGTCATCAATAGTCCAATGATAGGCCGTTTCGCCCGCCGCGACCAAGGCGCGAAGCGTGTCAATGGCCAAAGGCTCTCGCACTGGGCTTTGGTTTTCGCCAGCAAGCGCCCCATTTTGGACTGATGTTTGCTGTTCAAACGAAAAAATATGATCTTCTGACACGCTCGACAAGTCCGTTCCCCATCCTAGTGTTGCTTCGCGGGGCGTTAGGCCCTCGCGATCTTGAACCACCACCAACTCACAACTGCAGATGATACTAATCTGATAAAGGTAAACATTCGTCCAAGGTTTATGCTTAAGCGACGTTAACACTTTAGGCCCGAAACACCACCTTTCGGCCACAAACTTGATGAAATTTGCGGCAATGCGATACAATAATAATCAGTGTTACGATTGTGTAAATATTTGAAATAAATATGAGATTAGTAGCCATGCAAATTTTGCATTGGTAACTTTGCTGCGATGCACCTAAATATGTTGCATGAGCGAAGACGATCCGCTCTTAGATGAAAGGAATATGATTATGTTTGAAGTACTGAAAAGCCGTGTTGCCACTTGGAAACGTTACAGCCGTACTGTTTCTGAACTGCAAAATTTGTCGAACCGTGAACTAGCCGATTTGGGCATTGCTCGCACCGACATCAACCGCATCGCCAAAGACGCAGTGCGCTAAATGAAGCTTTTTGGCTTAGTTCAGCGCATTCAGCAGCGGCTAGCCAGGCGGACGAATACAAACCAATATGCCCGTCTGACACATGTCGATTTGGCTGATATGGGAATCAAGCGTTACCAGCTTGAGGCAAATTCGTAAGGACTAACCCTCCTTGCTACATCAGAAGTTGGGCCCGGACGGCACTTTGTCCGGGCTTTTTATTACTAAATATTCACATTGCGGCAATCCGTCGCCAGTGGCAGGTTGCGAGTCTCTTTAGTCTGTGATAGCGAACGCCCGCAGCGCGTTTTCTAACGCGGTTCAACTTATGCGGAAGTGATCAATTGGCGGCAAATCAAATCATCGGCGGAGTGGCAGGGCGATATGCAAATGCATTGTTTGACCTTGCAACTGAAGAAAAATCGGTTTCGGCAACGGTTGCAGGCTTGACAGGTTTTCAAGCCCTGATTGACGAATCAACTGATTTGCAACGCCTGATGCAATCACCAGTCTTTAAAACTGAAGATCAAATGACTGCGCTTGATGCACTGGCGGCAAAAACTAAACTTTCAGGCCTGGCTCTAAATTTCGTGCGCTTAATGTGCGCTAAACGCCGTCTTCCTGCTTTACCAGATGCGATTCGCGGCTTTCAAGCCCTTGTAGCTGAAGCCAAAGGCGAAGTTGTGGCCGAAGTCACATCAGCTGAAAAGTTAACTGCCGCTCAACTCAAAGACTTGGCTGCCGCCCTCAAAGCCAAATTGGGCTTGGATGTGACGCTGCAAACTCAAATTGACCAATCATTGCTGGGTGGCCTCATTGTTAAAGTGGGCACCACGATGATTGACGACTCACTGAAAACCAAACTCCAAAATCTCAAAGTTGCTATGAAGGGAACCGGCTGATGGATATTCGCGCCGCAGAAATTTCGACAATTCTCAAAAAACAAATCAAGGACTTTGGCAAAGATGCTGAAGTGGCTGAGATTGGTCAGGTTCTGTCCGTAGGTGACGGCATTGCCCGCGTTTATGGCCTCGACAATGTTCAGGCAGGCGAAATGGTTGAATTCCCCGGCGGCATTCGCGGCATGGCCTTGAACCTTGAAACCGACAATGTCGGTGTGGTTATTTTCGGTAATGACCGAGACATTAAAGAAGGTGACACGGTGAAGCGCACCGGCGCCATCGTGGAAGTTCCAATCGGCCCAGAACTCCTCGGCCGCGTGGTTGACGCCCTCGGAAATCCGATCGACGGCAAAGGCCCGATCAAGACAAAGTTGCGCAGCCGCGTGGACGTTAAAGCGCCGGGCATTATTCCGCGCAAATCTGTGCATGAACCGATGTCCACAGGCCTCAAGGCCGTTGATGCTCTTATCCCGGTTGGCCGTGGCCAACGCGAATTGATCATTGGTGATCGCCAGACCGGTAAAACCGCCATTATTCTCGATGCCATTCTCAACCAGAAATCCATTCACGTGAATGGCCCTGACAAAGAAAAGCTTTATTGCGTTTATGTGGCTTGTGGCCAAAAGCGTTCTACTGTGGCGCAGTTCGTGAAGATTTTGGAAGATGCCGGTGCGATGGAGTATTCCATCGTGGTTGCGGCAACCGCTTCTGAATCAGCTCCGATGCAATATCTGGCACCCTTCACTGGTTGCACCATGGGCGAATATTTCCGCGACAATGGCATGCATGCTTTGATTGCTTACGACGATTTGTCCAAGCAAGCCGTGGCTTATCGCCAGATGTCACTGCTCCTTCGCCGCCCACCGGGCCGCGAAGCCTATCCAGGCGACGTGTTCTATCTCCACTCGCGCTTGCTGGAGCGTTCTGCCAAGTTGAATGATGCACTGGGTGCTGGTTCATTGACGGCCCTTCCCGTTATTGAAACCCAAGCCAACGACGTTTCGGCTTACATTCCAACCAACGTGATATCAATCACCGATGGTCAGATCTTCCTGGAAACTGATTTGTTCTACCAAGGCATTCGTCCTGCGGTGAACGTGGGCCTCAGCGTTTCGCGCGTGGGCTCAGCCGCTCAGATTAAAGCGATGAAGCAGGTTGCTGGCAAGATTAAAGGTGAGCTTGCGCAATACCGCGAAATGGCGGCCTTTGCGCAATTCGGTTCTGATCTTGATGCCTCCACGCAAAAGCTTTTGAACCGGGGTGCCCGTTTGACTGAGTTGCTGAAGCAACCACAGTTCTCGCCACTCAAAACCGAAGAACAAGTTGTAGCGATCTATGCTGGTGTGAATGGGTATCTCGACGCAATCCCGGTGAACCGCGTTCGTGATTTTGAAGATGGTCTTTTGGCCACCTTCAAAGACAAGCACACGGACATCATGGATGCGATCCGCACTGAAAAAGCAATTTCCGATGTGATGATGCCAAAGCTTAAAGCTGCGGTTGATGCCTTCGCAAAAGCTTTTGCATAAGAGAGCATAATGCCAAGTCTCAAAGACCTTCGCAACCGTATCGCCTCGGTCAAGGCGACCCGCAAGATCACCAAGGCCATGCAAATGGTGGCCGCTGCTAAATTGCGCCGGGCGCAGGAAGCAGCCGTTGCCGCGCGTCCTTACTCTGAACGTATGGCTGTGGTGCTGGCGAATTTGGCGGGCGCTGTGGCTGGTCAATCGGGTGCGCCATTGTTGCTGGCTGGAACTGGACGCGATCAAGTGCATTTGCTCGTCGTCTGCACAGCCGAGCGCGGCCTGTGCGGTGGTTTTAATTCTTCGATCACCCGCCTTGCGCGGGAACATGCTGAAAAACTTTTGGCCCAAGGCAAGACTGTTAAGATGATGACAGTTGGCAAAAAGGGCAATGATGCTTTGAAGCGCGTCTACGGCAAATATATTGTTGATGCGGTGGATTTTCGGGGTCAAAAAGCGGTGCGTTATGACAACGCCACCGGTGTTGCCGCTGCTATCATCAGAATGTTTGGTGAAGGTGCGTTTGATGTCTGCACTTTATTCTTTGCAGAGTTCAAATCAGTGATTTCACAAAAACCAACAGCGCTGCAACTCATTCCGGCTGCCGTTTCCGGTGGTGCCGTTGCCGCTGATTTGGGTGGTGCAGTTTATGAAGCCGAGCCTGATGAAGGCGAAATTCTCGGTGATCTTTTGCCGCGCAATATCTCCACACAAGTGTTCCGTGCGTTGCTCGAAAATGCGGCCTCCGAACAGGGTGCGCGCATGAGTGCGATGGACAATGCCACGCGCAACGCTGGCGATATGATCAACAAGTTGTCGATCAGATATAACCGCCAGCGCCAAGCGCAGATTACTAAAGAACTCATCGAAATTATTTCAGGCGCGGAAGCCCTGTAACTTAATAAGTAAGATATTAGAAGGAACCGCATCATGGCGAAAAAAGCTGTCGCAGCAAAATCTTCCGGCCTCGTTGGTCGCATCACCGCCGTAACCGGCGCTGTGATCGACGTTCAATTTGATGGCGAACTGCCGCAAATTTTGAACGCGCTCGAAACCACCAACAATGGCAACCGCCTCGTTCTCGAAGTGGCCCAGCATCTGGGTGAAAAAACCGTGCGCACCATCGCCATGGACTCGAGCGAAGGTCTGGTTCGTGGGCAAGCAGTTTACGACACGGGCACGCCAATCATGATGCCAGTTGGTCCTGAAACTCTGGGCCGCATTATGAACGTGATCGGCGAACCTGTGGATGAAGCAGGCCCGATGAAAACCAAACTCACACGCGCCATCCATCAAGATGCGCCACTGTTCGTTGAGCAATCAACTGAAGCTGAAATTCTGGTGACCGGCATTAAGGTTGTGGATTTGCTTGCACCTTACGCAAAGGGCGGCAAGATTGGCCTGTTCGGCGGTGCAGGTGTTGGCAAAACAGTTCTAATCATGGAACTGATCAACAACGTGGCCAAAGCCCATGGTGGTTATTCAGTGTTCGCCGGTGTGGGTGAGCGGACCCGTGAAGGCAACGATCTCTATCATGAAATGATCGAATCTGGCGTGAACAAGAAGGGCGGCGGCGAAGGCTCCAAAGCGGCACTTGTGTATGGCCAAATGAATGAGCCTCCAGGTGCGCGGGCGCGTGTTGCTCTTTCTGGTCTGACAGTCGCTGAACATTTCCGCGATGAAGGCCAGGACGTGTTGTTCTTCGTGGATAATATTTTCCGCTTCACACAAGCAGGTTCTGAAGTGTCGGCTTTACTCGGCCGCATTCCATCAGCCGTGGGTTATCAGCCAACGCTGGCCACCGACATGGGCACCATGCAGGAGCGCATTACCACAACGCAAAAAGGGTCGATCACCTCAGTGCAGGCCATTTACGTGCCAGCCGACGATTTGACCGATCCGGCCCCTGCAACATCGTTTGCGCATCTTGACGCGACGACCACTCTTTCGCGGTCCATCGCTGAAAAAGGCATTTATCCTGCTGTGGATCCGCTGGATTCCACCTCACGCATGATGGACGCCCGCATTATTGGTGATGAGCATTACCAGACAGCCAGACGTGTGCAGCAAGTTCTGCAGCGCTACAAGGCCCTGCAAGACATCATCGCCATTCTCGGCATGGACGAGCTTTCCGAAGACGACAAAATTGCCGTGGCGCGCGCACGCAAGATCGAGCGCTTCATGAGCCAGCCGTTCTTCGTGGCTGAAGTGTTCACTGGCTCGCCCGGCAAATTGGTGCCCTTGGCCGACACCATCAAGGGTTTCAAAGGCCTGTGTGATGGCGCCTATGATCACCTGCCAGAAGCGGCCTTCTACATGGTTGGCACCATTGAAGACGCCGTAGAAAAAGCCAAGAAAATGGCTGCGGAAGCGGCGTAATAAAAATGGCTGGTCTTCACTTTGAACTGGTAAGCCCTGCACGGCTCTTGTTTTCGGGCGATGTGACCTCCGTCATCATCCCCGGCACCGAGGGTGAAATGACAATTTTGCCACAACACGCGCCCGTGCTTTCAACCCTGCGCCCCGGCTACGTCACCGTGGCCAAAGACGGCGGCACACAAGAAAAGATTTTCGTGCGCGGCGGCTTTGCTGAAGTCAACGCCAAGGGCCTCACAGTGCTGGCCGAAACCGCCATCCCCATGGCCGAACTTGATGCGAGTGCGATGAGCGCACAGATCAAAAGCGCGGAAGATGAAGTGACCGCCGCCAAGGATGACGAAGGCAAACGCAAGGC
>JANMWK010000200.1:0-9504 GCA_031393975.1 Hyphomicrobiales bacterium
CAGCGGCCATCTTTAATCGCTGGAAAATCATAACCCGTGGCCCAAGCTTTTGAGCTGCTTTCCAAATTGAAATCATATTGGTCCCCTTTAAAAGCTTCAAAGGCCACAATCTGATTTTGGAAATAGGTATAAATCATCTCGTCGAAATTATTCTGACCGACATTCACAGCCAAGTCCTTGCCCCAATAATCAGGCACACGCTCTAAAGTGATGGTTGAACCGGGTTTCACATCTTTAAATTTATAGGGGCCCGAGCCCAGTGGAATTTCCAAAGTTGAGACCGCAATGTCGCGGGGCTTACCGTCAGCCCCATTGGCCGTCCACCAATGTTTGGGCAGCACGGCAAGTTGGCCTACAATGGCTGGCAGCTCACGATTGTTTTTTTCGGTAAATGTAAATGTCACCTCGTGCTCGCCTGTCTGCTCGACCTTAGCCACATTTTTATAATAGGCGGCACTGGTGGTGAGATTGGTTTTTACAGCTTCAAAACTCCAAATCACATCTTCGGGTGTGATCGGTTTGCCATCATGGAACTTCGCTTCAGGCCGCAAACGAATCACGGCAGATGACACATCATCAGGGTGATAAATGCTTTCCGCAATCAACCCGTACCGGGTGCCCGGTTCATCAAGTGAGTCTTTCATCAAAGTTTCGACAACCGAAACACCTGTGGCATCACCCTTCAGCGAATAAGGGTTCAGCGAATCAAACGTGCCGACAACATGTTGCCGCAGCTTGCCTCCTTTGGGGGCTGCAGGGTTCACATAGTCAAAATTCTTGAAATCAGCTTTATATTTCACGTCCCCAAATAGGCTGATGGCATGGCTGAAACTGCGGTCCTCAGACCAAGCTGGAGTAATACGCAACAGGGGCGACAGGCTGGCAAGTTTGAGAAGCGTGCGACGGCTGGTCATAATTAGCGCGGTTCCATTTGATTCGTGTGTCTGCACCTTATCTCAGGTGTGGCCATAAAAGAAAACACCGGCCACTCTCGCAACCGGCGTTCAACTCGCAACCAATTCCCGCATATCAAGGCTTAGGGAATGGCTTTGGTGAATCTGACAGAGATGCCAAATAGGCAATCACATTGGCACGGTCTTCATCTTTATGAATGCCAGCAAAGCTCATCTTGGTACCTTTGATAAATTCCTTAGGGGCCAAAAGCCACGCATTCAACGCATCATAGTCCCAAGGTTTGCTACCCATGGCTTTGAAACCTTCGGAATAGGCAAAACCAGGAGCAGCACCCATTGGGCGCCCAACAACATCCCATAGAATGGGGCCCACTTTATTGGCACCGCCCTTATTGAAATTATGGCATGCTGCGCAAGCCTTGGCCGTGGCCATGCCTTTAACCGGGTCAGCTTTGGCCAGCAAAACAGCGATGGGCACCACCACAGCAGGCGCAGCGGCCCCGCCACCAGTTGCTTGGGCCTCAGCCACATCAATAATCATGCCGGGTTTTTCAGGTGCTTCCGTGCGGAACACTTCACCGCCCAAATTCTTCAAACCCAGAACCAGAAGACCTGTAGCCAGAACGGCACCAGCGATTTTGTTAAACTCAAAGCTTTCCATAGGAATTGCGCCGCCTCATAAACATTTCATGCGGGCTGGAAACTAATGGTTTCGCTAATCCGCCGCAATAACTATAAGAGGAGCTGAACAATTTGCCGCGCCCCCACATAGAGCCATGATCGAACAACACAATACCATCGTTATCATCCCCGCCCGCATGGCATCAACCCGGTTGCCAGGCAAGCCTTTGGCCGATATTAATGGCGTTCCAATGATAGTTGAGGTGTGGAAACGCGCCATTGCGGCCAATATTGGTCACGTCCTTGTGGCCGCCGCCGAAAACCAAATTGCCGAAGTGATCCGCGATGCTGGTGGCGATGCGATGACCACCGAGCCGCGTTTGCCTTCTGGTTCAGACCGCATTGCAGCGGCTCTAGCCCTGCGCGATGGCGCAAAGCGGTTTCAGTATGTTATCAACCTTCAAGGTGATCTGCCAACCATCGATCCATTATCTGTGAGGCGCTGTCTCGCAGGCCTGACCAATGAGACAGTAGATATTTCAACCATTGCAGCGATGATCACCGATGAAGCCGAGGTGAGCAACCCCAACATTGTCAAAGCCATTGCCCCCTTAGAGGGCGAGCGCGAAGTGGCTTATGCGCGTGATTTTGTGCGCCAAGTTGATGCAGAAATGCAGGCTCCATTTTGGCATCATATCGGGGTCTATGCTTACCGCCGGGCATCGCTCGAAAAATTCGTGTCGCTGCCGGTCAGCACCCGCGAAAAAAATCGTTCCCTAGAGCAAATGCGCGCCCTTGATAATGACATGAAAATTGCTGTGGTTAAAGTCGATGCGGTGCCGCTGGGTGTGGATACTCCAGCCGATCTCGAATTTGCGCGACGCATTCTCAAGGACCAAAAATGACAAAGTCTAAGATTTCTTTTCAAGGCGAGCTTGGCGCCAATTCGCATATTGCCTGTTTGGAAGCAGCCCCAGATTATGAACCCTTGCCCTGCCGCACATTTGAGGACGCATTTCAAGCCGTGAAAGAGGGCAAGGCCAAGCTGGCGATGATCCCTATTGATAACTCAGTGGCAGGCCGTGTGGCCGATATTCACCACCTCATGCCCGCCTCAAACCTGCATATAATCGGCGAGCATTTTTTGCCGATCCATCACCAGTTGCTGGTGGTGCCCGGCACCACAATGAGCGATCTGAAATCAGTGCACAGCCATGTGCACGCTCTTGGCCAATGCCGCAAAGTGATCCGTGCGCATAAACTGAATGCTGTTGTGGCGGTGGATACAGCGGGGGCTGCGCGCGAACTTTCCGAACATCGCGATAAAACCCAGGCTGCCATCGCCTCAGGCTTAGCCGCAGAGATATATGGTTTGGAGATTTTACAAAAAGACATTGAAGACGAATCCCACAACACCACACGCTTCATAATTTTATCCAAAGAACAAAAAGACGCGAGCGCAGGCAATGGCCCGGTGGTCACCAGCTTTGTGTTCAGGGTGCGAAACGTGCCAGCTGCTTTATATAAGGCCATGGGCGGCTTTGCCACCAACGGCGTGAACATGACCAAGCTTGAATCCTATCAAATTGAAGGTCAGTTCAATGCCACGCAGTTCTACGCCGATATTGAAGGTCATCCTTCAGATCGTAATGTGAAACTGGCCATGGAAGAATTAGCATTCTTCACCAGTTACACAAAAGTGCTGGGAACCTATCCGGCTAGTCCATACCGTGCTGAAATTGCCAAGCGATTAGATGATTGATCCGAAATAAGCATCGATAATGCGGCGATAAATGCGTGCCGTCGCTTTGAGTTCTTCCACATCAATGCGCTCATCCACTTGGTGGATGGTGGCATTGGTGGGGCCGAACTCCAGAACGGGACAATAGTCTTTCACAAAGCGTGCATCCGATGTGCCGCCCGAAGTTGAAAGTTTGGGTAGCAATCCAGTTTCCTGCTCCACCGCATCCTGCACCAAGCCCACAAAGCTGCCAGGTTCGGTGATGAACGCATCAGCCCCTTCATTGGTGACAACAGTCCATTTCCCACCCAATTCAGCTTTCACGCTTTCAAGGTGGCCATTGACCCAAGCCCGCAGCGAGTCATAATCATGTTCGGTTGAATACCGTATGTTAAATTTCGCAGTGGCCCGCGCAGGCACCACATTAGTGGCTTTATTATTCACATCAAATGTGGTGAAGGCCAGCGTTGAAGGATCAAAATGCGCATTGCCCTGATCAAGAGGTGTTGATGAAATGCGGTCCACAAAGCGGGACAACTTGTGAACTGGATTATCAGTTTTGTGTGGATAGGCCACATGACCTTGCTTGCCCTCAGCGGTTACAATAAAACTGAGCGATCCACGCCGACCAATTTTAATTGTGTCGCCTAAAGCATCCTGGCTGCTGGGCTCGCCTAACAAGCAATGATCTGGAATATGATGAAATTTTTTCATCCACTCCAGCACTTTAATCGTGCCGTTGATGGCCGGACCTTCTTCATCCCCCGTGATCAGAAATGAAATGCTGCCAGCAGTCTTGGGGTTCGCTTTCACATAATCAATCGCCGCCGCTGCAAAGGCAGCAACTGCACCCTTCATGTCCGTGGCGCCACGGCCATAAAGCTGGCCACCGGAAATCACGCCGCCAAACGGCGGCTGCGACCAATCCTTTTCATCACCCACTGGCACCACATCCGTGTGGCCAGCAAAACAGAGATGTGGAGCGGTGGAACCATAACGCGCAAACAGATTATCAATATCCGGCGTATCTTGATCTTTGAAAACCAAACGATGACAGACAAAGCCTGCTGCCGATAATAATCTTTCGAGATAATCTAACGCACCAGCATCGAGCGGCGTCACCGAAGGACAGCGAATGAGGTCTTGCAGGATTTGAACTGTGTCAGTGGTCGAGTTTTTCATAAATCACGCTGGTTTTCGAATTTTGTAAATTCCCACATCGACAATACCCTCAGCAAACCCTGCTTCGCAATAACACAAATAGAGTATCCAAAGTTTGTGGAAACGCTCATCGAAGCCCAGCGGAATAATTTTGGGCCAAGTCGCTTCAAATCGCCTCCGCCATTGCCGCAAAGTTTCGGCATAACTTTCACCAAAGCATTCAAATTTTTCAAGGAGTAAACCAGCTTTTTGTGCGTGTTCGCGCATCAGCTCTTTGGTCATCAACATACCGCCCGGAAAAACATAACGCTGAATAAAATCAACACCTGAACGATAGGACTCAAAATTCTGTTCGACAATTGTAATGCCTTGAACAGCAGCCGCACCACCGGGCTTCAATCGTTGATAGAGCGTTTTGAAATAAGCAGGCCAATGCGATTCCCCAACCGCCTCGATCATTTCAATTGAGGCAATGGCATCAAACATTCCTTTGGTGTCGCGGTAATCTTCAAAATGAAAACTGGCCTTGTGACTCAGTCCTGCCTGCACGAGGCGGGTTTGTGCAAAAGCCAATTGCTCTTTCGAAAGCGTAATGCCGCGCACATCGGCACCGAGTTTGGCGGCTTCCACGGCGAAGCCACCCCAACCACAGCCGATCTCTAATACTTTTGAGCCGCGCTTCACCTCGGCCATTTCCATAACGCGTTGGTATTTCAATCGCTGAGCTGCTTCCAAACTATTGGCTTGCCCATCAAATAACGCCGAAGAATAGGTCATCGTATCATCGAGCCAAAGTTTGTAGAATTCATTGCCCAGATCATAATGGGCCGCAATATTATCCTTCGACCCATCTTTAGAATTATCGCGCTTATTGTGCCACAGCTTATCAATGAGACTTGGAAAGAACAATCCGGTTGACGCGCTATCAAGCCCCGACCGATTTTGCAGATAAAATCGGAAAAATGCCGTGGGATCGCGGCTTTCAACATCGCCAGCCAAATAGCGTTCAAAAAATCCCAGTTGCGCCCGCCGAATGCCCGCCCAAACCACACTGAAATTGCGCAATGTCAGATCGGCCTTTTCGCCTGGGTTCTGCCCGCCGAGCGTAATCGTTTGTCCTGAGGGAAGTGTGAGTTCCAGCGAGCCCTTAAAATTCTTCGGCAAAAATCGCTTTGCCGTCGCCATGATGAGTCGCCCTAAAAGACCATTTTCCATGTTTTGTCCCCTATGCACTATGATTGGACTTTGAGGCCCTTGAGCCAAAGTTTCAAGGCCTCAAAATGGATCGCAGCAACAACTTTGAGCGTCATGAGAGGATAAGAGAAAAATACGCTGAGCAGATTGCGATCAGTCAACAGCTCGCGTTTGGCCGAGAAATAGGCGTTCAATGTTGGGCCGTCTGGTGTTGTGAGGGCAACTCCCACGCTCACACGTTCCGCAGGTGGCGAGGCCCGCAAACCATAATGCCCTTCGATTCCATTGAAGGGCGAGACATGAAATTTCTTCTCAGTCAGGAAATAATTTGGCTGATCAAGCTCGATAGCATCAGTCACATAAGTATGACGTCCACCAAAAGTATTATGCACTTCATAAATCATCAGCCGCGTATACCCCTTTGCATCAACGCAAAAATAAGTTGTAAGCGGGTTGAACACAAAACCGAGCAAGCGCGGATAACAGAGCATAAAAATGTGACGCACGTTTTCAGTGCCTGCTTTATTCTTAACCAAGCCCCAAACAAACTCACTAATGGTCTGGCCTGCGCCGTGGTCGTCATCATTGATGCTGAAAAGATTAAAACGATTGTATGACAAAAACCGATGGCTCTTTGGAATATCATCCACGTCAACAAGCAGTGCCGCCACATCATAACTCAGCCGGTGCGAAACCGGGCGCAAGCGCTGATGGGTGACTGTGCCACGGTAGATGCTGGTAATCGGCATCATCATGTCACTCAGCCGCCTGTGCCCATGCTTGTGGAGTATCCATATGCGAGGCGCCGAGATAAATCCGCGAGGACTCGTTCGCGACCTTCCAAGGCCTGCGCACACCGCCCAATTGTTCGGCCACGGCAAGCCCGGCTTGCAAACCATCCTCGTGAAAACCTGCGCCAAACCATGCCCCACAAAACCATGTCCGTTGCTGGCCTTGCAAGTCCCATAAATTTTTTTGAGCCGCTAAAGTCTGAGGTGTAAAAATCGGGTGACGATAATTGAATGTGCCATCCAGTTTGCTCGCCTCAGGTTCGACACGAGGATTCAGTGATACGAAATGCTGTTCTTTAGATTTTAGATTTTGCAACTCATTCATCCAGTAGGTCACACTCACTTGGCCATTCTCTGCACCCATATAATTCCATGACGACCAAAATCGCCGCGTTCTAGGCATAAGGTTTTTGTCACGGTGGAGAATGGCACGGTTGCTGCTGGTTTTAAAATGCTGCAATAGAAACTGCTCTTCCGATGAGGGCTCGCTCAACAATTTTAAGGCTTGGTCAGCATGGGTTGCTAAAACCACATGATCAAATCGTTCAGCATATCCATTCGGGCCAATCACCATATTGTGATCAATGTGACGCCGCAGGGATTTGACAGTCAGTCCCAGCCGCACTTCAAACTTGGCATCTGCGACAAGCTTTTCAACATAGCTGCGCGACCCGCCAGCAATCGTGCGCCACTTCGGTCGCGCACCCAAATTGAAAAGATTATGGTTGGCAAAAAACCGCACGAAGGCATTGAACGGATAGTGCGCCAACTCTGAAGGGGTTGACGACCAAATCGCCGCCGCGATAGGCAAAATATGCTTCTCAACAAAAATCTGTGAATAGCCGGCCTGGTTCAGATACTCACCCAAAGTCACCGCATCATCCAGCCTCGCGTCTTGAGCGTTACGATAAAATCGCGTGATATCGTAAATCAGGCGCCATTGTTGAGGGCTCAACCATTGCCGTGAATTTCCAAGCAAATGCTTGAAACTATGCCCACTATACTCAAAAGCTCCAGCTTCGCTGGAGACTGAAAATGACATTTCAGTTTCTTCAAAAGCAACATCCAGATAATCGAGCAGGGCCACAAAATTTGGATAGGTTTGGGGATTATGGACAATAAACCCAGTGTCAACTGCCACCGAACTATCCAATGCATTCGCTACATCAATCGTATTCGAGTGCCCGCCCAAACGATTGTCACTTTCAATCAATGTGACATCATGGCGTTGCGACAACGCCCAAGCACAGGAAAGGCCGGAAATGCCAGAGCCAATCACAGCAATTTTAAGAGAAGACAAAAGACGACGCTCCTTATTTCATATGCGCCATTTAACGGTGAAGATAGCCTTATGGATCAATCATTTCATCAAGCTGATCTCGGAAATAGAAATTGACGGACCGCAAACCCCGTGCGAGCATGTGCCTCAATCCTGTACCTTCTAACAGGACAATTAAAAACAAATTTTTTTGGGACGATCAAGGAGAAGATCAATGACTGAATTCGAACATAAACTTTCTATGGCTAAAAAAGCCGTAGGTCTGGGCAAGCTGTCCCGCCGCGATTTCATGGCCTTTACCATGGCCTCAGGCATGACATTGTCAGCCTCGCAATTGATGTTTGCGCAGGCTGCGCGCGCCGAAGCAAAAAAAGGCGGCACCTTCAAGGTTGGTATTGGCCACGGCCAGACAACCGATTCGCTTGACCCAGCAACCTGGTCAAATGGCTTTACATTCGCTTTTGGCAAGTCCGTCATGGGCGCACCTTTGGTGCAAGTGAATGACAAGAACGTAGCCGTTCCCCATGTGGCTGAAAGCTTTGAGCCTTCAAATGGAGCTCAGAAATGGGTTTTCAAAATCCGCAAGGGCATTACATTTCATGATGGCCGCTCGCTAACTGCTGATGATGTTGTGAACACAATCAATTATCACATCGGCGCTGATTCAAAGTCACCTGCGAAATCAGTTCTGTCATCTGTCACTTCGGTGAAAGCTGATGGCCCTAACACTGTTATATTTGAACTTAAGGGCGGAAACGCTGACTTTCCGTTCTTGCTGACAGATTATCACTTGTCCATCTATCCTTCTAAAGATGGCAAGATTGATTTTGCTGCCGGCGTCGGCGCTGGCCCTTACAAGCTGAAAAGCTTCGAACCTGGTGTAAAACTGGTGGGCGACCGCAATGAAAGCTTCTTTGGCACCACTTATTTCGACTCAATCGAAATGCTGTCGATTGTCGACGTTGCCGCCCGCACCAATGCCTATCTCGCTGGCGAAGTGGACTTCATTGACCGCGCCGACTTGAAGACCATTGACATGCTGAAGGGTGCGCCAAACACCGAACTTTATAACGTGTCTGGCTTTGCACATTACACCGCACCAATGCATGTGGATACAAAGCCATTTGATAATCTTGATGCCCGCACAGCATTGAAATACGCAATTAACCGCCAGGAACTCGTTGACAAGATTTTGTTTGGTTATGGCTCACCCGGCAACGATAACCCAATCTCAGCCGCAATGAAATTTGCAGTCAACCCGGCTCCAATATATTCTTATGATCCAGATAAGGCCAAGTCCCTTTGGAAAAAAGCGGGCATGGAAGGCGTGACGGTTGATCTGTCCGCTTCCGATGCCGCTTTTGCTGGCGGTGTGGATGCTGCACTTTTGATGGTTGAACAAGCCAAGAAAGCCGGCATCAATATCAATGTGATCAAAGAGCCAAATGACAGCTATTGGGACAACGTATGGCTTAAGAAGCCATGGTGCCTTTGCTATTGGGGTGGTCGTCCAGTGGCTGACATGTTCCTGTCAGTTTCTCTCGCTGCTGATGCCGCCTGGAACGACACACATTGGAAGAATCCACGCTTCAATGAGCTCTTGCTCGCAGCGCGCGCTGAAACCGATGAAGCAAAGCGGGCGGCTCAGTATGCCGAAGCCCAACAGCTGGTGCATGATGATGGTGGCCAGATTGTTCTCATGTTCAACAACTATGTTGGCGCATTGAACACTTCGGTGGGCCATAACACTTTCAACTCAGACTTCGACCACGATGGTGGTTACATGTACGAGCGTTGGTGGAA
>JANMWK010000010.1:0-26718 GCA_031393975.1 Hyphomicrobiales bacterium
TGGTCGTTGCGCTGACAACAGTGCGTTCGCGGGAAACGATAATAAAGTAAGCGGAATCGCAGTCATGTGGCGGCGGGCCGAATAGCGCTACGCCGATGACGGCGCTTGTGATCGCTGAGCCTGCGCGCCAAATATCATAGACGCCGGAATAAACATCGCGTTGCTTCAGCGTCAGCAATTCAAGGTCTCCAGCTTCGCGCCCAAGTTAGGACTGGGTCGGTTTTCTGCCAAACGCAACAGCGAGAATGATAAGGCCGCTGGCGATCATATTTTACGCGCTCACGTGGAACCCTGTAATAATCAAGCTATTGCTGAAAGTGCCAATCAAACGGGCCCCGACAAAGATGCTAATAATGTTCGCTTTGCCGCCAAACAGGCTTGTGCCGCCGAGAATGACAGCCGCAATCGCCGCTAGTTCCGCACCTGTCCCAAACGAGTAGCGCGCGGTTTGCATCATGCCTGAATAGAGCAGGCCAGCCAAAGCACCAGAGGCGCCGCTCAACAGAAAACGATACGTCTTAGTGTTGTGGTGTGTTGGAATGCCGGGCACCTACTGCACGACCGCTGAGAATGCACTGGCCACTCCTGCTACCAAGCCGTATCCTGCTCCCCTCATGAGTGAAGAAACCAAGACTGAAAGTGCTGCGGTAGAGCCAATCCAAAGGTCAAGTTCTCCTGCCGCAATCGCAAATGTCATGGCCACCGCCATGATGGCGATCATCGATGTTGTGCGTGTGATGTTGAAGATGTTTGCAACCGTGAGAAAGCCTTTGTCGCAGATGGTGAAAGCGAAAAACACAAGGATCACAGCGAAAAAGATTTAGACCATAAAGTCACGCCATTGGAGGGGGGCGCCGCGGCGGTGGGGCAACGGGCATGGCTGCGGGTGCAGCCGTGTTAGCTCTGGACTGCATAATGGAGAACCTCTTGGCCAATTCGTCTGCGATAGCCCGCTTCTGCCGACAGCTTGTCTGGGTAGCCAAAGCCCGAAGGTCGGGGCGACAACGGTGAAGTGTTAGGTCAGCAAAGGGAACAGCTTTGCCCAGTAGTAACTGGTCTTGAGTATGCCATGCAGCAGGAGAAGGGGTGCACCCTTGCCCGCAGAGACGTGTAATGAATGCGGATTCCGTTAACATGGGCCCTGCCGTGCTTTACCAGTTGCCCTGTGTGGTCAAAAAATCTCCGCCATTTGCCACCATCTCCCGATGAACATTTGTAATTTAAAAATTCAACTATTCGGAAGCAACGCGTGAATGTCGCAAGGCGATCAAAACTAATCACGTGATTTTAAACTTAATCGCGTATCAGAGAGCCATTGATAAAATAGTTGATGGAAACGGATATTTTTATCCTGTTACATACTTAGAGCGGTTTGCGATTTGATGCTGTCAAATAGCTCGACGTAACCTTTTGCTTAGAACCTTATTCTGATCGATCAGGTAATTCCACCTGATCGCAATATGCTCTCGCAGTTCAAAGAATTATTCAATTTGATCTTACTTTGCCGCGGCGACAAGCCGTTCTGCGACAAGTTCATCCGTGATCAACACATGCGGTCGCAACAGCTGCATGGCCCCTTTGATCACATCATATTTTTGCCACCCGCCAGAGGCCAGAACAACTTTTCGAACACTGCGCAAATCACGTGGGTCAAAGGCAATAACCCGGTCATTGATCGGATGATCGATAATATTGCCTTCGGCGTCGATGAAACGGCATAGGACATCGCCCACGGCGCCTGCTGATTGCAAGGAGGCCAGCTCGTCATTTTGCAGCAAGTAATATTCAGATATAGTTGAGAAGGGCGAAAGTTCGCCCACGCTCAACACCGCCAAATCGAGCCGTGTACCCTTCTCGAATATCTCTTTAATACCAGGATGAGCCAGCAGTGCGTCACGGGTTCGACCGTCTGGCGCGAAAACTGGGGCCGCCATCAAATAGCACTCGGCTGACAGCCTGTCGGCCACCCGCCAGGCAAATTCTGAGGGATTAACCCCGTTCACCCGCGTCAGTCCACCAAGCATGGAAAGTACATTCACGCCCTGCTGCTCGCGTTGCTGGATGCTGGGCAGGCTGGCGCTCAGCGTCTTGCCCCAACCCAGTCCGATGGTCATGTTTTCAGTGACATTTTCACTGACATAACCACCGAGCACAGCGCCGATGATGTTTTGGGTTGAGTCTGCATCCTGCGGCTTGGGGACCACGATCGCTTGTTCGAGACCATATTTCCGTTCCAGCATCCGTTCCAGTTCCACACAGTAACTGAGTTTGCTGGTCACGCGTATTTGCACCATGCCTGATTGGCGCGAATTCGCAAGAAAACGCAAGACGCGCGAACGGCTTAAGCCCAAGGTCTTGGAAATCTCGTCCTGAGTCATTCCCTCCATATAATAGAGCCATGCAACTTTGGTTTTTAGGTCGTCACCGAATTCAACATCGTTTTTTAAGTTTTTTTCAACCGTGCCTTGCCCCAATTTCCATGTTCTAGCTATCGTTTTGATCATGTTGCGAAACCAAGCCTTGTTTATCAGTCGACCGGCAAAAAAAGCCAGCGGAAATTAAAGTCTTGTAATGACATGCTCCTAGGATGTGCCAGAATGCCTGCTGCCATCAATCCCGGGTGCGGAAAAGGTCAACCAGAACTGCGAGCAGGACCACAAACCCCACGATCACGCGCTGCCAAAAACCCGAGACATTCAGAAGAACAGTGCCATTGGCCAAAACCGCCAACAGCAACGCGCCCATCATGGTGCCAACGATGGAACCTTGCCCGCCGCGTAGGCTGGTTCCGCCTAGGATTGCCGCCGTGATGCAGCCCATGAGCCAGCCTTCGCCAACCGAGGGTTGGCCTGCGTCCATGCGACTGGCGTAGAGAATTCCAGCCAAAGCGGCAAACATGCCCGCGAGGCCGAAGGCCAGAAATTCGTCACGTTTCACATGGATGCCGGCGAGGATTGCCGCTTCACGGTTGCCGCCCACCGCAAATACGTTGCGGCCAAAGCGCGTTTGCGTCAACAACCAGATGAGTGCAGCGCCAAGCACAACGAAAATAACAACAGGATTGGGAACTCCGAAAACGTCTCCCTTGCCAAAAAAAGTAAAAGGCTCACCTAGGGGGCGGATAGGATAGCCTTGGGTGATGACGAGCGTGAGGCCCGCAAAAATTTCCCACGTGGCCAATGTGACAATGAAAGGGTTCAAGCGCAAACCTGCCACGAAGACGCCGTTGATCAAACCTAATCCCATGCCGAAAAGCATTGTAAGCGGGATCACCAGATAGGGGTTCACGCCCACGCTTGTCAACAAAAGTGAGCCAACGATGGCTGAAAGACCAGCCGCAGCACCCACCGAAAGGTCAATTCCGCCTACCAGCAGCACCATTGTTTGACCTAATGCAACTAGGCCCACAAATGCGGCCTGACGTGCCACTACCACCAAATTATAGGAGGAAAGGAAATTACCTGTGGTAAAAGACAAAACCAACACCAAAGCCACAAGCGCCACGAGAATGCCGCTGGCCTCCCAGCGCCAAAATCTGTTCATCAGACTCGTCTTGCGTTGCACTGCCATCGTTGGGTTCCCCGTTAATTTTGTCACCGTAGTCATGGAACTCATCCTCTTTTAGCTCATTGCCAATTGCATCAGTTGCTCGGGACTGGCTTCACCAGAATTGCAAATGCCTTTCACCCGGCCTTCATGCATCACCATCACGCGGTCTGAAACGTCGATTACTTCCTCAATTTCCGAACTGATGAAGATGATGGAGAGGCCATTATCAGTAAAGCGACGCAGTTCGCGCTGAATTTCAAATTTCGCATTCACATCAATACCGCGCGTGGGCTCGTCCATGATCAGGATTTTCGAGTTTTTCATCAGCCAGCGCCCAATAATAACTTTTTGTTGGTTGCCTCCAGAAAGCGAAGTGATCCTATCTTTCTGCTGGCCAATTTTGATCTTAAGACGCTCGACATAGCCTTGGACTTCCTTTTGCATGTCACCAAAACGGAAATGCAACAAGCTGCGGAAACGGTCAAGATTGGGCATCGCCATATTCTCGGTAATGGAAAGCAAGGGGAAAATGCCTTCTTGCTTGCGTTCTTCAGGCAGGTAAACCAATCCAAGGTTTATGGCATCGGCGGGTGACTTGATCTCGTGTTCTTGGCCGAGTATTCTGACCTTACCCTTGGTTTTGTGCGTTAGGCCGAAGATGCATTTGGCAAGTTCAGTACGGCCTGCACCTATCAGGCCTGAAACACCGAGAATTTCACCCTTGCGGAGGTTGAAGCTCACATCTTCGAATTCACCCGCGCGGCAAAGGCCTTCAACTTCCAACACCACATCGGCTTTTTCGAAGTCGGGCCGAAGTGCCTTTTGAGCGCGGCTTACATCCCGGCCCACCATATGGTTTACCAAGGTTTCTTTGCTGGTGTTCTTGGGGTCAAGCTCTATGATAAAGGCGCCATCACGTAAAACCGAGATGCGGTCAGATAGAGCCAGCACTTCATCAAGTCGGTGAGAAACATAGAAAACTGATCCACCTTCTGCGCGAAAATTTCGGATGTAAGAATAGAGCTTTTCGGTTTCACGATAGGTGAGGGCGGCAGTTGGCTCATCAAAAATCAGAATACGGGGTTTGGTGGCGGCAGCTCTGGCGATTTGCACCAATTGCTGCTGGGCTTTGGAAAGTTTGCGCACTCGCAAATCCGGATCAATTGTGTCGTCCACCGCATGCAAATGTTCAATAGCCTCCGCACGGGTGAGCTTCCAGTCGATGCGCGGGCCTTTGGTGAGTTGGGCGCCGAGCAAAATGTTTTCATAAACAGAAAGGTTAGGCACCAGACTAACTTCCTGCGGGGCGATGCCCACACCAGCTTGCTGGGAATCGATTGGCGAAGTGAAATTCACGATTTCACCGTTGCGGGCAAGCGTACCCTCGGTGGGCTGCAGCTTGCCGCAGAAAATATTCATGAGGGTGCTTTTGCCAGCACCATTCTCACCAATGATGGCGTGCACCTCGCCCGGTGCTACGCCGAGCGAAACATTTTTCAGCGCTTGGACAACGCCAAACGAGCGTGAGACGTTGTGGGCTTCAAATGCGAATTTGCTCATGGTCGTTTTCCTAGGATTGGCGTGTGCGGTCATTTTTTCGCACACGCCATTCCGGTGTTCAATGACGATTACTTGCAGTCGGCTTTGGTGAGGAAATGAGAACCAGTGTTGTGGAACATTGGGATGGTGTGGTTCTCGTTCATAGCAACCATGTACGAAACCGCCCAGTAACCCATATCCCACTGACGCTGTGCTTTCAGAGCATCAATTACACCGCTGCAGACAAAGTCGACGGCTTCTGGCAGGTCGTCCATGCCGACGATAGCCACTTTACCGGCCTTGCCAGCGTTCTTCACTGCGCGTGCTGCGCCGATCGGATTTGAGGCGTCGGCAGCAAAGATGCCGTCGAGGTCAGGGTTTGCCGACAGAGCATTTTCGGTCAGCGAAACGGCATTTTCGAGAATGTCGTTGTCAGGCTGTTCAAACACGATTTTCATATCGGGGTGTGCTGCCAGAGCCTTTTTGAAACCGGTGATGCGTTGGACGTGATCCGACGCTGTCAAGCTTCCTGAAAGGATCGCGATCTTGCCTTTGCCGTTCAACTTTTTGGCCAAGAAGTCGCCGAGGTCAAAGCCGTCCTGCTCGCTGCTCTTGGGGCCAATGAAGGGAAAGGCTTCATCGCAGAAGGAATTGAAGGTGATTGTATTGATTCCAGCCTTCACAGCTTCTTTCAGCAATTCCACGTTGGTCGCTTGGTCGAGGCAGGCAACCGCCAAACCATCGGGGTGGCGACCGATATTGGCTTCAATACGGGCATTCTGATCAGCAACGTCTGCCTTTGGCGGTTGGTCCCAGATCATATTGATCTTGATGCCTTTTTTAGAAAATTCTTCAACTGCGAATTTACCGCCTTGGGCCACAACATCATACCAAGGGTGAATGACCTTCGGAACGAACACGAAAGTGAGTTCCTTGGCGATGGGGTGGATCAACACTTCTTGACTAGCGGCAAGGGCCATTGTCGAGGTGAGTGCGAAAGCAACGCCCGTAAGCGCGCTAAGAGTAGTGAACTTCATAGTGTATCCTCCTGATGGTATTTTTCAACATTCAACCGCGCGAGAAATGGAGCCTGCCTCTTCCTGCACGATCATTCTTGCCAAGCTATCCCATGAGGAAAGCCTCGACCTCTCCGGTCAGCAAAGCCACCACCCGGTTATTTCTCGTTGTCCAGCTATGCTGGTTGTCTGAAAGCTTCAGGCCCGCGTTGGCGTGTCCCTCATGAAGTTCCAAGTATGTTCAAACGATTCGACCCCCGCTTGTGAACCAAGGCCAGTTGCATTCAATGCTGAAGTGGCTTGCGCGAAGCGAACCGCCGTCTCTGGATCCATATTGTGGCAGAGGGCGACAGCAAAACCGGCGTCAAAGGCATCGCCACACCCGCAAGTGCATTTCACTTTTATATCGAAGGCGGGAATCTGGAATCTGGTGCCACCTAAATCGCTATAATAGGCACCATCGCCGCCTAGGGTAAACACACAGGCGGCGACGCCGCGATCATGAAAAAACTTGGTGCAGTCCACAAGGTCTTCAATGCCGGAAAGCGCACGGGCCTCTTCAATTGATGGCATAAAATAGTCGGTATAGGGAAGCACTGCGGCAACGTCGGGCAAGTCTTCAGCTGATCCGGCAAAAATGTCGACGGTGGTGATACAGCCATGCTCTTTGGCGTAACGCATCAAATTGCGGTTCCGCTCGCCATCCATGGCATCCATCAAACCCACGCCGCCGAGGTGAAAGACCTTGGCGTCGGTTACCTTCGCGTAGTCCTGGGGCTCAATCACGAAATTACCGGTCGCACCTTTCATGTGCAGCGCCGGGCGCGAACCATCTATGCGCGTTGTCACAATGGAAGACGAGGTTTTCCAGCTGGGCTTGTGCTGCATCATGCCGCAATCCACATCGAAATGTTTCAACCGCTGCAAAACCCAATCACCCATCAGATCTTCACCCACGCCGCCGACCGCCATAGTCTTCAGCCCCATCTTGGCAGCCGCGATGGCGGCGACACCGGCGGCGCCCGAAACAGCCATTGTAAGCTCGTCAATGAAATAGCAACCGCCGCCATCTGGAACGGCCGTGAAGGGCCAGCCCAAGCAGTCAAAAGTATAAAATCCCATTGAAGTGTAATCGTGCTTCTTGGTCTTCATTGACGTTTCACCATTGAACATTTTAGTTTTAAATAAACTAAAAATTCAAATCTGTCCAGACTAAAACTTTCGGGCATAAAAAGATGTGCTGAAAGTTTTGCTACTGAAGAAAGTTCCGTTAATTATCTGAAATATAAAAATATATACAAATATTTGTAGGCTTTTGAGGCGCAAATCTGTTGGGTCGCAAAACATTTTTGCGTTGCAACAAATGAACATCTTGACAATTAAATAATTAAATGTTCAATTCTTTTTTGATTAAAAGTTTTAATTATAGGCAGAAAGGTGCGTCATGAAAGCTGGGGTTTTGAAAGATGTCAACGAAGTCAGCTACATGACAGTGGCTGAGCCGCTGCTTTACCCGGGCGATATGCTGCTCAAGGTGAAGGCGGCCACAGTCTGTGGCACAGATATTCGCATCCTGCGTGGCAAAAAGACCAGTGGCATCCGTTATCCATCCGTCTTGGGCCATGAATTTGCAGGTGTGGTGGCCGACACGGGGGGCAATAAACAATTCAAGGTGGGAGATGCGGTCTGCGTGTGCCCGCAGTTTGCATGCGGCCATTGTGAATATTGCATCCGCGGCGCTGAAAACCTCTGTCGCAATCTCACGTCCATCGGCTATGAGATTGATGGTGCCTTTGCGGAATATGTGCGCATTCCCGCCTCGGGTGTTGCTTCCGGCAATGTTTTTGCAATTCCCGAAGGCCTGAGTTTTGAAAATGCTGCTTTGGCAGAACCACTGTCTTGCGTCATGAACGGCCAAGAACGTGTTGGCGTAAACATGGGCGATGTCGTTGTTGTTCTGGGTGCTGGCCCTATTGGCATTCTCCATGTCAAATTGGCCCGCCAGGCCGGCGCGCGCAAGATTGTGGTCAGTGAACCCAATCCGCTCCGCCGTGAGGCAGCACGGAAAGCCGGCGCAGATGTTTTGATTGATCCCACAACTGAGGATTTGTTGGCGCGCGTGCGGGACGCCTCAGATGGTCTCGGCGCGGATGTAGCTATTGTCGCAATTGGCGTTCCCGCGCTGGCCAATGATGCCATTCGATTGGTGCGCCACCGGGGCCGTGTCAGCCTGTTTGCGGGCTTCAACAAGGGCACCCAGGCTGAAATCGATGTTAACGCAATCCACTATAATGAATTGATCGTCACCGGCTCTTTCGGTCTGACGCGCCTCCAGTTCGAACGTTCGCTGAAGATGATCGCCAGCGGCCATTTCGAAGTTGAGTCCCTGCTTACTCATCGCTTTGGTTTGCAAGACATCGTTGCGGCCTTGGCTACAGCAGAGCAGGGGTCGGCCATCAAAGTCGCCCTTGTTGATCCATGAGCATGGCAAGCAATCCGACCAGAGCGGCAAAACCATTGAAGCCACATTATCCTGTGGTGATCATCGGGGGCAATTGGACGACTTTCCACACATTCTTTTCGACCGTTTCGGCACGTATGCCACGGCGGTCGCGGCTTTGCTGGCCTTCGGCTTTGATCAGTCGTCGGCCTCCCTCCCTGGCTATTTCGCCGGCGAAGTCGCCTTTATCTGCCGGAATGAAGCGGTGTCTTGGTTTGCGGGCGCTTCGCTTGGCAGTAGTACATCCAGCACCACCAGTCCAAGCTACATGAACTAGATTATGATGTCGCACTCAGGAGATTGAACACCATGCCGATCAATATTTCACCCACAGGTCTTGCCCGCGATTTGCAGGCCCGCGCCGATAGCGGCAAACCCATTCGCATTGGCCTTGTGGGCTCGGGCGAAATGGGAACTGATATTGTGACGCGCGTGGCCCATATGCCCGGTATTGAAATTGGTGCCATTTCGGAGTTGCGGCTTGCTGCTGCTGGTAAAGCCGTGGACATTGCCTATCAGGCCGAGGGCCATTGGCGCGAGGCAAAGACAGCTGATGCCCTCAACGCAGCAATGGAACAAGGCAAGGTTGCAGTCACCGACAATGTCGATCTGCTGATCAACAGTGGCCTGATTGATGTGGTGATCGACGCAACTGGTGTTCCCTCTGTGGGTGCTGAGATCGGCCTGCGCGCTATGGAACATGGCAAGCATTTGGTGATGATGAATGTAGAAGCTGATGTTACAATCGGCGCCTATCTCAAAAGCGAGGCCGATCGACTTGGTGTTATTTATTCACTCGGTGCGGGCGATGAACCTTCCTCGTGCATGGAGCTGATCGAGTTCGTGAGCGCCATGGGCCATAACATTGTGGCGGCGGGCAAGGGCAAGAACAATCCGCTGAACATTGATGCCGTGCCGGACCAATATGCCGAAGAGGCCAAGCGACGGAACATGAATGTTCGCATGCTTGTAGAGTTTGTCGATGGCTCCAAAACCATGGTGGAAATGGCGGCTCTTGCCAACGCCACAGGTCTGGTTCCTGATTGCCCTGGCATGCACGGCCCGGCGGCCACGCTTGATGATTTGGCCAAAACATTGGTGCCCAAAAAGGATGGCGGCGTGCTTTCGCGTTCAGGCGTGGTGGATTATTCCATCGGCAAGGGTGTGGCTCCTGGCGTTTTTGTGGTGGCAGAAATGTCGCACCCCCGCGTGCGTGAACGCATGGAAGATTTGAAAATGGGCCATGGCCCCTATTTCACCTTCCACCGCCCTTACCACCTGACATCTCTTGAAGTGCCGCTCACCTGCGCTCGCGTGGTACTTTATGGCAAGGCCGATATGGTGCCGCTGGCTAAGCCCGTGGCGGAAGTCTGCGCCGTGGCCAAAAAGAACATGCAGCCGGGTGAGAAGCTCGATGCCATTGGTGAATATTGTTATCGCGCTTGGATCATGACTGCAGAGGAAGCGCGCACCGCCAAGGCCATCCCTTGTGGCCTGCTGCATTCCGCTAAAGTGATAATGCCAATCAAAAAGGGCGAACTCATTACAACGCTCAATACGGAAGTGCCCGCAGGCTCGAAGATTGCCGCCCTGCGCGCACGCCAAGACAAACTTGTTTACGGAATTTAAGGAGCACGCCATGCCAACAGCCACAGCTAAGAATCCCGCCGCTCAAGCTGCCAATGCTCCATTCGCTTTTAGCACCTACACGCCGGAGCAATTGCGCGACGTGCTCCGCAAGATGTATCTCATCCGCAAGTTTGAAGAGGGCGCTGAGGAATGCTACACGCGCGGCCTCATACATGGCACCATGCACTTGTCGATCGGCCAAGAGGCCAGCGCGCTTGGCATCTGCATGCCCTTGACGGTGGAAGACCAGATCACCTCAACCCATCGCGGCCATGGCCATTGTATCGCTAAAGGTGCCAGAGTGGACCGTATGTTTGCCGAATTTTTCGGCAAGACAACGGGCTATTGCAAGGGGCGCGGTGGCTCAATGCATATCGCCGATGTAACCATGGGCAACCTCGGTGCCAACGGTATCGTTGCGGGCGGCATTCCGATAGCGGTGGGTGCGGCACTTTCGGCTAAGATGCAGAAGAACGGTAAAGTGGTGATTTGCTTCTTTGGCGATGGAGCCAACAATGAGGGGGCATTCCATGAAGCACTGAATATGGCCTCGATTTGGAAGTTACCCGTTGTCTTCGTTTGCGAGAACAATGGTTATGGCATGTCCACATCCACGGCCCGTTCCACCGCTGTCGCCAATATCGCTGACCGTGCGGCGGGCTATTCGATGCCTGGCATCATCGTGAATGGCAATGATTTTTCTGCGGTGGCAGAAGCTTCCAGCACTGCCGTTGACCGTGCGCGGCGTGGCGAAGGGCCAAGCCTGATTGAATGTAAAACCTATCGCCACCGTGGCCATTCCAAAAGCGACCGAAACCGTTACCGCACTAAAGAAGAAATCGAAGAGTGGAAGGCGATGCGCGATCCGATCAACCTCTTCGAGGCAGAACTTCTCCAGTTTGGCATGATCGATGAGACTGGCATCGCGGCGTTGCGCACGTCGGTCGAGGCCGAAATCGCGACGGGTATCGAATTTGCTCAGTCAAGCCCGGCCCCCAGCACGTCGGAAGTGCTCAATTTTGTTTATACGGAGCGCCAATAATGGACATGAAGGTGAGAGAACTCAGTTATTCGCAGGCCATTCAAGAAGCCATGGCGATTGCATTGGAAAGCGACCCAAGAGTGTTTCTCATGGGTGAAGACATCGGCGTCTATGGCGGTGCATTTCAAGTAACCGGCGATCTTGTCGAACGCTTCGGTGCCGACCGGGTGATTGACATGCCGATTTCAGAATTGGGCGGTGCGGGTGTTGCCGTCGGTGCTGCGATGACCGGTATGCGGCCAATCTTCGAATTCCAGTTTTCAGATTTTGCCACGCTGGCCATGGAGCAGATCGTCAATCAGGCAGCCAAGATGCGCTTCATGCTGGGCGGCGAAGTTTCAGTGCCTGTGATTATGCGTTTTCCTGCTGGTTCTGGCACGGGCGCTGCTGCCCAACATAGCCAAAGCCTTGAAGCGTGGCTAGGCCATGTGCCGGGTCTCAAGGTCATCCAGCCCGCGACACCGCATGACGCCAAGGGCATGCTGCTTGCAGCGCTGCAAGAACATGATCCTGTGATGATCTTTGAACATAAGCTTCTCTATAAAATGAAAGGCCCCGTTCCGGAGGGGCATTATACAGTGCCCATTGGCAAAGCTGCTATTGTCCGCGAAGGCAAGCATGCCACTGTGGTGGCAACATCCATCATGGTGCACAAGGCAACGGAAGCAGCCCAAGCGCTACAGGCCGAAGGCATTGATGTCGAGGTAATTGACCTTCGCACTATCCGCCCGATTGACCGTGAAACAATCATTGCGAGTGTAAAGAAAACCTCGCGCCTGCTCTGCGTTTATGAAGCCGTCAAGACGCTGGGCATTGGTGCTGAAATCAGCGCGATGATCGCTGAGAGCGAGGCCTTTGATTATCTTGATGCTCCGATCATGCGCCTTGGTGGTGCCGACAGCCCCATCCCATACAATCCGCAGTTAGAAAAAGCCGCCGTACCGCAAGTGCCAGACATTATCGATGGCCTTCGCAAACTTGTGCAAGGAAAGATCTAAGCAATGCCCACTGAAATCATTCTTCCAAAGGTTGATATGGACATGGCCTCAGGCCGCATCTCGCGCTGGTTGGTGGCAGAAGGGGCCATGGTTAAGAAGGGCGATCCGGTCTTCGAAATGGAAACCGATAAGGCCGCGATGGAAGTGGAAGCCCCGGCGAGCGGCATTCTCGGCAACGTAGTCGCCAAAGAAGGCATGGATGTTCGGGTAGGTGAACCCGTGGCTTGGATTTTTGCTGAGGGTGAAAATCCTTCCGTGATTGTACCTCAGGGTGCTCCTGCAGTTACGGTGGCTGCGTTACCCGTTGCCACCAGCAATATTTCGGCAGCGTCACTTACAGTCACGGCAGCTTCATCAGGTTCAGTGCGTGCCACGCCTTTGGCGCGCCGAATGGCGCGCGATGCAGGCCTTGAATTGGCCAGTATTGCAGGCAGAGGGCCTTATGGCCGGATTGTGAGCGCTGATATCGAAAAAGCCGCCGCTTTGCGAATTGTGCCCGCCGCTATTGTGCCAGCACCCAAGGCTGCTCCGCCTTCTGATGCAGGTGTGCTCAAGCTCTTCGAACCCGGTTACTATTCAGTAGTGCCGCATGACACCATGCGCCGTACTATTGCCCGCCGCTTGGTGGAGGCAAAAAGCACGGTGCCGCATTTTTATGTGAGTGCAGATTGCAGGCTCGACTCGTTGCTGAAGCTGCGCGCTGAATTAAATGAGGCCGCCCCAATTATGTCTGGTGCTCCGGTTTACAAGTTGTCGATCAATGACATGGTCATCAAGGCTTGGGCCTTGGCCCTGCGCCAAGTTCCGGCGGCCAACGTGTCTTGGACAGAAAATGCCATGCTGGTTCATGTCCATGCCGATATTGGTGTGGCCGTTTCGGTGCCAGGCGGGTTGATCACGCCCATCATTCGCGCAGCAGAAAGCAAGTCGCTCTCAGCCATTTCCAACGAAATTAAAGACTTGGCGGCCCGTGCCAAGGCCCGCAAACTGAAGCCAGACGAATATAATGGTGGCAGTTCAGCAATTTCCAATCTTGGCATGTTCGGCGTGAAGGAATTTGCGGCGATTATCAATCCGCCCCATGCAACCATCCTTGCAGTAGGTGGAGGTGAACTCAGGCCGGTGGTAAGCAACGGCACCATTGTTCCGGCAACGGTGATGACGGTCACACTGTCAACCGATCATCGTGCCGTGGATGGCGCGCTGGGCGCCGAAGTGCTGGGTGCTTTCCGCGCCTATATAGAAAAGCCGCTTGGCATGTTGATCTGAGGGATAAGTTAAAATGGCCGACAACACTTTCGATATTATCATTATCGGCGCAGGGCCGGGCGGTTATGTGACGGCCATTCGCGCCGCCCAGCTTGGCTTCAAAGTTGCGCTGGTGGAACGCGAACATTTGGGCGGTATTTGCTTGAACTGGGGTTGCATACCCACCAAAGCGCTGCTGCGTTCGGCTGAAATTTACACCTATATGAACCACGCGGCAGACTATGGCCTTGCCGCTGACAATATCAAATTTGATCCGGCAAAAGTTGTAGCCCGTTCGCGCGCTGTATCTGCCCGTCTCACCATGGGTGTGAATGGTCTTCTCAAGAAAAACAAAGTGCAAATCATCTGGGGGGAAGCCAAGCTTTCAAAGCCCGGCGAAGTGATCGTATCCGAAACCGAAAAGCCGGCCATGCTACCGCAAAACCTACCCCCAAAGGGCACGTTGGGGGCAGGGACTTACACTGCCAAACACATCATTCTCGCCACAGGTGCGCGGCCCCGCGTGTTGCCCGGATTGGAGCATGATGGCAAATTGGTTTGGAGTTATTTTGAAGCCATGGTTCCGCAAGAGATGCCGAAGTCTCTGCTGGTGATTGGCTCTGGCGCTATCGGCATTGAGTTCGCGTCTTTCTACAACGCCATGGGTGTTGATGTCACCGTGGTGGAAATCATGGACCAGATCATGCCGGTTGAAGACGTGGAAATTTCTAAGTTTGCGCAGAAACAACTTGAGAAACATGGCCTCAAATTCAAACTCAGTTCAAAAGTTGCCGCGCTTAAAAAGGGTGCCAACAATGTTGTCGCCACAATTGAAACCGCTGGCAAAACTGAAACCATTACCGTTGACCGTGTGATTGCCGCCACAGGCGTTGTGGGCAATATTGAAGGCTTGGGCCTCGAAGAACTTGGTGTGAAAACCGAAAAGGGCTGCGTGGTAACCGATGGTTATGGCCGCACCAATGTGAGTGGCCTTTACGCCATTGGGGATGTGGCTGGCCCACCCATGCTGGCCCACAAGGCCGAGCATGAAGGTGTAATCTGCGTTGAGAAAATTAAAGGCCTTGATGCCCACCCGATGAAGAAAGACCAAATCCCCGGCTGTACCTATTGCCACCCGCAAGTAGCCTCCGTCGGCCTCACCGAAGCCAAGGCGATTGCTGCTGGCTTTGAAGTGAAGGTGGGCAAGTTCCCATTCCTCGCCAACGGCAAAGCCATTGCATTGGGCGAAGACCAAGGCCTGATCAAAACCATCTTCGATGCCAAAACCGGACGCTTGCTGGGTGCGCATATGGTGGGCGCTGAAGTGACGGAATTAATTCAAGGCTATGTCATCGCCATGGGCTTGGAAACAACCGAGCAAGAACTGATGCACACCGTGTTCCCGCACCCCACGCTTTCTGAAATGATGCATGAAAGCGTATTGGATGCCTACGGGCGGGTCATTCATATGTGATCAGCCTCAAATGAAATGGCAAGGTTTCTAGCTCTTCCAGCCTCGCTACTTTAAGATATTTGACCGTCCCCGCCCATTCCTTGCTAGTGACCCGTTTTTAGTCCCAAGCGAGCGTGTATTCGGTCGATTCAGCTTTTCATTTGCTGGCTAAAACTCAGTAGAGCTCACGCACTGCGCGCAGAATACTGGCAATCGCATCGACATCTTGGGCCTCGACTGCACTGGTCAGGATTATGAGCCGTGGCCCCAACAACGCGGCGGAAATTTCTAGAAACTCAATTTCATCCAGCGCTACGATCGGCCTGCCGGCTTCTGCCAGAAGAAGGGCTAGGCAGGCCGTGGCCATGATGGTGATGTTGGGATCGTTAACAGTCAATATCGCACCTTGCGCAGTGGGCGTGCCGTAACGCGCGATTGGTGCAGCCATTACCAGTTTCAGCAAAACTTGGGCAGTTTTAACAGTGGTGGGTGTGTCCATAGCCACGGCTTGGCTTTGCAAGGAGCGCCGTGCAGCTTCAACCCGGTGTTCCAGCACGAGGTTTGGCCCATGGGCCCAACGCCGCAAGATCAATGAGGCGGCCCGAAAAAAATAAGCTGTAAATTCGGAGGTAAACGCCAACTGGTTCTGTTGGATGGATTGGTTGACCGCAAGCCTGACGGATTGTTCAAAGGGTGAAGGCAAATCGCGCCACTGCGGCCGGAATAGACTCACCGAAACATCCCCCGCCTTGGAAAGGCTGCTGTCCATGCCTTTTGCCATGCTGGCGACGGCACGGGACAAGAATGTGCTCTGGCGCGGAACAGGAGAGCCTGCGCCATCGGCATTGGACAGGTCTCTTGCATAATATTGCGCTGTCCGTAGACCATCGCGCATACCGGCCGCCATGCAGGCCAAGTGCGTAATAATATGGGTGCGCGAGGGTGCTTCGATATTCATGTGACTATTTCACACCTTGACGAGCCGCATTGCAAGGCACATTGATAGGCCATGTTAATGCCGATAAAGAAAGAGATGGATCTTACGCCAGACCTTGTGCATGAGGCGCGTCATTTCCGTACGGTGTTAACAGGTTTTATCCGTAATGTTGACCTTCTGTTTGCGCAGCACCAGCCTGTTCCAGACGTGGACGTGGTGGCCTTGGCGGCTGCATTTGCCCAATGGCGGCAGGGATTTGACGCCACGCGCCATCTTGCAGATGCCAATCGTAGTGATTTTGTGGTTTATTCGGCCGGCTCGCTGTTAAAGGAAATGCTGGGATCGAGGCCTCTGGCCTGTGCCCCCGAGCAGACATCCAGCCTTTGTGAGCTGGGCTTGGCACGCTGGCCAGAGGGCTATGCCTATGCCAGCTTCTGTCTCTCCGTGGCTTCAGCAGTATTGGAAAGTTTGGGCGAGAAATTACTGATCAACGAACGTTTGGCCTCAAACCCCGGATTCTGGAATTCCTTTCGCGAAAACGTGACCGAAAATCGTAGCACCGCTGTTGGGTTTTTCGATATGCTTTGCGGAGTTGAGCCAAATTGGGATGGGCCAGACATCCTTTGGTACAGACCCGACTTTCGCAATGCGGGCCGCACAATAGCCGAGAAAAGATTGGCCTGACGTCACGCCAAAATAGAGCGTCAGGGTGTACCGCGGGTCGACGGATCGCCCCTTTGTTCCGCATCCTATTCTCATTTAGGCCGATTTTTAGTCCCCACAATCGATGAGAAAACTCCAATTCAATATGGTCGAATTATCTCGCGCAGAGAATCCCGGGAGGGACTAGCCCTGCCCATTAACACACAGACATTTACGACACTATAAGGCACTTTTTGACTTGCGGCGCATATCTCCCTATGATACAAATAACCAGATAATGAATTTTTGCGTCAATCGAACTCATTAATCGCGGATGGGGCTTTTGATGAAGGTCTCGAATCTCTGAAGATTGACCTCACTCGCAAACCAAATTGAGAGCTTCTTGGCAAAAAGCCGAGCGGAAAAATAGGGAACTTAACAATGGAAACGGAGAAGATGAATATGGAAAAGAATAAAACCCGAGGCCTTAAGGCTTCATTTCTGAGCGTCCTAGGTTGCACAATCGCCCTCGCAGGTGTCTGCGCCGCAACGAGCGCTTTGGCCGACAGCAAGCCATTGATCGCGGTTTCGATCGCCGACCAGAAATCGCTGTTTTACATTGCTGAGGCTGATGGCATCCGCGACGAAGCAGCCAAAGCTGGTTTTGACGTCAAGATTGTGTCTGCCAACAACGACTCGAGTCTTCAGGTTAGCCAAGTGAAAGACCTTCTGGTGCAAAAGCCAGTGGCACTGATTTTAACTTCACAGGATTCAGCAGCCGGTGCAGCCGCTGTGAAAGCAGCGAATGCGGCGGGCGTTCCGGTTATTCTCATCGATCAAAAACCGGAATCCGGCGAAGGCAAGTATGTGACCTATATCGCCACAGACAGTGTTAAGGCAGCACGTGAGCTGACCACCTGGATGTTCACCCAGATGGGCGGCAAAGGCGAAATTGCGATCCTCCACGGTGTTCTCGGATCGACTGCGGAAGTTCAGCGCACACAGGGCGTTCAGGAAGCTTTGAAGAACTTCCCTGATATCAAACTTGTCGCCGAGCAGACTGCCAATTGGGATGAGGGCGAAGCCTTCAAAGCCACTCAGAACGTTCTGACGGCTCACCCCAACCTCAAGGCGATTTTCGCTGAAAGCGATGCCATGGCACTCGGTGCTGGTAAAGCGGCGAAAAAAGCTGGCAAAACTGGCATGTTCTTTGTCGGCATCGACGGGTTCCCAACAATGTGGCCTGCGATCAAGGCTGGAACAGTCACAGCGACCGCCGCACAACTCCCGTATCCAATGGGCAAGATGGCTGTGCAAGACGTTGCAATGATTGTGAAGGGAAAGAGCGCAGATATTCCTGCATTGCAATATCAAGATACAACGCAGGTCAATAAAGGCAATCTCGACAAGTATAGCCCGGCCACATTTATGGGTCCGAAAGCAGCATCATACTAAATTGCTGAAGCGGTGTGGGCGCGAACTCCTTTGCAAGTTCGCGCCCGCTCGCAACCAACGCTAGTGGCGAGGTGTTCTCCAGAACAACCGTTGCCTCGAAGCAGCGCCTCCATTAAGCTCAAAACTTGCCAGCAGAGGACTTGCCCAAGCCATGACTGCTCCTGATCAACGCGGACTCAGTTGCCGACAATTGACGAAGAGTTTTGGCGCTCGGCCAGTGCTCAAGTCCGTTGATCTGTCGTTGCGTCCAGGCAGTGTTCTCGGGCTCGTCGGGGAGAATGGCGCTGGGAAATCGACCTTGAATATGATCATCGCAGGCGTCATAAAACCCAGTGAGGGGCATATGATACTGGATGGTGTGCCCTATGCTCCGGCTTCGCCTTCTGATGCACAGCATCGCGGCGTTGCGTTAATTCACCAAGAAATCCGTTTGCTATCGGGACTGACCGTTGCCGAGAATATTTTTCTTGGTCGCTTACCTGTGCGCAATGGCCGCCTCGATCGAAAGCGCATGGAGCGCGAAGCGCAAGAAACACTCGATGTGCTGGGTGTACATGTCGATGCACGGAGAACAGTCAGTGGCCTTTCGATGGCGGTGCAGCAAGGCATAGAGATCGCAAAGGCGATCATCCGCAAACCGAAATACATCATTTTCGATGAGCCCACGGCTTCACTTGGCCAAGCTGAAGCGGAACTGGTTCTCACGCAAATTCGCGAGTTGAAGGCGCAAGGAACCGGCATCATCTACGTCTCGCACCGCCTCGACGAAATTCGCCACATCGCTGACAGCGTGATGTGCCTTCGTGACGGCGAGCTGGTTGCAAATTGGGAAACTGGCCCGGTCGCCACCCAAGATATTATCAATGCAATGGTGGGCCGTGATTTCACCTTTGAACATCATGCCCCGCCGCCAAGTGGCGAACGCGTGGCGCTGAAGGTCAACGGACTCAGCAGAGCCGGGGCGTTTCAGGGCATCTCCTTTGAAGTTGCCAAAGGTGAAATACTCGGGTTTGCGGGCCTGATCGGTTCAGGTCGAACTGAAGTCGCACGCGTGATTGCGGGGGCGGATCGCCTCGATTCCGGTGAAATCCGCGTCGACGACATGCCTCTAAAATACGACAGCCCGCGCGGGGCGATAGATGCTGGCATCTTCATGGTGCCGGAAGATCGCAAGGGCCAAGGCTTGCATCTCAACCGCACGGCGGGCGAGAACATCGCACTTCCTTGGGAGAAGAAACTCCGGCGTTTTGGCATGATCATGCGCGCTGGTATTGATAAGTTGGCGGGCATACAAAAACAGCGTTTTGATATTCGCGGTGATCTTACCCAGCCTGCAGGTCGGATGTCTGGTGGCAATCAACAAAAGGTGCTCATTGCCAAATGGCTGGTAGAAAATCCCAAAATTCTCATCATTGACGAACCGACTCGCGGCGTTGATGTCGGCGCGAAGATGGCCATCTATGAAATCATCCGCAAGCTCGCCGCTGATGGAATTGCGGTGATTGTCATTTCCTCGGAACTGGAGGAAGTTCTCGGCCTTTCCCACCGTGTTCTGGTGATGTCGGAAGGTCGACAACGCGGCATTTTATCCCGCGCAGAAGCCACCCCGGCCAACATCATGTCACTGGCGGTCGGCGCATGACGTCCCAACCTTATGGAGTAGACAACGTGGCAGCAAAACAAACGCCTTCAGTCGAGCTACCAACCTCGAACGCAAGCCGCTCCTTGGCCATCTTGGGTCGCCTTCCTGGTCCGCTGATTGGCCTGATCGCCATTGTTATAGTTTTGTCGTTCTCGTCGCCGTATTTTCTTACCGTACAGAACCTGATGAACATCTTCAGCCAAGTATCCGACATCGGGATCATGGCCATCGGTGCCGCACTCGTCATCTTCACTGGGGGCATTGACCTTTCGGTTGGAGCGGCTTTGTCTGTCAGCCTGATGACAGGTGCATGGCTCAATCACGATCACGGAGTGCCGTTTGCGATTGGGGTGATCGCTGGCCTTCTGGTTGGTGCTTTTGTTGGCTTTATCAACGGCGTCCTATCAAACTATGCGCGCATCCAACCGTTTGTTGCCACGCTGGCAACCATGTCAGCATGTTCGGGAATTGCGCTGTTTCTCACCAACGGTCATCCGATTACTGGCTTTCCCGCTTGGTACGGTGCATTGACCGAAACACGCGTGTTTGGAGTTTTTCCGTTGGACGCGATCATTTGCATCGCACTCTTTTTCGTCGCAGCGTTCTGGCTGCAATTTCGCCCAAGTGGTCGCGCCGTCTATGCGGTGGGCGGCAATGAAGAGGTGGCGCGCCTGTCTGGTATTAATGTGCAACATGTCCGGGTTGGCGTCTATGTCATTGCTGGTTTTCTAGCTGCACTGGCTGGCATTATCAGTGGCTCGCGCCTTGATGCCGCCATCCCCACGGCGGGACAGGCCTCTCTCCTCAACGTCATCGCTGTCGTGGTCATTGGTGGTGCAAGCCTTGCTGGCGGATCGGGCACCATGCTCAATACGTTTATCGGGCTTCTGATCATCGGGGTTTTGAATAACGGCATGGCTTTGCTTGACGTGTCACCCAACCTTCAACCAGTCGTGATCGGAATCACGATTGTTCTCGCCGTCTTGACTGACAGGCGGGCGCGTTTCTGAGGGGCATCATTCGCCAGTCAGTGATTTTCCAACAAATAGGCGGCGGCGCGTTCATCGGTAACTAGTGTGGTGATGAAGCCGCCGCGCAGCGCGGCAAGAACAACTTCCTGCTTTAACTCGCCTCCAGCAATGGCCATGCGCTGTGGAATTTTCTTCAGATCATCCAATGAAATGCCAATCGGATTAATCGAAGACGGCAATTGCACTGGCTTGCCGTTGCGGTCAATCCAGCGGCAGGCAATTTCTCCGACCGCGCCGCGTTCGCGCAAGAACCCCTCTTGCTCAGAAGTGATATGGCGGAGTTTGAACATCGTGGCTTCACCATGCATTGCGCCTAAGCTATAAATTACGATCGACGCTTTGCGGGCAAGTTCAAGCGCGTCATGAATGCCGGGGTCGGAGGCAAGCCCCATCGCAGTTGCTTCATCTTTGACATAAACGGGCGCAAGGAGAACCCGCGCGGGCGCGTTAAAGTAGCGGCCAAACTGATTGGCGACATCATAGGTGTTGGTGCCCTGTGAGGCATTATGTAGCCCGCCATTCAGGGCTACAATTTGTTTCGCAGCTATCGGATGCTGGCCAACCAACGAGTCGGCCATGGACTGCATCGTGCTCCCCCAACTGACCGCCACAATTGAATCTTCTGCCACCATTCCGACCATCAACTCTGCCGCGCGATGGCAGAGCCAACGCTTCTGCGTCACGTCGTCGTTGGTATCGGGAACAATCCTTGCTTTTTCCAGACCATAGGCGCGCTCAAGATCGCGTTCGGCCTTGAAAATATGGGCGGTGACATTCAACGAAATGTGAACCAGGCCTTCAATCTCAGCGCGTTTGAGCAGGCGTGTGACTGTACTGCGGCTCACGTTTAGTTCATGTGCAACTTCGCTTTGGGTTAAATTTTCATTGTAATAAAGCCATGCGGCACGGGCCGTTTCGCTGCCCTTTTTGTCGGGTTCCATCATCGTTTTGCTTCTATCACCGTCTGTCGCATTGAATTCAATCTCCTCGACAAATGCAATAGCACAAATGGAAAGTTTTGCGTCACAAAACACGCGGACCATGGCAGTTTGTGTTTCATGTTGGGGGAATAATTCCCGCTCCCGCCCTCTCATTTGATCCTATTTGTATTTCATTTATTCAATTGACTTGAGTCCCGATACTTTATTGTGTTTATGGTGGTTTTTGTTTCCATCGTTTCGCGGTGGACTTATGCTTTTGGAAGCGTCACTCAATAACTTAATCGGAGAATAATTTATGAAGCTTTCGTTTGGCGCACGAGCAGAATTTCAGCCTATTGAAGGTTTCCCCATCGCAGAGAGGCGTAAAGTGCGGGCCGTGTTGACTGACATAGATGATACTTTGACTGAGTCCGGACGTCTTCCCGCCATTGCCTATCAGGCCCTTGAAGACCTTCAAAAAGCGGGATTAATTGTCATTCCGGTTACAGGCCGCCCGGCTGGCTGGTGTGATATGATTGCGCGGCAATGGCCGGTGGATGGCGTGGTGGGAGAAAATGGCGCGTTCTACTTTCGCTACGATCAATCGGTCAGCCGCATGATCCGCAAATACATGAAATCCAACGCAGAGCGCGCCGATGACCGTGAAAAGCTGAACGCCTTGCAATCTCAGATAATCGGCCAAGTCCTTGGTGCCGCGATTGCCAGTGACCAAGCCTACCGCGAAGCCGATCTCGCCATTGATTTTGCCGAAGATGTTCCTCCGCTTTCGCCTGCCGCAGTCAATCGCATCGTTGAAATATTTGAAGATCAAGGAGCCACGGCCAAGGTATCATCCATTCATGTGAATGGCTGGTATGGAGGCTATGACAAACTGACAACCAGTCTTCGCATGATGCTCGATGAATTTGGAATTGATATGGCTGCTAACCGCGAAACGATTGTCTTTGCTGGCGATAGCCCAAACGATGCTCCCATGTTTGATTATTTTCCAAATTCAGTTGGCGTTGCCAACGTGCTTCATTTTAAAAACAGCCTGCCCGCGGCACCGACCTGGATTACGACAAAATCCGGCGGCCAAGGTTTTGCTGAACTTGCAAGCCTATTGCTAAAAAATAATCTCTCCTAGTATTTTGTTTGATTGAGCCGATTTGATCACTTGCGCGCCAGCATGGCCAAGCAACTGCTCACACGTGTTGCAGTCCTGACGCTTGACTCTAGCGGCTTAACCAAGGCCGCAGAATTCGGAGTGGCCTTCGAAGTGCAATCAGAATTTTAACCCACATTCCCACTGTTGCATAAAAATTCATTTATAGTATAAAAACTTAGCATGCTGTTGGGGAGGATTGCCTCTTATGGTTTTGCAAGGAACCACTGCAGTTAGGTGCTTTTTCAATTGAGGATTTTATGGCGCACACTCACGATCTATCTGACCCAACCGATCTCGTTGGTTTGCGGCGCTATTTGAAGGCGGAAGATCCGGATTTGCGGCTGTTTCCGCTTGAGATGCAAGCTGTACGCATTTCTGATGATGCACATTTGCATGTGGCAGCTGCGGTTCAAGAAGCACTGTTATATTTCGGCAAGGCCAGTCCCGCCGCTGTGGTCATCCTCATGGATAAAACTGCGATCATGCGACAAGGCAAGAGGCTGAGCCAACTCGTTGTGGCACAGCTTAAAGACAACCATAAGGTCCGCATGGAGATACTGGATGATGGCCATCCAACACTGCATGCCGACGACACAATCCTCGACATGGCAACTATTGCCGTTAAGGATGCCGATCTTGTTGTGACCATTGGTTCGGGCACCATGACCGACGTGGGCAAGGTTGCTACGCATCGCAACAATAATATTCCGCACGTAGTTGTACAGACTGCAGCCTCTGTAGATGGGTTCACTGACAATGTGTCCGTTATCTTGCGCAATGGGGTGAAACGCACCATTCCGTCGCGTTGGCCGACCATCGTATTGGCCGATGTAGTCACCATCGGTGAAGCGCCGCGCGAATTGAATACATCGGGCTTTGGCGAAGCAATTTCGTTGTTCACGGCTCCAGCGGATTGGTATCTCGCCAATCTTCTGGGCCTCGACAACACGTTTCATCCGGCTTCGATGAACCTTCTGAAAGCTGCCGCCTCCGAAACACCTGTTTGGTCAAGTGGCATTGCCAAGGGTGAAGCATCCGCTACAATTCAGCTGACCCGCCTTCTGGCATTGCGTGGTATTGTCTCGGGTGTGTCAAACACCACGGCGTGTTTGTCCGGTGTTGAACACGTGATCAGCCATATGCTGGATTTGCATCATGCCGCCAACCATCAACCGATTGGCTTGCATGGCGCGCAGGTTGGTGTGGCCAGCCTTGTAGCGTCAAAGCTATGGCGGCGGGTGATTGAAACGGATATAATTGATCCGAAATTACTTAAAAAACCTGATCCGCACTCAATGCAGCTTCGCATTGAAAACGCGTTCAAACACTTAGACGCTGATGGTGCAATTGCTGCTGAATGTTGGCGTGACTGCCAGAAGAAGTTGGCGTTGGTGAATGATAATTGGCAGCACTTTGTGAGTGTTGTTGAAAACTGGAAACAGCATAGTTTAGAGTTTGGCAAGATGGTGCAACCTTCACAGACTTTGCGCACGGCCTTGCAAGCTTCAAGTGCTCCATCAACATTTGTTGACCTCAATCCTTCGATCTCTCCATCACTGACGCGCTGGGCGGTTTCGAATTGTCATTTGATGCGCAATCGCTTCAATCTAATCGACCTTCTCGACATGATGGGTTTGTGGACTGATGAGATGATTGAATGGGCCTTGGCACCATGAGCAAGGATCTGGTTATTGGTGTTGATTGTTCAACCACGGCCTCCAAGGCCATCGTTTGGGATCAGACGGGCAGGGCCGTTGCCACGGCCCGCCATACCTATGAGCTCGACCATGTGCGCTCTGGTTGGGTGGAACAGAACGCTACGGATTGGTGGACTGCAACCGCCGCGGCCATTTATGACGTGGTGGCGCTAGTGGGTGGTGATCGTATTGCTGCAATCGCGATAACCCAACAGCGCGAAACATTTGTCTGTCTCGATGCCGCTGGAAACCCTATTCGCCCGGCAATGACGTGGATGGATATGCGTGCCACAGCAGAGGTAGAAGCGTATGGCAACGCAGAAGTTCACCGCATAACTGGCAAGCCGCCAAACCCCACGCCCGCTTGGTATAAACTTTTGTGGCTGCGGAAACATGAGCCGGAAACTATCGCGCGAACGGCTCATGTTGTCGAAGTTGCAGGTTATCTGGTGCAGAAACTAACTGGTATATGGGCAACGTCCTGGGCCTGTGCCGATCCGCTTGGTTTGGTTGATATGCAGCGCTTCGACTATGATGAAAATTTACTGGAGATGGCGGGTCTGGCGCGCAGCCAAGTCAGTCGCTTGTTGCCGCCCGGTGCCATTGCTGGTCGGTTGACTGCAACTGTTGCTGCAAAACTAAAACTTCCCGCGGGCCTTCCGATTGTGATCGGTGCGGGCGATGGCCAGTCGGCAGGTCTTGGCTGCAATGTCACGCGTCCGGGCCGGGCCTATCTCAATATTGGTACGGGAACCGTGTCTGGTGTTTATTCCGAAAAATACAGTCATTCGATGGCCTACCGCACCGTGAGCGGCCCTGTGCCTGGCACTTATATTCTCGAAACTTTTATCGGCGGCGGCACACAAAATATTGTTTGGTTTGTTGAACAGCTTTCAGGATTGAACGGTGCAAACCTGAAACCTGGTGAAACGCTGGAACAGATTCTGGAAACCGATGCTGCCAAAGTGGTAGATGGCGCGGAAGGACTTTTGTGCTTGCCTTATTGGACTGGTGCGATGTCGCCCTATTGGGATGGCCATGCACGAGGTGCGTTTGTTGGTCTATCAGGGCTGCATGGCAAAGCTCATATGTATCGTGCTATTCTTGAAGGTGTGGCGCTTGAAGAACGACTGCTCATGACCGGCATGGAAGCTGCCACGGGATCGACAATTGATGAGATTATCGTCGTGGGCGGTGGCGCACGCAGCACGTTGTGGTGCCAAATTATTGCCAACGTGCTCGGTCGTTCTGTGCGTTTTGCGCGCGAGCGGGAAAGCACGGCCTTAGGCGCAGGCATTCACGCCGCTGCGGCTTGTGGTTTTTACAAAGACATACGTGAAGCTGCCAATGCCATGACCGGTGTTGAGAGAAGCTTTGAACCCGATGCGGCATCGCACGGGCGTTACACAGATATTTTTGAAGCTTACCAAAGCATCTATCCGGGTCTGAAAAATACGTTCCGATTGATGGCGGCGAAGGCGCAATAAAAAAATGTTCGTCGTCAGATAAATACAAACATCTTGCATTCTATCCAATGGGTGCTGAAGTCAGATACATCGGTTGCCACCTCAAGAACCACACGGAGTGGCTGGAAAAATAAGCGACATGTTCACCGAGATGATGGCAGGAAAGGGCCCTGCCACGCCGAAACTTGCCAAGGGAAAGCCCATTCGGACCATGCCTGAACTTGTCGGCATTTTATTGGAAGCCATAGGTACGGAGGTTGAACGGACCACGCTTTCAGGTCACAGGAACAGTCTGAGATGTGTCGACGAAATGAATAGCCCCTAGATTTGTAGACACTTTGCCCCATTAAAATGAGGCAAGGAGACGATCATGGGACAAGGTAATTTCACTGAAGATTTTAGACTGGATGCAATCAAGCAGATCACGGAACGCGGGCATTCCGTTGCTGATGTTTCAAAGCGTCTGGGTGTGAGCACACATTCGCTGTACAGCTGGGTGAAGCGTTATGCTGTTTCACCGACTGCGGTCGTGAAGGACGATCAGACCGCAGAGATCAGGCGGCTGAAGCAAGAACTGGCTCGTGTCACCGAGGATCGTGACATCCTAAAAAGAGGTGAGCGCTTGCGAACGCGTATTTCGCCAAGGATGCAACCCTGTCGCCGATGTAAACATCGGCTTTCGGGCAACGAATGAGATACGCGTTTATAAATAAAAGGGCGTCACCAACAGTTCAATGTCCGCAGTATTTGCAGCATGCTGACTGTTCATCCCAGCGGTTTCTATGC
>JANMWK010000038.1:0-16247 GCA_031393975.1 Hyphomicrobiales bacterium
TGCACTCCATCTACCTTATTTGAGACGCTTTTCCCGCGCTTTAAGCGGCAATCAGATTAGTGGGGATGCTTATGTCGCTGCAGTGCTCGAAGCAATAATTGCCGATCTCGCTGCATTTCAAAAAGAATCTAATACTAGAATATCTCTCTACAGAAAATTCTGCCAATTATGGGGTTCTTCTTCTCTGAATTTACATGACGGCCACTATCCAAATTCTGTGGAAGAAATAGCCTACAAAAAATTATCTAAAATTACTCTGGCAGCTAGACAGGCTTTTCTACTGTCTGCGGTGGAAGGTTTTAGCCGGGAAGAGATTTCAGAAATTCTCGGTAGATCCTTAATTAATATAAGAGAGCTGCTTGAGGGGGCTTCTCAAACAATCTTGGACCAAGTCGTGGCCGATGTGATGATTATCGAAGATGAGCCCATTATAGCGATGGATCTTGAATTTATAGTGGAAAGTTTAGGTCATCGCGTTGTAGGGATTGCGCGAACAGAACAGGAGGCTATTCAATTGGCAATGCGTACCAAGCCGGAGTTGGTATTGGCTGACATTCAACTTGTAGACGGAAGCTCAGGGATTGACGCGGTCAACCGAATATTAGCCACAAAGAATTTACCCGTCATCTTTATCACCGCCTTTCCGGAGAGGCTTTTAACAGGCGCAAGGACAGAACCCACGTTTCTTATCACCAAGCCATTTTTACCCGATATGGTAAAAGCATTAGTCAGTCAGGCCCTCTTTTTTAATACCGCAGTGAAAGAAGCTGCGTGATTTCTCGTTTTAATATAGCAATCAATTGATTTTTTTCAGCCGAGGATCCCGCCCGCCCCAATTGAATCGTATTATTATCGCGGCTTCAATGCGTTGGCAAAGTGCACTAATTCAACTTGAAATGGGCGAAGTGTTCGCCACCGACGACTAACAAAATGAGGCGGAAGAGAATTTCCGCCTCTCTCATAAGCCCCATTAAACAGCTATCGCCATTGAGCGGTCCCACTTGGGAAATCACTGGCCCGACACTGTGCCGCGAGTTCATCTTTGCCAATATTTCCATTCTCGTTTTTATCCATGGAATGCTGCTTGTAATTTTGATTAAATGAAGAATAATCATCCGTCTTTTTTTGAAATTTCAAAGAATAGATAAAGTTTCCCATTTGCTTACAGCGTTCTGTCTAAAATTTTTCATTATTGTCTTCAGAACGATGGAACTTTGGCAAGAGGAGAAAGTTAGGAGAAGCAAGCGCTAGCCATGCGCCCACTATAATTCAAAATGAGGAAAGATGATGAAGACTTTTTTTTTGAGTGCAATTGCGTGTATAGCCCTTGGTGCACCAGCGTCTGCAATGACCGACGCAGAATGCCAGGCACAGTGGAAGCAAGCTGATATAAATAGTGACGGTATACTCAGTGGTGCCGAAGCCAATCGTTATTTGGCGATGATGCGCACCGCCAATAAAACGATAGATGCTGACGCCACTATTAATGAAACTAGCTTCAATGAAAACTGCAAAGCAGACGTTTTTAAAGTTGCAGTTATTGAAGTTGGAGCACCTTTGGAAGGTGCAAACAGTTTCACCGAAGAGCAAGCAAAAGATCGCATTGTGGGAGCCGGTTTGGATCTGCCAAGTGCTTTGACTAAAGACGAAAAAGGAATTTGGCGTGGAACCGCAACGAAGGACGGAAAGAGTGTCAACGTGGCCGTCGATTTCAAAGGCAACGTTGTTGCGCAATAAATCCAATCTTCAATCTTGAAAGGCAATCAAATGAAAACGATTACAAAAGTTTATGATAATTACGAAAAGGCACGCAATGTTGTTGATGATTTGGAGGCGGCAGGCATTCCCATGGCGTCTATTAGCGTCTTAGCAAATGAGAACGTGACCCATCAATTTGAGGATATTAAGGAACGTGATGAAGGTACTGAGGCTGGCGCGGGGGCAAGCATTGGTGCCACAGTTGGAGGCGCTGCGGGGCTTCTGGCAGGACTAGGCCTTTTAGCTATTCCTGGTTTGGGACCAGTTGTGGCCGCGGGATGGCTTGCGTCCACAGCGGCGGTGGCAGCAGCAGGCGGTGTGACAGGCGGCATCGTCGGTTCGCTTGTTGGCTCGGGCGTGCCAGAAGACCATGCGCATGTTTATTCTGAAGCAGTGCGGCGCGGCGGCACGATGGTTTCAGTCCAAGCAGAAGACCACAACATTGAAACAGTTCAGTCGATCCTTAATAATTTTATTCCGATCGATCCTATCAAACAAGGCGCAGCATATCGAAAGGCGGGATGGGATCAGTTCAATCCTGATGCCGGCCCTTACGAGTCTATTCGCACGGCCGCTGAAAGAGAACGGGATTTTCGGTAGGAAAGAAAACAATTTTAAAACACTCAAACAGGAGAAGATTATGACGAAATCCACTAAGCTGCTTGATGATTTATTTCATGACACCTTGAAAGACGTTTATTTTGCGGAAAAGAAAATTGTAGCGACTTTGCCGAAAATGGCAAAAGCTGCGATCTCTCCCGAGCTAAAGGCTGCGTTTGAAAAACACAAGGTTGAAACCGAGGGTCACGTCAAACGCCTTGAAGAGGTGTTTGGTTTGATTAATGCCAAACCTCAAGCCAAAACATGTGATGCCATTATGGGCATTGTTAAAGAAGGCGAAGGTCTTATTGAAGAATACAAGGGTTCACCCGCTCTTGATCCGGCACTTCTTGCTGTTGCCCAAGCTGTCGAACACTATGAAATGTCACGCTATGGCACTTTGAAATGCTGGGCTGAGGAACTGGGAATTGAGGGAGCAATCTCCCTTTTGGATGCGACATTGCAAGAAGAAAAGAGGACGGACACCGCCCTCACAACTCTTGCAAAATCGGTCATAAATATGCAGGCTGAGGCCGCGTAATCGCGTAAAGGTGAATATAATTTTATTCTAACCCAGCGCGATGTAACAATCGCGCCGGGCTCACACTGTTGGCATTTCTAATAGTTTGAAAATTCGGTGTATTCTCAGCGAACAATCAAGCAGTATGGACCATGCTAAAATTATCACTATTATAGACCTATTTTCCAAGTACGGTGAGCTCCCTGAAATCTTAAAAACGACATAGGAGAGTCGATCCGTTATCTTGCAAAAAGGGCAGTGCGATAGTGCTGCGACATCATTGTAGCTGCGGGCGGGGACGGAACCATAAGTGCTTTGGCTGCTTTGATGGTAGATTATCCATCGAAGCGACTTGGTATTCTATAGCGCAAGCGTTGGAAGTGATTTGTGCAGGGCACAGCGAAGGGATTGAGTTGTTGCCGCCGGGGCGTCCGAGTGCAGTTGGTCGCAATAGCGACTGTGACAATCGTCTATTTGTCGAGGCGGTGATTTGGTCGTTCAGATCAGGTGCGCCTTGGCACGATTTTCCGGAGCGTTTTGGAGCTTGGAATAATATCCACACGCGATTTTCGCGGTGGGCGAAGAGCAGTGTTTGGGAGACTCTTTTCAAGACCTTGGCAGATGATCCCGACAATGAGTACGCCATGATCGACGCAACTATTGTGTGAGCTCACCACCACAGCGCGGGCGCTCAAAAAAAGACGACTGCGACCAAGCCATAGCCGGCTCGGGTAGTGGGGTGACAACGAAATTACATGTGGTTATGGATGCGTTGGGCAATCCGTTGAAAGTGTCTCTGACCAAAGGTCAAGTTCACGATATCGCTGGATCTGAAACGCTCACCGCGGATATAACGTCCGCTGCCCTGTTGGCCGATAAGGGGTATGATGCAGACGGCTTTATCCAGCCTCCGTGTGCGCAGCAGCACTCCGGTGATCCCGCCAAAATAAAATCGCTCGGTCAAACGTGAATGCGACTTTGCACTCTCCGCCAAACGCAATTTCGTCGAACGCTTCTTCAAAACACTCAAACACTTCCGAGCATTCGAACGCGCTCCAGAAAAACTGCCAGAAACTTCCTCGCTGGCTTTCGTCTCGTATACGCATTGGCTTGGCTCAAATGAAGACACGCCCTAGAAAAAACTGAATTTATTTGTTTGCGTTATCTCTTCTCTCCAAGCAAAACCAAACAAAAGTATCTTTTGCGTTGTCTTCCTATGCCACAGCACGAGCGCAGATTATTAGTGTTGCGTGGTCAATTAAAAATGAGCATTCGCAGACGCAAAGTCTACGGCATACAGTTGCAATCCTTCCCAAAACTAAGAATAAAGCATCCGCATTGGTGAAGCCGGACCAACCTAGTCATTTCGCCGACTAGCCTCTGTTATTAAAGTTGCAACTCTGGTCCACAATAGAAATCTATTATAGCGCATCAACCGCTGAGACCGCTTAAATCTCACAACGTGCAATTGCTCAACACCACGCAGCGTCAGCCAAGCGTGGATAATAGCGCCAAGCCAAAATCTTTGATGCCATCATGAAAATTGTGAAAGAAGGTGAGGGTTTGATCAAGCAATACAAAAGATGAATGGCGCTTGACTCTGCCTTCATTGCAATAGCGTAAGCGGCTGGCGAGTATGAGATTGCGTGGTAGCGCACATTGAAACGTTGAGCCGGTGAAATCGGGTTTGATGATTCCGAAATACTTCTTGATGTAATTTTACATGAAGAAAAACGAATGATGCAGCACTGACCGAATTGGCTGAGTCAATGATAAATACATAACCCGAAGCAGCTTGGAATTTACATCGCAGTATTACCGTGAGAAAAATCTTCTTGTGGTATTTTTACAAACAAATGATCTCGAACATTTGGAACAGTTTTGATTGATCTGCGTTGTTTAGAACAAGGAAGCTCACAACATTAATCAGGAGAAATGCAATGAACTCGATTATTTATCTGGTTGGTTTGGTCGTCGTTGTATTGGCGGTCCTAGGGTTCTTCGGCCTCCGTTAATCTCGCAGGAGTTGAAATTCTTAACTATTGGAAGTTTACATGGCTCACGTGATTTACAAGATTGTTAAGCATGGAGAAGGTTGGGCCTACCAAGTTGGCCAAACGTTTTCGGAAACATTTCGCAGTCATGATGATGCGCGGGCAGCGGCCCTTTCTGCAGCGCACGAACATGAGCAAACAGGCAATACCGTGGGCATTGCGTTTGAGGATTCGGTCGGCCAATGGCATGATGAATTGTCCAAGGGCAACGATAGACCTGTTACCCCCGTCTTCGAGTAACGATCAGTAGGACAACATTCTTCTGGTCCTAGTTGTGCACGCAAGACGAAATGCGCGAGCTCGTGGACGGGGTAAAGGCTCGACTGCCGTTGCGTTGGCCGCAGTGGGAGACCAGAAAAACCACCGCGTTCCTTATGCCGTCGCGTCCGGTTGACACACGAACTGCGCAACAAGTAAACGCAGCGATACTCGTAATCGTTCCCACTCGAGAGTGAAATTAAATCGATCCGCGTTCGGCCAGCACCAATGCAGCTCAGCTCCATAGTTTTACTGATACCAGCGGAACTATTACCAACGTGGGGAGTTATCTCCACTTGAGGCAAACAGCACAGGCGAAGCTATGACAACTCCCCATTTTCACGCTGTCATATGGATTGACCATCATGAAGCGAAAATATTCAATTTCAACGCTACCGATGTGGGACATCAAACACTTCGTCCTGAAACCCCTGCGATGCATATTCACCACAAAGCCAACACCATCGGCAGTGGCCATGAAACACTTGATTCTTCTTTTCTTCACGCGGTTGCTAGCGCTGTCGAGAGTGTTGAAGAAATTCTTATTATTGGCCCGGGCAATGCGAAAACGGAGCTTGTCAAACACATCACGCAGCATGATCAAATACTAAAAGAAAAAATTCGGGGTGTCGAAACAGTGGATCATCCCACCGATGGTCAGATCGTCGCTTATGCACGGAAGTTTTTCAAGTTAGCAGAGTCGATGCTCCCGCAATAAATTTTTATAAAATACGCGGAGGGCAAGTAGATATGCGACGTCTCTTTCAGAAGAACACTCAACAATGGGATGACTTACAGCCGATAAGCGCCGAGATTTTTGGGCATGAACGCCTTCGTCAACATGCCCACAGTTTGGCTGAATCTCAGCTGGTGACGATCCAACCACTCCGTGTGTATTCAATCATCGACAGATTGAGTGATAATGCGGTGGCTTTAAATATTGCAGACAGTGAAATTTGCCGTGCGGTTGCCTTGGGAAAATCCATAACGCCTGCCGCCGAATGGTTGATTGATAATTATCACCTCGTTGAAGAGCAAATTCGCCAAACACGCGCTGACTTACCTCAAGGATTTTATCGGCAATTACCCAAATTGGTAGATGGTCCTTTGGCAGGACATCCGCGCATTTTCGGATTGGTTTGGGCGCATGTGGCCCACACTGACAGCCGGTTTGATGCTGCATCATTGACGGATTTTGTGAACGCGTATCAGCAAGTTCAAGTGTTGACGATTGGCGAATTATGGGCGGTTGCGATTAGCCTGCGACTGATACTTGTGGAAAATCTGCGTCGGGTTTCGCAACGTATTGTGGAATCTCGCAAGGCTCGCGAGGCCGCTGATGCGATTGCAGATGAGGTTTTGAATGGCGATCAAAATCACTCGAGCATCGATGATATATTCAAGCGGCTTAAAGAACCTAAAGTCACCCAGTCGTTTGCAGTTCAACTCATTCAGCGTTTGCGCGACCACGATGGCCTTGCAGTACAGATGCTCGATTGGTTGAAAATTAAAACTGATAGTTTGGGGTATACGCTTGAGTTTGCCGTTAACGAGGAACATCACCGCCAAGGCACGGCGAATGTGACTGTGCGAAACATCATAACCAGCCTTCGACTGATTTCGGATGTGAATTGGGAACTGTGGTTCGATGGCGTGAGCCATGTTGACGCGCTTTTGCGTACCACCGCAACGTATGCAGAAATGGACTTTGCCAGCCGCACAATTTATCGCACTGCAGTTGAAGAAATGGCACGAGGCGCAGAGTATAGCGAGATTGAAGTTGCACAGCTGGCCATTGATGGAACAGATGATGCGGGGCACAGATTGATTGGAATTGGACGGAAAGATTTTGAAACGACGTTGAAATTTCGAGCACCTATGATGCGGCGTATTCGTATGGGCCTGCGCTCGGCGGGATTGCTTGGTTATCTTGGCAGCTTGGCACTCGTAACGATTGCCCTCCTTCTGTTGGGTCTCCTTCCATTAGTTAAACTCGAACTTTCAATATGGACTATTGTGCTCGTTGCATTTCTGGCCTTAACCCCGATTTCTGATGCGGCACTAGCCCTGATCAACTTTGCCATCACGCGACTGATGGATGCATCAATTATTCCGGGCCTTGCTCTTCGTGAAGGTGTCCCCGCTCACCTACGCACGTTGGTGGTTATTCCGACACTCCTCACATCGCACGAAGACATTGAGGAGTTGGTGGAACGCTTGGAAATACATTTCCTCTCAAATGGAGATGGAGAACTCTATTTCGCGCTGGCAACAGATTGGACGGATTCAGTTTCTGAACATGCAGCATCTGATGAACAATTGCTGCGCACGGCAATTGATGGCATTGCGCGCCTGAATTTACGCCATGGCACAAACCGATTCATATTGCTTCACCGGTCAAGATTGTGGAACCCACAGCAGGGCAAATGGATGGGCTGGGAACGTAAGCGTGGAAAGTTGCATGAGCTCAATCGGTTGTTGCGCGGCGCTGTTGACACCAGCTTTATGGTGATAGCTGGGCGCTTGCCCGATGCGATTAAATATGTGCTGACATTGGATGCGGATACTCGGTTGCCGCGTGATGCAGCACGACGGCTGGTTGGTAAAATTGCTCATCCGCTCAATCAACCCCGATTTGACTCCGCAATACAGCGTGTGACGAGTGGCTATGGTGTGATGCAGCCGCGCGTGACTCCTTCGCTTCCTGTAGGTCACTATGGTTCGCTGTTCCAGCAGGTGTTTTCAGCCACACGCGGCATTGATCCTTACGTTTTTGCGGTTTCTGATGTTTATCAGGACGTGTTTGGTGAGGGCTCATTCGCAGGCAAAGGCATTTACGATATTGATGCTTTTGAAGCCGCAATGGCAGACAAAATTCCTGAAAATTCCATGCTTAGCCATGATTTGTTCGAAGGCATATTTGCGCGTTCGACATTGGTGACAGATGTTGAAGTTGTTGAGGAGTTTCCTGAGCGTTACAGCGTTGCCGCAGCGCGCCAGCACCGCTGGGTGCGTGGTGATTGGCAGCTTCTGCCTTGGATGTTGAGTAGGTCTTCAGCAAAACTTATTATTCCACCCTTGGGTTTGTGGAAAATGAGCGATAATATTCGTCGCTCACTTTCGCCCGTTGCGACCTTGTTGAGCTTGTTTGCTGGTTGGCTGTTGTTGCCCGCAGCATCCGCCGCAATCTGGACGATTTTTATTATTTCGCTGAGCATGATCCCATCGCTTCTGCCAGCCATATCCGGCGCTTTGCCAAGGGCTCAAGCCCTAACGTTAGAAAGTCGATTGAAATCGATTGGCGGAGACTTTGCGCAAGCCCTATCAACAACGGCGGCTAATCTGGTGTTCCTTGGTCATCAAGCTTATTTAATGATCGATGCAGTTGCGCGTACTATCTATCGACTTCTGATCAGTCGAAAAAATCTTCTAGAATGGACGACTGCCGCGCAAAGCCAATCCAATTCAAAATCCAGCATCATCGCAAGCTATAGTTTGATGCTCGCGAGTGTTGCAATGGGGCTTTTTGCGTTTGCCATCGCTATATATCGCGTAGGTAATATGTGGATGGTTGTCGTACCTTTCGCCATTGCCTGGACTTTGGCTCCGCTGGTTGCGTATAAAATGAGCCTCTCACCCGAATTGGAAGATGCGCTTGCAGCCTCACCAGAGGATCGCAAAATCTTGCGGTTGGTGGCGCGCCGTACTTGGATATATTTTGAAACTTTCGTCACAGCAGCCGACTCGATGTTGCCACCTGATAATTTTCAAGAAACTCCGAAGCCGATTGTTGCCCACCGCACATCGCCCACTAATATCGGGATCTATCTGTTGTCGATTGCCAGTGCTCGGGAATTCGGTTGGCTCGGATTGCGAGATACATTGAAAAAAATTGAAGCAACGTTTACAACCATCAAGAATTTGGAAAAGTATCGCGGCCATCTCTATAATTGGTATGACACGGCAAGTTTACTTCCTTTGGAACCAAAATACGTCTCTACAGTCGATAGTGGAAATCTGGCAGGGCACCTCATTGCGCTTTCAAACTGCCTCACTCATTGGGTGACATCACCGCATGATCTGGCTGCGACTTTGAATGGTATTGCGGACGCCTTGCATATTGTCGAAGCAGAGCTCGTTGATATTCCTAATGATCGGAGCAGTTTCAAACCAATTCGCAAGCAATTTGAAACTGAATTGGCCGCCCTTCGCCGCTTGCTGAAAAAAACCACCGAAGCGCCAGAATCAATTGCTATTCGACTGATTGAATTGGCCGTGCAAACCACCAAGATAAACGCAACTGCTGTGCGGCTAGCTCAAGAACAAAATTCACCAGCGAGCGAGCAATTATTAGAATGGACCAAATCGCTCCAAGATACAGTTGAAAGCCATCTCGCAGATGCTGCAACGATTGATAGTATCCCTGCTGATCTGGTAAAACGCATCAGCAGCTTGAACACCGATATTCGTGAACTGGCCTTGATGATGGAGTTTGGTTTTCTGCTTGATCCACAGCGCCTGTTGTTTTCAATTGGTTACCGTGTAGCCGAAGCGATGCGCGACGAAAGCTGTTACGATTTGCTGGCCTCAGAAGCGCGACTTGCCAGCTTCTTAGCCATTGCAAAAGGTGATCTGCGAACACGGCATTGGTTCAGACTTGGGCGCACAGTGACGGCTGTGAAGGGTGGTGCTGCACTTGTGTCATGGTCGGGTTCGATGTTTGAATATCTCATGCCATCATTGGTGATGAGAGCGCCCGGTGCGGGGTTGCTCGATCAAACTATGCATTTGGTTGTGAACCGCCAAATAGAATATGCAAAAACTTTTGATATTCCGTGGGGTATTTCGGAGTCAGCTTATAACGCGCGTGATATTGAGTTCACCTATCAATATTCCAATTTTGGCGTGCCGGGCCTTGGCTTAAAGCGCGGCCTTGCGGATAACCGTGTGATTGCGCCTTATGCTAGCGGCCTTGCTGCCATGGTGGCGCCGCGCTTGGCGGCTCAGAATTATGAAAGGCTCGCCAAGCTCGGCAGCAGAGGACGTTACGGTTATTATGAAGCTCTGGATTTCACGCCATCGCGGTTACGTGGTGGTGAACCTGTTGCTCTGGTACAAGCTTATTTTGCCCATCATCAAGGGATGACGATTGTTGCTATTCTCAATGCGGTCAAGGATGGGGCGATGCGAAGCAGGTTCCATGAGGAGCCGATGATTAAAGCTTCAGAACTGCTGCTGCAAGAACGCGCTCCTCGTGATGTCCCACTGGAGCAAAAACGATTAAAAACATCCGTAGTTTTGCAAAGCACACCAGCAGCTCACGTGTCAAAATCACGGGTGATCAACGCACTATCAAGTGGCTCTCCAGCCACGCATGTTCTTTCCAATGGCCAGTATACAGTGATGCTTACGGCAGCCGGATCTGGCTATAGCAATTGGAATGGCCTTTCACTCACACGTTGGCGTGAAGACGGTGTTTGTGATGACTGGGGCTCCTACGTCTATTTGCGAGATCGTCGCACAGGAAAAATTTGGTCAGCTGGCCACATGCCTGTTGCTACAATTCCTGACAATTATAATGTGAGATTTAGCGAAGACAAAGCAGAATTCAGGCGTCAAGATGGATACATCACAACCAGTTTGGAGTGCGTGGTTTCGCCTGAAGACAATGCTGAAGCGCGGCGCACAACGCTCATCAACACGGGTCTCACGGCGAGGGAGATTGAGCTAACATCCTATGCGGAATTGGTTTTAGCGCCCGCGTTGGCTGACACCGCTCATCCTGCTTTTTCAAAAATGTTTGTCACTACTGAATATGTGGAAGAGTTGGAGACACTAGTGGCGACGCGGCGCAAAAGATCACCCAATGATCCTAACATATGGGTGGCCCAATTCATGCTTGTAAAGGGTAGCGCGGTTGGTGATCTGGAGTTTGAGACCGACAGAGCGCGCTTCCTTGGTGTTGGCTGCACCACGCGAATGCCAATTGCGATGACGACTACCGAGCGTCTGTCCGGATCCGTGGGCAGCGTTCTGGACCCAGTCTTTGTCCTGCGCCTGAGATTGCGTATTCCTGCTGGCAGGCAAGTGAGTTGCACTATGTGGACAGTTGCTGCCGATTCACGCCAAGGCGTACTGGATCTTGTAGATCGCCATCGTCAGGCCGCAGCTTATGATCGCGCTTTGACGTTGGCTTGGACGCAAGCGCAAATTCAATTGCGTCATCTTTCTATCGGTATTGATGATGCACATCTTTATCAGACATTGGCGAGCCACGTCATTTATGCCAACGCGGCGCTGCGGCCATCTTCAAAATCTTTGAAGCAAGACATGGGTGCGCAATCGGTATTGTGGCAACTTGGTATTTCCGGCGATCGGTCAATCATATTAGTGCGCATCGACGACATTGAAGATATTGAAATGATTCATCAGCTGTTGAATGCCTTTGTATATTGGAAGACCAAGCGGCTGGTTGTTGATATTGTCATTTTGAATGATCGGATGTCGTCATATGTGCAAGATCTACAATTAGCTATCGAGGCGTTGGTTCGCAAAATCAATCTTATTAAAACAACTGGCGCATCTGATAGTTTGGGCCAAGTTTATATGCTGCGGGCTGATCTGGTTTCGGCAGAAGCCTTGCGAGTCTTGCCCGCGGTGGCCCGAGTTGTACTTTATGCGAGGCGTGGTAGTCTGTCACTTCAGTTGGCCCGTTTGGGTGAAATGCGCGAAATAAAGCCTTTGCAAAAATCGCAGCGGACTGAATTTTTTACATCACCAAAAACTGCTGCTCTGGATAGCAAGCCGCTAGAGTTTTTTAATAACTTTGGCGGATTTTCAGCTGATGGAACCGAGTATGTAACCCATTTTGCAAAGGGCATTGCGCCACCGGCGCCATGGATCAATGTTATTGCCAATCCTAATTTTGGTTTTCAAACTGCGGCTGATGGCGGTGGCTACTCGTGGGCTGGAAACTCCCGCGAAAATAAACTCACAAGCTGGAGCAATGATCCCGTTAGTCGTCCGCCAAGTGAGGTGATTTATGTTCAGGATGAAGCAGGCGGTGATTTACTTTCACCATGTTTTTCACCAATCAATTCAACTGAGGGCACGCACGTCACCCGTCATGGATTTGGCTATACGATTTTTGAGCGTGAGGTAAGGAACTTGCGCATGGAATTACTGCAACTTGTTCCACTGTCTGATGCCATCAAAATCTCACGATTAAAAATTACCAACACGTCATCAGTGCAGCGCGAACTTTTAATAACGCACTATGTTGAATGGGTGATGGGCTTGACGCGCGCTGCAACTGCGCCATTTTTGACGAGTGAGATGGACCCCATAACAAATGCGATGATGATGCGCAATCCTTGGAATCTTTCGGGAGCGGATCAAATTGGTTTTTCCGATATGGGTGGGCTTCAAGGCAGTTGGACGGGCGATCGCCGCGAATTTTTAGGTGCTTATGGAAATCTCGGTGCACCTGAATCTTTATTGGACGGTCTGCCGATGTCAAACAGGACGGGTGCTGGAATGAATCCATGTGGTGCTATGCAAACTAAAATCACCATCAAACCGGGTGACACCGCGGAGCTTCTCATTCTGTTGGGCGCAGGTGCTAATGTTCAAGATGCTCAGTCTTTAATTACGCGCTACAGAGAAATTGGCGCAGATGCAGTTCTGAACGACGTTAAGAAATTTTGGACTGAAACCCTTTGTCAAGTGCAGGTGAAAACGCCTGATCGTTCCTTTGATATTATGATGAACGGTTGGCTGCTCTATCAAACCATTGCTTGCCGTATGTGGGCTCGCTCAGGCTTCTATCAGGCCAGTGGTGCATTTGGATTTAGAGATCAACTGCAGGATTCGATAGCGCTGCTTACCGCAAAGCCGGAGCTTGCGCGAGAACATATTTTGAAAGCGGCTGCGCGACAATTTGTTCAAGGTGATTTTCAACATTGGTGGCTGCCTGCTACGGGCGCTGGCGTCCGGACCCGCATTTCTGATGATAATATTTGGTTGGCGAACTGCGTTCAGCGTTATGTTAAGGTGACTGAGGATTTTAAAATCCTTGATGAAATAGTTCACTTCCTAGAAGGTCAATCGCTTGTAGCCGGGGAGCACGATGCCTTCTTCCTGCCAAGGGTGACGGATGAAGCAGCTACGCTCTATGAACATTGCGCCCGCGCTCTTGATCTAAGCCTCGCCTATGGCAAGCACGGCCTTCCGTTGATGGGTACGGGTGACTGGAATGACGGCATGAACCGCGTTGGTGAAGCAGGGCAGGGCGAGAGTGTGTGGCTCGGCTGGTTTTTGTTTTCCACTTTGCAATCTTTCATCCCTATTGCCCAATCACGTGGCGATCAGCTGCGCGTAACGGCATGGCGTGAACGCGCTCAAGCAGTTCAGCTTTCACTTGAAGAATACGGTTGGGATGGAAAATGGTATCGTCGTGGCTATTATGATGACGGAACCCCGCTGGGTTCCGCATTGAACGATGAATGTAAAATCGATTCAATTGCGCAGTCTTGGGCCGTCATTTCCGGTTCTGCCAATGTAGATCGCGCAGCCTCGGCGATGGAACAATCGTACAGTCAACTCGTTAGCCAGACCGATGGCCTGATGCAATTATTTGCGCCACCCTTTGATAAATCTCAGCAAGAGCCAGGCTATATCAAAGCTTACCCGCCGGGCATTAGGGAAAATGGCGGTCAATATACCCATGGTGCCATTTGGTCGATCTTTGCCCACGCAGAACTGCATCAAGCAGATCGTGCGCTCGAATTGTTTTCCATGCTCAACCCCATAAATCATGCACTTGACGAAGCCTCAGCGCGAAATTACCGCGTTGAGCCTTATGTAATTGCGGCAGATGTCTATTCTATGCCACCCCATGTCGGGCGTGGTGGGTGGACTTGGTACACAGGTTCCGCGGGGTGGATGCACCGTGCGGGCTTAGAAGCTATTTTGGGCGTGACCCGCGAGGGCACAAATTTGCGCATCAAGCCGTGCGTGCCTGCCACTTGGAAAGAATTTGAAGTAAACACTCAGTTTGGCACAACGCGGTATGAAATAAAACTTTCACGTGGTGCTGTGCAATTTAACGAAGGTGGCAATGACATAAAAATTATTGCACCGCAGGAGTTCTTGGTCACTTTGGTCGACTTTGGCGGAGTTCGCAAAATTATCCTTCCACTTAAATGACATCATGGCCCAGCAATAAAAAGGCAGATCAAATTGATCTGCCTTGAAATATAAAATCCACCTCGGCGCTCTTTGAGAAGCCACTCATTCAACGATCAAGCGCAGTCTACATTCGATATTGTAAATTTCCTCAGAACCCAAGGATTTCGTTAAAGTTTTTTCGAGTGGGATCAATAGCTTCGCAGCCGCACAAGGCGTTTTAATTGCGAATGATTGGCACGGCGTTGAGCTGGGCGCTTTGGCCCGACGTCAGCTTACCTCGTATGATAAGTTAGATAATGTAAAATTAGGGTTTGTCGGCCCCAAAATTTATCTTGCCCCTCAGTATGGACCGCCGTTTGGTCCAATTTTTAATGAACTCGCCGCCAATGTCTATGAGCAGTGTGCGCGGTCATCCGCCAATGGTGCAGTTTATCTCAGTTGGCGTGTTGCGAATTTTGCAAGGTCTGCGATTAAACTCTTTATGCGTTGGCAAGAGCGCGGCGGACCAAAGCAATCGTCATATCGAATGCCAAACTTGAGTGTGTGTTGGTTGTAACTTGAGTGTGTGTTGGTTGTAAACTGTCTCTCGGTTACACTGGTCACTAATAATTTTGTTTCCATTGGTCTAAATTATACAATCGCAGCACAAATTGTTCCATTGAGTGACTTGGAACAATATTCGATTTTACCCGTTTAAGGGCATGTTAAAATCATTTTACAATATTATCATTGCGATTACTCGTCCGCTGATCCTTGCGAGTGCGTTGATGCTGTTCTCACCAATTTTTGGATTGATTCAAATGTAACAAAGTATGTGACCCTAGGTGAATCAATTGCCCTGCAAAATGTTTCAACGCAGGTTGTCGTCAACGCAAATCTTGGCAAGGAACTTTTTAATTATCGAGACGTTGTTTGACCGTACCAAATTATTTCTGGTTCAATAATTAAAGCAAATAAATAAAGGAAACATAATTATGTTCATTCAACTCAATCAATTAGCATTTGCTGCCGCCATTAGCATTGCTGCCCTCGCGGCGGGTAGTAGTCCGGCCAGTGCCATGCCACTTACTTCCGCTCCAGAAACTATTTCAAATGAATCAGGCTCGGTTCATCTTGCCAACCACCAATTGATGAATGGCGGAATGTATTGGCAATTCGGGCGCGACGGAAATCGTTGCCTGACCCGCTATGGAAGATGTCGTCATTATCACCAAGGATATTACTATGAAACACCATGGTGGACTCTCCCTTTGATCATTGGAAGCACTATTGCCAATGGCAATCACGGTCGCTCGCATGTGCAGTGGTGCCTGTCACGCTATCGCTCATACAACCCTCGAACAGATATGTGGGTTGGCAGCAGTGGCAGACATTATCGCTGCGACAGCCCTTACTGAGATTGGTTTTAAATACGGAATCTAACTTGCCCCCTTCAAAATTAACCTACCACACTCATAAAAAAGGAAACTTAAAAATGGCCATATCACCAGAAGTTAAACCCCGCGTTTCCGTGACAACTGATTATGAAATTCCAGTCTCGCGGACCCCTGCGGCAGAGTCACAAAAAGTTCGATTGGAAAGTGGTTCCAATAATTCCATTGGTTACGTTCTGGGCGTTCTTGTGTTGCTTGTAATTGGTTATTTTGCCTACACATTTTATGCCCAAAACGCCGTTGTGCCCAACTTTGCCAATCAAAGTACGACGACAGTTTCTCCGCCTATAGTGGATCCAGCTCTTCCGGCCACTGAACCTGCGGCACCAGCAACTGCGCCAACAACCACAACAACGCCCTAAAATATAATTCCACCATGCCCTATGCAACTTTTGCGTAGGGCATGATGACGTGCAGTCGTGTCTATCACCTCTG
>JANMWK010000057.1:0-3345 GCA_031393975.1 Hyphomicrobiales bacterium
AGTTTCGGATTCAAGCGCTTCAGGAGAGTTACGCTCTTCACGAATGAATCCCGTCCAACGGGAAAACTCTACAGTGTCGCAACGTTCTGCAATGAATGCCTTGTTCTCCAACCCTTCGGTGAGGATCACATGGCTGAGTGCATTCACGATGGCCACGTTCGTGCCGGGGCGCAATGGCAGATGGAAGCTTGCTTCAATATGTGGCGAGCGAACTGAATCTGTTTTGCGTGGATCGGCCACTATCAACTTTGCACCCGCGCGGATACGCTTCTTCATACGTGATGCGAAAACGGGATGTCCGTCTGTTGGATTGGCCCCGATAATCAAGATCACGTCGGCTTTCTCAACTGATTTGAAATCCTGTGTGCCTGCCGATGTGCCGAATGTTTTGGACAAGCCATAACCCGTTGGCGAATGACAAACGCGGGCACATGTATCGACATTGTTGTTATGAAATGCCGAGCGGATCATCTTTTGCACAACATAAACTTCTTCATTGGTGCAGCGTGATGATGTGATGCCGCCGATTGAACCACGGCCATATTTTTTCTGAATGGATTTGAACCCACCTGCCGCATGGGCAATGGCTTCTTCCCAGCTTACTTCTTTCCAAGGGTCAGTAATCCGTGTACGGATCATTGGTTTTGTAACGCGGTCTTTATGTGTGGCGTAACCCCAAGCAAAGCGGCCCTTCACGCATGAGTGGCCTTCATTAGCACCGCCATCTTTATAAGGCACCATGCGCACAACATCATCGCCCTTCATTTCAGCCTTGAAGGAACAGCCAACACCACAATAAGCACAAGTTGTGACGACGCTATGTTCGGGCTGGCCTTTTTTGATCACTGATTTTTCAGTGAGTGTGGCCGTGGGGCAAGCTTGCACGCATGCGCCGCATGAAACGCACTCTGATGCCATGAAACCTTCATCCATGCCAGCTGATACATGCGATGCAAATCCGCGCCCATCAATGGTCAGCGCAAATGTGCCTTGCACTTCTTCGCAAGCACGAACACACCTTGAGCAGACAATACACTTGGCAGGATCAAACGTGAAATAAGGATTGCTTTCGTCTTTTTCTTTGAAACGGAAGTTTTCACCTACACCTTCCCGTTTTGCTGAAACGTGATTGTCACCTTCATAACCATAGCGCACATCGCGAAGGCCCACGGCACCTGCCATGTCTTGTAATTCGCAATCACCATTAGCGGCGCATGTTAAGCAATCGAGCGGATGGTCGGAAATATAAAGTTCCATCACGCCCTTGCGTAAATTGCCAAGGCGATCAGATTGGGTTTTCACTTTGATGCCAGCGGCAACAGGTGTGGTGCAAGATGCGGGTGTGCCCTTGCGGCCTTCGATTTCAACGAGGCATAAACGGCATGAGCCAAATGAGTTCAGCGAGTCTGTTGCACAGAGCTTAGGGATCTTGGTGCCCAGCTCCATTGCAGCGCGCATAATCGATGTGCCTTCTGGAACTGTGATGGAGTGGCCATCAATCTCCAGCGTGACCATCTGGGTCGCCTCAGATTTTGGCGTACCGAAATCGGTTTCTTTGATCAACATGATATGTTCCTATTCCGCAGCTTGAAGGCGCGCGGGTTTATCGAAATCTTCAGGGAAATGTTTAACTGCACTCATAACCGGCATCGGCGTTAAGCCGCCCATCGCGCAGAGTGAGCCATCCGTCATGGTCTGGCATAAGTCTTCGAGGAGCAACAAATTGGCATCGCGGTCAACACCAGCGACGATCTTATCGATCGTTTCAGCGCCGCGTGTCGAACCAATCCGGCATGGCGTGCATTTGCCACAAGACTCAATAGCGCAAAATTCCATGGCAAAACGCGCTTGTGCAGCCATATCCACGGAATCATCAAACACCACGAGGCCGCCATGGCCAACCATTGCGGCGTTTGCAGCGAAGGTTTCATAATCCATTGGAAGATCAAGTTGTGACTTTGGCAGATAAGAACCCAGTGGCCCACCCACTTGCACAGCGCGAAGTTTGCGGCCTGTGAAGGTGCCACCACCGAAATCATTAATCAGTGTACGGAGCGTTATGCCAAACGCTTTTTCAACCAATCCGCCCTGCTTGATATTACCAGCAAGTTGGAAGGGCAGAGTTCCGCGCGAGCGACCCATGCCATAGTTCTTGTAAGCCGCAGCACCATTGGCGAGAATATAGGGAATCGCAGCAAAGCTGAGAACATTGTTGATGATGGTCGGTTTGCCAAAAAGCCCAACTAAAGCTGGAATAGGTGGCTTGGCGCGAACCATGCCGCGCTTGCCTTCCAAACTTTCCAACATCGCGGTTTCTTCGCCGCAAATATAAGCGCCAGCACCACGGCGCACTTCAAGACCAAAAGAATGATCCGTGGACTGAATATTATCGCCAAGCCAATTTGCAGCAACTGCGACGTCAATAGCCTCTTTCATCGTAGCAATAGCATCGGGATATTCTGATCGTATGTAGATGAAGCCTTTCGTTGCACCACTTGAAAGACCGGCAATTGTCATTCCCTCAATCAACATGAAGGGATCACCTTCCATCACCATGCGGTCGGCGAATGTGCCTGAGTCACCTTCGTCTGCATTACAGCAGACATATTTCTGATCAGCTTTCGTATCGTGAACGGTTTTCCACTTGATGCCCGTTGGGAACGCAGCGCCACCGCGCCCGCGAAGGCCAGATTCTGTGACCTCGGCAACGATCGCAGCACAAGTCATAGCCAAAGCTTTCTTCAAACCTTCAAAACCGCCATGTGAAATATAATCGCCCAGCGAAACCGGATCGGTGATGCCAGCACGAGCGAATGTGAGTCGCTCTTGATTTTTGAGATAGGGCAACTCGTCGACCAATCCGTGGGCGAGCTGATGTTTCCCGCCTTCGTAAAACTTTGCTGCAAAAAGACTCGTCACATCACTCAATTCAACGGGGCCGTAACCCACACGGCCTTTTGGTGTTTCAACTTCTACAAAAGTTTCAAGCCACGCCATGCCCCGGGTGGAATTACGAATAATCTGTACACTGATGTTTCGCGCCGCAGCTTCGGCGGCGATGGCCACTGCCACTTCATCAGCGCCAACTGCTTTGGCGGAACTATCACGCGGCACATAGATTTTGATCATGCGCGTATGCCCTCAACAATTGATTTTACTTTTTCGACATTTACGCGTGCTATCGGCCTGTGATCAATCATCATGGATGGTGCCGAAGCGCAAAGGCCCAAGCAATATGTGGCTTCAAGTGTAATGAGGCCGTCAGCCGTGGTTTGGCCCATTTTCACGTTCAAGAATTTTTCAACCGCTGCCACCAAACCTCGCGCGCCCATCGATTGGCAGGCT
>JANMWK010000085.1:0-3835 GCA_031393975.1 Hyphomicrobiales bacterium
GGCGGTTGGGTTCCTGTCTTCAGTCACCGTATCGCCAACCCGCGTATCGGCCACTTCTTTAATGGCGCCTGTAAAGAAACCGATTTCGCCAGGGCCCAATTCATCAACCACAACTTTTTTAGGCCGCGAAACACCAACGCGTTCAACCGGATAAAGCCCGCCTGTGCCCATCATGCGCACGCGCATGCCCTTTTTTAGCACGCCATCAATAATGCGCACCAATACCACTACGCCGAGATATGCGTCATACCAACTGTCCACCAATAGCGCCTTTAAGGGCGCATCGCGGTCGCCCTTAGGAGCGGGCAATCTTGTAACGATGGCTTCCAGAACATCTGGCACGCCGAGGCCCGTCTTGGCTGAAATCATCACGGCCTCAGAGGCGTCAATGCCGATTACATCTTCGATCTGTTGTTGAATGCGTTCTGGCTCGGCGGCAGGCAAATCAACCTTGTTGAGGACGGGAATAATTTCGTGATTGTTGTTGATGGCTTGATACACATTGGCCAGCGTCTGCGCTTCCACACCTTGTGATGCGTCCACCACCAAAAGCGAACCTTCACAAGCAGCCAGTGAGCGCGACACTTCATAGGCAAAATCGACATGGCCTGGGGTGTCGATCAAATTGAGCACATAATCCTTACCGTCCTTGGCTTTATAATCAAGCCTCACCGTGTTGGCCTTGATGGTAATGCCACGCTCGCGCTCAATATCCATAGAGTCGAGAATCTGGTCCACCATGTCGCGGTCGGCAACGGCACCACAAAGCTGGATCAAACGATCAGCCAAAGTGGATTTGCCATGATCAATATGGGCGATGATAGAGAAATTGCGGATTTGAGATGTTTCGGTCATTTGGCGCGGTGTTTGGCATTCCGCGTCGCAATGGTCAAGCTTTCCGCATCGCTTTCAAATGGGCCAATTGCCCTGCCGTTGAACTATCGAGAGAGGAAGCATCGACCTTACCCTCCACCACGGGCTGCAAAGCTGTAGCGAGTTCTTTGCCCAATTCCACGCCCCATTGGTCAAACGAATTCAGCCCCCAGATCACACCTTCCACAAATACGCGGTGTTCATAGAGCGCAATGAGCCTTCCAAGGGTGTAGGGATCGAGTTTTTTATAGACCAGAGTAATCGACGGGCGGTTGCCTGCAAAGACGCGATGCGGTGCCAGCGCCTTAATATCAGCAGCCGTCTTGCCCATAGATTTTAACTGCGCTTCAGCCTCTTTCTGTGTGCGGCCACGCATGAGAGCTTGAGATTGGGCAAGGCAATTGGACACCAGCAAAGTGTGGTGTTCATCCATGCCCACTTCATGGGATTCGGCGGCGATGAGAAATTCGACCGGAATAATATCTGTGCCTTGATGCAGCAATTGGAAAAAAGCGTGTTGGCCGTTGGTGCCGGGTTCGCCCCAGACAAGCGGACCAGACGCATTCTTAAGGGGCTTGCCATCTTTGCCCACGCGCTTGCCATTGGATTCCATATCAAGCTGCTGGAGGTAAGCGGCAAAGCGCGACAAGCGCTGATCATAAGGAATAATGGCGCGCGATGGATGATTGCAGATATTCCTGTGCCAAACGCCAAGCAGGCCCATGAGCATGGGCAGATTTTCCAATGGCTTGGCTTTGGAGAAATGCGTGTCCATGGCGTGGCCGCCCGCCAAAAAATCCATAAAGTTTTTGGGGCCAATGGCAATCATCACAGAAAGGCCAATGGCCGACCAGATCGAATAACGTCCCCCCACCCAATCCCAGAATCCGAAAATGCGTTTTTCCGAAATGCCGAAAGCTTTCACTTTGTCGATGGCAGTAGAGATGGCCGCAAAATGTTCACCCACCTTCTCTTCACCCAAAGCGCCAGCAATCCATTTCCGCGCCGTTTTGGCATTCGTCATGGTTTCGATGGTGGTGAAAGTTTTCGAGGCGATAAGAAATAGCGTGGTGGCGGGGTTCAAAGTTTTCAGTGTATCCGCAATATGCGCTCCATCAACATTCGACACATAATGCGTGCGAGGCCCGTCATGATAAGGCGCCAGCGCCAGTGTCACCATGGCAGGGCCAAGGTCAGACCCACCAATTCCAATATTCACAATATCAGTAATATTGCTCTTGCGAATATCCGTGGCCAAGCGCGCCATGGCTTCCAGCACATCATGCACATCGTGAACCACATTGTGACCATCGACAAAAACAATTTCAGATTTCGGGCGACGCAAAGCGGTGTGCAGCACGGCGCGTTTTTCAGTGGTGTTGATGATGTCGCCGCGCATCATGTGATCACGGGCCGCTTCAACTTTTGCGGCCTTCACCAACGAAGCCAGGAGTTTCATGGTTTTGGCGTTCACAGCGCACTTCGAATAATCGAGCAACAAATCATCAACCCGCGCCGAGAAATTTTCAAAGCGTTTGGGATCCTTGGTAAAAGCCTTGCGCATGTCGGTCGCAGAAATTTTACGATGCGCTTTGAGATTTTTAAAGGCGAGTGCTGTTGTCATGATTAACTCCGCAATATGGCCCCCACTGCCTTCTCTGCAGTGGCGACTATCTTGGCTGATAATGCCTCAATTTCCACATCTGTCAAAGTCTTGTCACGGGGCTGCAATATGACTTCGACAGCGAGTGAGGTTTTGCCGCCTTCAAGCTTATAGAGATCAAAGACAGTTGCATCGCCGATGAGAACTCTATCAACGCCTTTGACAGCTTTGATGAGTTCCGCAGCTTGCACCGTGTCATCAACCACGAAAGCGAAATCGCGTGATACTGGCAGAAGATCAAAATTCATCAGCGCAGCGCGTGCAATGGATTTGGTTTTTGCAACAGGCAGTGCGTCGAGATTAATTTCAAAAGCCACCAGGGGCCCTTTTACATCCATTGCGCTGAGAACGCGCGGATGAATTTCACCAAAGTAGCCAAGCTGATTTTTCGGGCCCATCTGGATGGTGCCCGAACGACCGGGATGAAACCAACCTGGTGCGCCTGAAACCACTTGGGGCGTTGCAATGCCGCAGGCTTCGAGGACTGCCAGAACATCAGCTTTCACATCAAAGGTATCAACCAGGCGGGTGCCACCATGCACATTGCGCGAGGTGACACCACCCCTCCGAATGCCAGCGGCCCGCAAAGTTTCACCGGCGGGCGTGTCGCCTGCGTAGGCATGGCCCACTTCGGCCAACATCAGATCAGCAAATCCCCGCGCCACATTGCGCCCAGCAGCGGCAATCAGGTTAGGCAGCAGCGACGGCCGCATGTCGGTAAGTTCAGAGGAAATCGCATTGCTGAGTTTCAACTCAGGCTGACCGCCGCCAAATAGTTTCGCGTGGGCTTCAGCGGTAAAGGCCCAAGTAACTGCCTCATTAAAGCCGCGCGTTGCCAATGTGCGCCGCGCGGCGAGCATGCGCTTTTGCAGCGGATTGAGAACTGGTCGCGCGATGGCATCGGGCCTGTCCATTGGCGCAGAAGCAATTTTATCGAGGCCATGAATGCGGCAGATTTCTTCAACCAGATCAGCCTCGCCCTTTACATCAGGCCGCCAGCTTGGCGGATTGCAAACGCCATCATCAGTCGCGGTGAAACCCAGATCACGCAAGATGCGTAATTGCTCCGCCCACGGAATATCGACACCACCAAGGGACTGAACACGGGTCTTACGTAGCGTGTAAGAGCGCGTTGAATCAGGAACGGAACCAGTGATTACCAATTCGGAAGCCTCGCCGCCACACAGTTCCAAAATCATGCGCGTGGCAATCTCAGCGCCTGTTTGTGTGAAGGCAGGATCAACGCCGCGCTCAAAACGGTACCGCGCATCAGAATTGATTGACAGTTTGCGGCCCGTG
>JANMWK010000101.1:0-8285 GCA_031393975.1 Hyphomicrobiales bacterium
GATCACATCCATATGGCGTGATTCCAAAATAGCTTCACATTGCTGCGTCATCTCTGGCATGTCCATAGAGGGGCCGGATGGATAATTGAGAGCGCGAGCAATCAGCCGCGCCGTAGTGGTTTTGCCAACGCCGCGCACACCGGTCAGCATATAGGCTTGGGCAATGCGACCTGTGGTGAATGCATTGGTCAGAGTGCGAACCATCGCATCTTGACCGATTAAATCAGTAAAATTCTGTGGACGATATTTACGGGCGAGAACGCGATAAGCGCAGGTGCTGGAATCTGTCATGACTGCCCGAAACATTAGAGGTGAGAGGCTGGACGAGCAACCCATAAAGGTCTCGTTAGGGCTGCTCCCTTCCGGTCCTGACCCAGTTGGCGAGCGATACGTCCGCTGCCAACCTCTCAAGGGGCTATATGGGGCAGATGCCAGCCCTTGGCAAGCCAAGAAAATGACCAGTAACCCCGACAATATCAGCAACTTAATTCTTATCATAGGTATATAATACTAGATTGAGAATCTGTTGTCAAGATTTATTTTGCGGGAATTGACCGCATAGCTGTCCTCACCTATTTGAGAGCGATGAGCGTTAAACCTATCATCCTTCTCCCCGATGAGAAAACCCTGCGGCAAATGTCGAAACCTGTAAAACAGGTGGACGCGGCCACTCGCGGGATTTTTGATGATATGTTGGAGACCATGTATGCAGCGCCCGGCATTGGCCTCGCCGCCATCCAGATTGGTGTGGCCCAACGCATGGTGGTGCTGGACCTTTCCAAAACCGGTGAAACACCAAAGCCGATGTTTCTCGCCAATCCGCACATCGTTTGGACCTCGCCCGAAGAAAGTGACTACGAGGAGGGCTGCCTTTCTATTCCTGATTTTTATGAAATGGTGCAGCGACCCAAAGAAGTGAAGGTTCATTTTCTCGACCGCCAAGGCGAGGCCGCAGAAATTCACGCCGTTGGCCTGCTGGCCACCTGTTTGCAACATGAAATCGATCATCTCAACGGGGTATTGTTTATCGACCACATCTCCCGCCTGAAACGCGCAAGGGTCATCAAGAAATTTCAAAAGGCAGAAAAGCTGGGCAAGCTTTGAGGATGCATCCAGATAAGAGACCTCATCCGGCCGTTGGCCACCTTCTCCAAGGGAGAAGGGCATTGTTGCTGGACGCGCAAATTGACTTCTACCCTTCTCCTCTGGAGAAGGTGCCCGAAGGGCGGATGAGGTACCTACAATGCGTCTGATTTTCATGGGCACTCCAGATTTTGCAGTGGAAACACTGAAAGCGCTGATGGCAGCAGGCCATGAGATTGCCTGCGTCTATTCCCAGCCGCCCCGCGCCAAAGGCCGGGGGTTGGCGATGCAGCCAACACCGGTCCATGCCTTTGCTGAAGCAAACAGCATCGAGGTGCGAATTCCACTCTCACTCAAATCCGAAGTTGAGCAAAGCCGTTTCGCTGCTGTAAAAGCCGATGCCGCCGTTGTGGTGGCTTATGGGTTGCTTCTACCGCAAGCGATTCTAGACGCTCCCAAATATGGCTGCTTCAATGTCCATGCCTCGCTGCTTCCACGCTGGCGTGGTGCAGCCCCCATCCAACGCGCCATCATGGCAGGCGATGCCGAGTCAGGTGTTACCATTATGCGGATGGAGCTTGGGCTTGATACTGGACCGATGGTAAAAGTGGGTCGTGTGCCGATTACTGCAAGCACTACCGCTTCATCATTGCACGATGGGTTAGCTCAAGTCGGTGCAAAGCTGATGGTTGGAGTTTTAGAAAAGCCATCCGTACACGGAGTAATTCAACCGACTGATGGTGTGACCTATGCCAAAAAGATTGACAAAGCCGAAGCCAAAATTGATTTTTTAAAATCGGCTGTTGAAGTCCGAAACCACATTCATGGCCTCTCCCCCTTTCCCGGCGCCTGGTGCATGATGAATGATGCGCGTGTGAAAATCCTGGAAGCAGAAATTGGTGATGGCCAGATAAGTCATCCGTGTGCTGATGGTTTAATTCACTTCACCAAACTCCAACGCGAAGGCAAAGGCCCTATGGACGCTGCTGCTTTCCTGCGCGGATTCCCCAATCCGGTCGTTGCGTGATGCCACGCTACCGCCTCACCATTGAATATGACGGCACCAAATTTTATGGCTGGCAGGTTCAAGCCGACGGCAAGGGCAACACTGTTCAGGGCGCTTTAGAAAAGGCTTTGGAAAAACTGCATGATGGTTTTCCCGCTAAGCTATTTTGTGCGGGTCGCACGGATTCTGGTGTTCATGCTCTGGCCCAAGTGGCGCATGTTGATTTGCCAAAACACTGGAAGCCCTTCGAACTGTGCAATGCCATCAACGGCAATGTGCGCCCGCATTTGGTTTCGGTGATTGAAGCCGAAGAAGTGGGTGAAGATTTTCACGCGCGTTTTTCCGCCACCAGTCGCCATTACATGTTTCGCATCCTCAACCGCCGCGCCCCACCAACAATTGAAATCAACAAAGTCTGGCATGTGCCTGTGAATCTCGATGCAGGCGCTATGCACGAAGCTGCACAATATTTCATTGGCCACCACGATTTCACAACTTTCCGCGACATTCAGTGCCAGGCCAATTCACCGATGAAAACCATTGATCGGTTTGAAGTGATGCGATTTGGCGAAATGATTGAAGTGCATGTGGAAGCCCGCTCATTCCTGCATCAACAAGTGCGCTCCATGACAGGCAGCTTGAAAAAAGTAGGCGATGGCCGCTGGAAACCGGTTGACGTGAAATACGCCCTCGAAGCCAAAGCCCGTAACGCGTGTGGCCCTGTTGCCCCACCGGAGGGCTTATATTTAGTGAGCGTTGGCTACGGTTAAGCCACCGTACTTTTCAATGTAGGCAATAATTTGATCCAGGCCTTTCATGCGCAACATATCAGCAAATACATAAGGCCTGTCACCACGGGCTTTGCGGGTGTCGCTTTCCATTATATCAAGATCAGCCATCACATGCGGGGCCAGATCAGTTTTATTGACCACCAACAAATCCGACCGCGTAATCGCTGGCCCACCTTTGCGCGGAATTTTTTCACCTTGGCACACCGAGATCACATAGATTGAAAGATCAGCCAGATCAGGCGAAAACGTCGCCGCCAAATTATCGCCGCCCGATTCAATAAAAATCACATCAAGATCAGGATGGCGTTTATTCATTTCAGCAATGGCTGCGAGGTTGATGGAAGCATCTTCACGAATAGCAGTGTGTGGGCAGCCACCCGTTTCCACACCCATGATGCGGTCTTCCGGCAAGGCCTGCAGGCGGTTGAGAATGAGCGCGTCTTCCTTGGTGTAAATATCATTGGTGATGGCGGCCACCGAATATTTATCGCGCATCGCCTTGCACAATTTTTCAACCAACGTGGTTTTGCCAGAACCCACAGGCCCGCCAATGCCAACGCGGAGGGGCCCCCGGAAATGCAATGCGGTCATGTGCGAAAAATCCTTGATGCTTGAGTTTCATGTTTCATGGCGGCAATATCTGAAAGCAAAGTGCAGGAGCCAAGATCATCGAGACTTGCTCTGCTGGCACGATTTGCGGTTTCCGAAATAATTGGCACGAGGTTGCGCATAATGCCAAGCCCCGCCGTTTGTCCAATCGGCACAAGGCGAACCGCCACAGAAATCAGCGCATTCGAAAAACCTTGCAGGAATGCCAGCAAAGCATGATGAACATCAAGCTGTATGGCATTACAAGCGCGCGCGGCAGCAACCGGATAGGCAATTTCTCCCTTCACCGTTTCGAACGGCGAGAAGATCGAAGCCGCAACAACAAAAGCCGCACCCAACTGCGTGGTTTCCATATGGCGCTCGCGTGATGAACACAGCGCCAATGCGAGTTCATTCACATCTTGATTTTGAAATTCGTTTGCAAATAAAATGGCGTCGTTCCAACCAGAACCGCGCGTGATCACATCGCTGATCCAGTCTTCAACATCTTGCCCAGTCAAGACCTGCCCGCTTTCAATTGCCCACTCCAAACCATGGCTATAGGCATAAGCGCCAATCGGAAATGCGGGCGACATCCAGTTGAGCAACAACAAAAGCTGTGAGTCTTCAATGTCCATGATAAGCGCCATGCTCTGGTGAAAACTGTTCGCGCACGTTGGCAACCTTTGCACCCAGCTGTTCCAACATCAACGCAATCACATGATCACGCAGAATGAGAATGCGGTCACCTTCAATTTGCGCTGCCAGATGGCGGTTACCTATATGCCAGGCCAAGAGAGCGTGGTGCGCGCCACTGACGGCTTTGATCTCAAGTAAATCTTCTTCCGCGGCTCTCACTTCGAGATAGCTTCCATCTTCAAGTTCAAGATGATCACCGTCTTCAATAAATATCGACAAAGGCAGATCAACCAGAATTTCATTGCCACTTTCGGTGACAATCAGCTTTCGCCGCAGATGACGATCCTGTGCAGCAAGCTCAATCCCGTCGGTGGCTTGACCGGGCGTTGCGTCAAGTCGGATATGTTTGATGGCCCGCATCAGAACAGAAAATAGCGTTGTGTCATCGGCAGCGAAGTTGCGGGTTCACACACCAGCAATTCACCATCGGCCCGCACTTCATAAGTTTCGGGATTCACCGTGATGTTAGGAGTGGCACTATTGTGAATCATGGAGACCTTGGAAATCCCGCCACGCGTGTTTTTCACCGCCACCATTTGTTTGGCTGTGCCGAGCTTATTGGCTAGGCCTGCATCCTTAGCCGCTTGCGATACAAACACGATTGATGAATTCGTCAGCAACTTTCCAAAACTCGCAAACATCGGGCGATAATGCACGGGTTGCGGTGTCGGGATCGACGCATTTGGGTCCCCCATCGGAGCTGCCGCAATCGAACCGCCCAGCAAAACCATTTCCGGCTTGACACCAAAAAAAGCCGGGGCCCACAATACGAGATCAGCACGTTTGCCAATTTCGATCGAACCCACCTCATGCGAGAGGCCATGTGCGATGGCGGGATTAATTGTATATTTTGCGATGTAACGCTTCACGCGATTATTGTCATTGCCGCGATCACCGATGAGTTCTCCGCGCTGCACCTTCATTTTATGAGCGGTTTGCCAACACCGAATAATCACTTCGCCCACCCGGCCCATGGCCTGACTGTCGGATGAGATCATCGAGAAGGCACCGAGATCATGCAGTATATCTTCAGCGGCAATCGTTTCCTTGCGAATGCGACTTTCCGCAAAGGCAATGTCTTCCGGAATTTGAGGTGACAAGTGATGGCACACCATCAACATGTCGAGATGTTCAGCAATTGTATTGATCGTGTAAGGCCGTGTGGGATTTGTTGACGATGGCAGAACGTTGGGGAGGGATGCCACCTTGATAATATCAGGTGCATGGCCACCGCCCGCACCCTCAGTGTGGAAGGTGTGGATGGTGCGGCCTTTGAAGGCAGCGATGGTGGCTTCCACAAATCCGGACTCGTTTAACGTGTCGGTGTGAATGGCCACCTGCACATCATAATCATCAGCAACGCTCAGGCAGTTATCAATGGCTGCCGGTGTGGTGCCCCAGTCTTCATGCAGCTTCAAACCACAAGCGCCTGCCAAGATCATCTCTTCCAGCGGTGCCGCAAGTGAAGCGTTGCCTTTGCCCATGAAGCCGAGATTCATCGGAAACGCATCAGCCGCTTCAATCATGCGCTGCAAATGCCAAGCGCCAGTGCATGTGGTGGCCAGTGTGCCGTGTGCAGGCCCGGTGCCGCCGCCCAGCATAGTCGTCATTCCGGAATAGAGGGCTTCTTCCAATTGCTGTGGCGCGATAAAATGAATGTGGCTATCAACCCCACCCGCTGTGAGAATCTTGCCTTCGCCCGCAATAATTTCAGTGGAGGGGCCAATAATAATCGTTACGGCATTTTGTGTATCCGGATTTCCCGCTTTGCCAATGGCAACAATGCGGCCTTCCTTCAAACCCACATCCGCTTTGTAAATTCCTGAATGGTCCACGATCAGCGCGTTGGTGATGACGGTATCCATTGCCCCTTGCGCGCGCGTGGCTTGAGACTGGCCCATGCCATCGCGGATAACTTTGCCGCCGCCAAATTTCACTTCTTCACCGTAGAGTGTAAAATCTTTTTCCACTTCGATGATGAGTTCAGTATCGGCCAAGCGAACCTTATCGCCCACCGTGGGACCATACATCTGGGCGTAAGTTGAGCGTGAAATTTTCGCCATTACAGAGCCCCCATCACTTTGCCTTGGAAACCATAGATTTTACGAGCCCCACCAATCGGCACCAGAGTCACTTCGCGCCTTTGTCCCGGTTCAAAGCGCACGGCGGTGCCTGCGGCAATATCCAACCTGAATCCCCGTGCGAGGGCGCGGTCAAAGCGCAGGCTCTCATTGGTTTCAAAAAAATGATAATGTGAACCCACTTGAATGGGCCTGTCGCCCGTGTTGGCCACCTCCAGCGTCACACGCGGTGCCCCTACGTTGAGTTCAATATCGCCTTTGACAGTTATAATTTCACCGGGGATCATGCGGAGCCTCTCAACGAATGGGGTGGTGGACGGTCACAAGTTTTGTGCCATCGGGAAAAGTGGCTTCAACCTGAACATCGTGGATCATATCGGAAATGCCATCCATCACTTGCGCTTTGGAAACCACGTGCGCGGCTTGCTGCATAAGGTCAGCAACGCTTTTGCCATCGCGCGCGCCCTCCACCACAAATTCTGTGATGAGGGCAATCGCTTCAGGATGATTAAGCTTCACGCCACGCTCCAGTCTTTTTCGCGCTACAATGGCGGCCATGGCGATCAGCAGTTTATCTTTTTCACGAGGCGTCAGTTGCATAGTATTTCCTCAAGCAGTCCAAAGTTTAGGCAAGGCATTGGGTCCCGCGAGCATGTTTAGCACTGGAATCAAAGCTTTTCGCAAGAGAAAGCCATCTGTAGCAAGCACCCTTGCAATCAGCTTGCCATTCCAAGCCGAAGCACCATCACTCTTATTCATCACAGCACGAACATCTTCAAGACGGCGCTCCGCATCATCGGCTACATAAATCACGCAAGCAAAAGCCTTGGCTCCAGCCAGTGTGGATTTTGAAATGGGCAGCTTCGGACCCATCAATAAATCCTCGGCATAAATCACAACACCATCACGCATGACGCGCCAGCGATCTTTCAAATGAATTTGAGATATGTTTTCTCCCATCTCTGTGCGACCACATATGACGGGTTCGACGGCCAGAAATCTTGCACCCTGCGCCAGGCAGACAGAGAAACTTCGTTGCAGAGATGCACCATCATATAAAATAGTTTCTTGCGGCAACCACATAAGCTGCGAATTTTTTTCCGCATTCATCTGTGTGCTGATTATCGCCGGTGGCCCCAATGTCTGATAAACCCGTTCCGCAGCTTGTGATGTAAGCGTCAGTAGTGAATGTTCGCCACAGGAAAATTCATGCTCGAACTGATCGCCCCCCGCCAAGCCGCCGCCGGTATTGATGATAATCGCTTCATGCGACCTCCGCGGCAGTCGCAGCTTAGAAGCGCCATGCTCGCGGATCAGTTTCGGCCCATCGCGCTCCATGTGCAATTTCAATTGCCCGAAGCTGCGTTGTTGTAAAAGCTGTGCGGTGGCGGTCATGGGTGAAGTGATAGATCAAATCTGGGTCACTTGATATTTCGATTTTTCAAGCCAATCGGTGCGCACATCAATGCCCCAGCCAGGCCCTTCAGGGATTTGGACACGGCCATCTTTGGCGACTATGTCTTGTTTAAATAAACCATATTGCCATGGGTAATAATCTTCTCCTTCAATCGAGAATTCAAGATAGGGGCCTGCGTTTTCGATGGCCCCCAACAGATGCAGCGTAAAGATTGTGACCATGGAGAGATTAGCGGCATGAGGTGTAATCGGTAGGTCTGCTCTCTTGGCCATCTGCACGACTTTAAGCGTGCGGCTGATGCCGCCTAAATAACAAATATCGGGCTGGGCCACATCGACAGCGCGCATTTCCATTGCCATTTTCCATAGAGCTAAATCGCAATCCTGCTCGCCACCTGTTACATCCAGAGAAAGCGTATCGGTGACCTGCTTGGTCCAGTCGTATTCCCAATAGGGGCATGGCTCTTCAAAATGAGCAATGCCATATTGCTCTAACATGCGGCCTACTTCGATGGCTTTTTTTGGGGTGTAGCAGCTGTTACCATCGACCAATAAAATTGCGTCGTCACCAAGCGCTTTGCGCATCATTGGTACGATTGTCTCGGTGCGCCCCGGCCACTC
>JANMWK010000107.1:0-1559 GCA_031393975.1 Hyphomicrobiales bacterium
ATTGGCTCTATTGTAACGAGTCACGCTGATAGTTGTTCCCGCTAACCCTCGCTATTTTCGAATTGGACACCCACTGAATTGTGCAGGAATGAAACGTTTCTCGGACTTAACCGAGAAGAAATGCAGGAAACTTTCATGATCGAAAGGCGGAAGCCATGCCTGAGATAAAAAAACCGGCCCTTGTTTCGAACCGATTTTTTTTATTATTGTTAAACGCGACGGAAAAACCCAGTAAACACCACAGCATGATCACGATGATTGCCGCCTAGAGTAGCAGCCCAATAGGCCGCAGCCGCGCTCACCAACATTGATGCCGCCAGAAGAAATGCTGCAATTATGCCCACACGCCTTGCCGCATCTGCGGCTTTCACCACGTCGGCTTTTGTTGATTCAATACTTGCATATGTGTCATTCACCCTCGTGTTGGCAACATCCGCAGGCACACCTGTTTGTTGAGACACCATCTGCGCCAAATAAGTTTTGTCATCAGCGTTGGGAGTCGAGCTGGTATTGGGCAGCGCGGCTTTCGCCAAGACAGTGTTAATCTCGCTTGCTACCATCGTTCGGTCGGCGCGAGCGGGCATAGAACTGCCATTCCCTGGGCTGCGCAACAGCACATCTGTGTAATACTGCATGGCGCTAGAAGGAGAAGAATTCGCCATCGACGAAGCTGACATCGTTGCTGTTTTCGCGATGTTACCAATCGAGTTCACCACCGAAGATGCGCCACTTAGCGCGATGTATGAACCAATCAAAACACCACCGGCCCAAACCAGCAGACCGTGCGATCCATCACGCACTTCAACCTCGTGCTCCGTGGAATCATGCTTTCTTTTCCTCAACCGACCTGTTAAATAGGCGCCCGCCATGAAGCTTGAGACTTGAACCCATATAAACCAAATAGCTGCGCCTATCCCTGCGCCGATAGCAAAACCTTTCGCCGAAACAGATGCGCTAGAAAACGAAAGACCTATAGCTGATCCAAAGGCCAGCAATACGATCGAGATTGCTGAAGCTAAGACAATCCCACCAATGACCGAACCCCAATCAAGATAAGAGGCCGTTTCTTGGGATATTGATTTTTCCGAGGGAGATAATTTTTGCGATTCATATGTCATCACAGCACCTCAATGAAGACCTAAAAAGGAAAGGATAGCCATAACGACAACGACCAAGCCTACCAAATAAATTATCCCGTTCATTTTCTAATTCTCCTGTTTCTACGTTTGTTAAAATGTATAGGGCCGCCGTGACGCGAATTCACTCGCGCCAAAAATCAATGGTGAAAAAATAAAGCGAGCAAAATAATTATGGGAATTGGCACTCCCAGCATCCACAATAAAATACCTCGACCCACGGTGATCTCCTCTTTGAGCGATTTCGGGTATTTGAGTAACTTTCCGACGCCGGAAAAGTTCCAACGAAATGTTCAAGCGCTTCAACGAAATCGTTAAGCGAAGTCTTTAATGAGCTTCGCCATCAGCCAACTGGAAAGGGCAGCCCAATTCGTCGACCATTATCAGAAAGACCGAATATTTACTCCCGCCCTCGATTAATAT
>JANMWK010000153.1:0-1715 GCA_031393975.1 Hyphomicrobiales bacterium
CACAGATCGCTCATTGGTGTGGAACAGCGACCTGATCGAGACTTTGGAATTTGACAACCTCATCATCCAAGCTGCAGCAACAGTCGACTCTGCATTAGCCCGCCAAGAAAGCAGAGGGGCTCATGCACGAGAAGATTTTCCAAAACGTGATGATGTGAAGTGGATGAAGCATTCACTGAGTTGGACAGATGGCGCGAAGAAAAAAGTCACCCTCGGCACACGTGATGTTCATAATTATACGATGAGCAAGGATGTGGAGTATATTAAGCCGAAGGCACGGGTTTATTGATGGTAAGCAAAGGTTCAGTCGTGGAAGGGCGATATCTTGCGGATATTAGCAAGCACATTGACCGTCACATTGGTAAAGATCGCTACGTATTGCATGAAATTGTATCCCCGACAGTACACATCGACATTCATGTGATTGCTCCAAACCAACAACTTCCATATTTGACAATTATGACAAGTGGAATGTCGGATATCGATATGGTCGTGCCCAAGGGTGCAACTCCCGCGGAGGACTATAAACTTGCTGAAGTTATTGCTTTTTTGCCTGCCGATTGGCCTATCGATCAATTGGCTAATTCAACGGAAGAGGGGACTGAGTCGCCAGGCTGGTACCCAATTCGCTGGCTTAAACATTATGCAAGAATGGCGCACGAGAGAAATACGGCATTAAGTTGGTACGTGAGCACTTCAAATGGCGCTCCAGCATCGCCAATAGGTGAAGCAACCGATATGGTTGGCTTTCTCTTTTCTCCAGCTATTCAATTGGGTGGCGAAGGACTCTTCGTGCCCACACGCGACGACCGGAAAATTAGAATCTTAAATCTCGTTCCCATTTTGGGTGATGAAGTTCAGTTCGCAATGAAAAAAGGTGGCGAAGCACTTTGCGGTAAACTTGATCAAGCTGAAAACTTCGTTTTTGATCCAGTGCGCAAAAGTTGTCTTATCCAACAGAAACGCAAAAAAATCTTCGGTTTGTTTTAGGACGCATCATGGTCACCTTCACTCTCCCACAAAACTCAAAACTCCAGCCCGGCAAGGTTCATCCCATGCCTGCGGGCAGCAACATCCGCGAATTCAAAATCTATCGCTGGAACCCCGATGATGGAAAGAACCCGCAGGTTGATACCTATTCCGTAAATATGGATGATTGCGGGCCGATGGTTTTGGATGCGCTTGTTAAGATCAAGAATGAGCAAGACCCAACCCTCACCTTCCGTCGCTCGTGCCGCGAAGGCATTTGCGGTTCTTGCGCCATGAATATTGATGGCACCAACACGCTGGCTTGTTTGAAAGCTTGCGAAGATGTGAAGGGTGCTGTAAAAATTTATCCACTGCCGCATATGGCGGTGGTGAAAGACTTGGTGCCCGATATGACGCATTTTTATGCGCAGCACCGCTCGATCGAGCCATGGCTCAAAACCACCACGCCAACACCGCAAGCCGAATGGAAACAAAGCGAAGGCGAACGCGCTTTGTTGGACGGCCTCTATGAATGTATCCTCTGCGCTTGCTGCTCAACTTCCTGCCCATCATACTGGTGGAATGGTGATCGTTATTTAGGCCCTGCGGTTTTGCTGCAGGCTTATCGCTGGCTGATTGATAGCCGCGATGAAGCCACGGGCGAGCGCCTCGATAATCTCGAAGACCCTTTCCGCCTCTATCGCTGCCATACGATTATGAATTGCGCTAAGGCCTGCCCCAAGGGC
>JANMWK010000171.1:0-1806 GCA_031393975.1 Hyphomicrobiales bacterium
CGGAGCGCAAAACAGTTTATTCGTTGACGATAGCGAAAGCACGAACTGGGGAACCAGAACCACCCTTGAATTTAAGTGGAACACCGAAAAATTGGAACTCTCCTTTGCCAATCAACGCTTCTAAATTGACAAGCCATTCCCAATGGCTGATGCCGAGATCGCGACATAAACGGTGTTGGGCAAAGATATTGTCTGTCGGTCTGTCTGTAGAAGGCCCCTCGACGCCATGCATGCGCGAGCCGCGCGCGTGAAGCCAGTGTGTCGCCTCCACCGTCAGTTGCGGGTTCTTCCAAACCGAGTCGATGGCTGGATAATTACGTTGGTGGAATCCTGTGCATAACAAAACAATGTGACCATCCACCTTCACGCCACTCTTAGTCTCAGCTGCAACCATATCTGCCTGAGTAATGTCATCGAGATCGCGGATATGACGTAAATCAAAGCAGACGGCCTTACCCATGAACAGATCCAGAGGCATTTCATCGACTGCCTGTCCATTAGGGTTCACATGGCGGAACGCATCAACATGAGTCCCTACATGATCAAGCGTAGCAATAAAATTTGTTTGAAACGTCATTGCATCACCCGGTACGCCGAGCTTCAAATCCTTGGCGGACTCATGGCTCATATGAACTGTGTAGATGGGGCGCTGGAACAATTTATGCGCAGGCATATTGTCTTCAATCAACAGGCTAAGATCGATGATACTGTGAGCCATGCATAATCTCCTTGAGATAAAAAAATGGTCATTTATGAAATACAGAATGGCTGAAACGCTTGTTGGAGACAAGCCCCAGCAATGCAGCGATTGGATCATAGTTCTTCGTGAAATGCCGTTAACCTGGCCTGCTTTTGATTGCCCCGACGCTAAGCGAATGCCGAACTTAAAAGCCTAGTGAAAGTGTCCGAAGCCCATTGTTTGTTATCAGAGGGAATGTAACAGTTAGCGCCAAAGAAAATCAAACTGTCTATAAGAGGTGCTTCTCATGAAATTATTTGATCTATCAGGGCGTGTGGCCGCCATCACAGGCATCAGCCGTGGCATAGGCAGGGAACTCGCCTATGGCTTTGCCGAGGCAGGTGCCAAGGGCATGGGATGTGCGCGCACTCCCCAAGCTGTCAATGGCGGAGACAAAATGTGCCAAGTGGCGGCGTAAAAGTGTACCAGTCTGGTTGATAAAAAAGGGCGGTGATGCCCTTGGTTTGTTTGGTTTAGGGTTTAGGGTTGAGCGCTATGGACTTGCCCGGAAAAAGTGGAGGGACTTCTGATAGCATGATTGCAACCGGAGGACTTTATGACGAGCAAGCAGAGACGAGAATTTACGACTGAGTTTAAACGCGAGGCAGTTGGATTGTTGGCCAGCAGCGGACGAACGATCAGGCAGATTGCTGGCGATTTGGACTTGGGCTTGTCCACATCGAACAGATGGAAGCGTGAGCTTCGGGACGCAGAACCAGTGATAACGCCAAATCCAGATATGACCAAAGAGCTCGCCCGCTTACGCAAAGAGAATGAGATTCTGCGGCAGGAAAGGGACCTGTTAAAAAAAGCGACGGTGGGTTCAACCGGTCAGCGCAACGACGGTTTTCAATTTATCAGCTGGCGTCAGGAAGCCAAGCGTTTTTCGTGGACGGGTATTTAAACTGAGAGCCACGTGATCAAGAGCTGTCCGGGTTCAGGCCCAATTGGACAGAATGCATGACTTGAACAACGGAGGATTTCTGGTTCATCGTAATCGTATGGAGAACGAAGATAAGACAGAAATCCGTAACACAAGTTGGCTCAAGCGAGCAGGTTGTGAAAGA
>JANMWK010000174.1:0-3931 GCA_031393975.1 Hyphomicrobiales bacterium
TGCGCAACATCATCGAGCGCTGTTTTAACAAACTCAAAAATGCACGGAGACTGGCAACACGTTACGACAAAACTGCAGGCAGCTATTCAGCCTTCGTACACATCGTTTCAATTCGCTTGTGGATGAACGAATTTGTCAACAGGTCCTAGCTGAGGTTGTTTTCAATTGGCCTGGTATCGGCCTCTATGCTGTAAACGCCATCAAAAACCAAGACTATCCTGCAATCATGGGAGTCACGCTCGTTGTCTCCGTTATGTATGTTTTTATCAATCTGGCCGTCGACATTTCCTATGTGCTCCTTGATCCACGCATAAGCTTGGATGGAGGGGTTGAGCGATGACGGACCATTATCAACCAGAGGAAATTCCAAGGAAACAAAATCGCAACCCGCACGGTCTTTTCCGCCGGTTAATGAAAAACCCGCTTAGCGCGGTCGGAACACTAGTAGTTGGCCTAGCTATTCTTGGGGCGATTTGTGCTCCTCTTGTCGCGCCTTTCGATCCGGTGGCAATGGCACCCCAGGATCGACTTTTGGCTCCGAGCACCCTTCACTGGTTTGGTACCGATGATAATGGCAGGGATATTTGGTCGCGCGTTCTATTCGGGACAAGATATTCGCTGTTATCGGCACTCGGTATATTGGTTATGGCCTCAACTCTAGGAACGATTGTAGGACTTATTGCGGGCCTGTTGGGAGGCTGGGTTGAAGAAGTGCTAATGCGTCTCACCGACATGTTCTTGGCTTTCCCGGCGCTAGTCCTTGCAATGGGGCTGGCAGCTGCTCTGGGCCCCAGCCTCTTCAACGCAATTATTGCAACTGTACTTGTCTGGTGGCCATGGTACGCACGGCTGGTCCGCGGGCAGACACTACAGCTAAAGCAGGCGGCTTTTGTTGAAGCCGCAACTATCGCCGGCGCCTCTTGGCCGCGCATTGCGGCGCACCACATTCTCCGCAACTGTCTGACGCCGCTAATAGTCCAAATTAGCCTCGACATTGGCTATGCGGTTCTAACTCTTGCGGGGCTTTCGTTCATAGGCCTTGGTGCGCAACCACCGGCTCCCGAATGGGGATCAATGGTCTCGGTCGGGCGCGACTATTTTCTCGACCAATGGTGGATGGTTACGTTTCCTGGCCTTGCCATTTTCATCTCAGTTATGGCGTTCAATCTCCTCGGCGACGGTTTGCAGGAAGTACTGTCGCCCCGGTCACGTCGTTAATTGCTGGAATGCTCGAACTATGTATCAGGATTTTGGGGTAAGTTCTCGAATTTCGGCAGAGCGCTGTACTTGGCGATTTGATACTGGGTCTAACTGTCACTGTCGGATGGCGGCGCTGCCTGTTGCGCTGATAAAATCATGGCAATGCCGTCATATTTTGATCGCAATTTGTGCAATGAATTCGAGCGATAGTTATGAGTTCATCCTACCGACGTGGTGTTGCAAAAACCTGTTAAGGAGATCAACTAAATGACGCAGCCAATTCTGTCGGTTAAAAAATTAAATGTCTCATTCGATATTTTAGGTGAAATGTCGCCTGCTGTTCGAAATATCTCATTCGAGATACTGCCGAAAACCACTGTTGCTGTCGTGGGGGAATCTGGGTCAGGCAAGAGCGTTACTGCTTTATCCATTATGCGGTTGTTACCGGACGGCAGCCATTTAGAAGGCACAATTTCTCTTAACGGACGTCCACTGCTTGCACTGTCTGAAGATGATATGTGCAAGGTTCGTGGCAATGAAATTGCAATGATTTTCCAAGAGCCAATGACAAGTCTTAATCCCACCTTAACTGCAGGATACCAGATTTCCGAGGCCTTGATGTGCCATCGCGCGATGGATCGCCGAGAGGCCGCCGCAGAAGCAATCCGTTTATTGGATCGCGTGCGGATCCCTTCAGCTAGGGCCCGTTTTGGCGAATATCCCCATCGCATGTCAGGTGGAATGCGCCAGCGGGTCATGATTGCCATGGCCCTGGCCTGCAAACCTAAACTCCTAATTGCAGATGAACCCACTACAGCGCTCGATGTTACTGTGCAGGCAGCAATTCTGCAGCTCTTGCGAGATCTACAGCGCGAAGATGAGATGAGTATCCTCTTTATTACACATGACATGGGCGTAGTTGCAGAGATTGCTGATGAAACGATGGTAATGTTGCAGGGTGAAATTGTCGAAAGAGGTTCTACCTCGTCGGTTTTCACCAACCCAGTTCACCCCTATACGCGCAAACTACTTTCAGTAATGCCGGAAATTGGAACGATGGCGGGGCGGCGGCATCCGATGCGATTCGCAACGGTTGACGCTAAAAGTGGGCTTCTAAACGCGCCGTGTGAGATCGCTAATACGGTAGTCCAAGGTAAACCCATCCTCGAGGTTAATAATCTTGTTAAGAGATATGATATCCGCTCGGGTTTGCTGAATAAACTAACCGGCCAAGTTCATGCAATCGATAATATCGCATTCCACATCCAACCTGGAGAAACTCTGGCGTTGGTTGGCGAATCTGGTTGTGGCAAATCAACAACTGGGCGTTGTATTCTTGGTCTTAATAAGCCCTCCGCTGGATCGATAAAGATTGGTGGGCAGGATATTCTCAAAGTTCACCATTCTGCTCAACACGAGATACTAAAACAGGCCCAGATGATATTCCAAGATCCATATGCGAGTCTTAATCCAAGCTTATGCATCGGGGACAGCATAGCTGAGCCGATTGTTATAGCTGGCCACCACAAACCTCCGGAGATCCGAGAGCGTGTTCGGTTCTTACTAGAAAATGTCGGTCTTAGAGCCCAAGCTTACAATCGGTTTCCTCACGAGTTTTCAGGAGGCGAACGTCAGCGCATCTGCATTGCTCGCGCCTTATCTCTCAATCCAAAATTGATCGTTGCTGATGAAGCTGTTTCTGCACTTGATGCGTCGATAAAAGCGCAAGTCATTAACCTTATGCTTGACCTCCAAGAAAAATTCAAACTCGCGTTTCTCTTTATCTCGCACGACATGGCAGTGGTGGAGCGTGTTAGCCACCGTGTAGCCGTCATGTACCTAGGTGAAATAGTTGAGATTGGTGATCGTGCCAGCGTATTCGGCAATCCACAGCACCCTTACACAAATCGGCTGCTGTCTGCTGTGCCGGTGAGTCACCCCGGCCACTAAAGCAGCAATCGCTTAGCAGATGGAAGCTCTGAATTGCCTAGCGCCATCCGCGCAATAAATTATAAATGCCCTCAACGTCGTTACCGCCAAATCTCGGCCAACCATCAGGTTCAGGAATGGGAATAGGAAATCTACCTAAACGGCTTTCACTGAAAGTAGTGCATGACCTTCACCAAAAGCCTGTGCACCTCGTCAGCGCAAGTTGTGAAGGACATCCGAAAGGCCATAAGGAAATAGTACTCTGCTGACGCCAGTTTCAATCAATGCTGAATTGTCAATGGCGGAGACAAATTGTGCCAGGTGGCGGCGTAAAAGTGTACCAGTCTGGTTGATTAAAAAGGGCTGTGATGCCCTTGGTTCGGTTTGCATGGTTTAGGTTTTATAGTTGAGCGCTATTAGCGACGTGGAGCGTGGTTTATAGCGGGGGCTTTTCGTCGAGTTCGATATTTTTGCTGTTGGCAAGCCTGAAGCTTTCGCCGTTCATTTCGAGAATGTGAACACGATGGGTGAGCCGGTCGAGCATAGCACCGGTGAGGCGTTCAGACCCAAAGACCGAAGTCCGTTCATCGAAGGGCAAATTGCTGGTGACCAAGGCAGAACCACGTTCGTAGCGCTGGCTGAACACTTCAAACAAGAGCTTAGAGCCCACAGCGGTGAAGGGCACATAACCGAGCTCGTCGACGATCAAGAGCTTCACGGTGTTGAGATGTTTTTGCAAGGCACGCAAGCGCCGTTCATCGCGCGCCTCCATCAGTTCATGAATTAACAACTACCCCTCAGG
>JANMWK010000184.1:0-6554 GCA_031393975.1 Hyphomicrobiales bacterium
CCAGAGGACAAAATGCCATGATATATAAAGGCTTTGACATGTTCCCTTACGTTTAAACGGATTGCATCGATGTCTGTTTTCATCGAAGGCGCAAGTGTACTTAGAGCTATTTTCATTATATCTGCGTCGATAAAACCGCGATAATGAATAAGAGATTTCATTCCCATCCCGTTAAATACCTCTAATCGTCCCCTGTGGTTTTTACGAAATTTCTGACCTTGGATGTCATCAAGAATTTGGATGGTATGGGTTACAACTAAATCCCAAATCAGTTGCACTTTGCTGCGAATGTCATTTTGAACTTGTTTAACCCAAGTATGTAGCTCCGGCTTTTGTTCTGTCAGCATTTCCAAGATTCGCATCTGTGCTTTTTCGTGGATAATCTGAGTCAGAGCGGTTTGATAAATCCCCAAAGCTCGGCGTCGCAATTCGTTCACGGTTCCTCGCTTGAGGTCCCCGGATTTAGTACGTTGCTCAACAGCTGCAACACCGAGTGCAGCAATGGAAGTTGAACCTAGTTTTGATATCAAAGAATTTTTGACTTGCACATTTTCAATCGTTTCCCGAAGCAGGGGTAGCCAAATATGCACGATGTCATGACCCGCACTCAGGTCTTTCGTAAAGTCTGCCAAAAAGTAATGGCCCATCGCACTGCACCTCGCGCACACCGAGCTGAATGCTGGGCGGGCGGCGGTGCAGCCGCTGTTCACTCCGGCGAGCTAGCCCAGCATTGTCAATTTATCATGTTCCGATCGTTCACCATCAAGCCAATAATGGTTGTGGAAAACTCATACAGTCGACGCCTTGAACGCCACAACATTGCCGGCCGATTGAGGCTCCAAATAGCCTGCCCATGCTTCCATAAGTGCACGCCGCCTTTCAATTAAGGTGCTTCTCGAATAGGCGCGTTCCACATCATTGCCCACCTTGTGTGCCAGCGCCAATTCTGCAATCTCCCTTGGAAATTGTGTGCATTCAGCGGCCCATGTTCGAAAACTCGATCGGAATCCATGAGCGGTGAAGTTCACTTTCATCCTGCGAAGTTGCATTAATAGTGCCATGTTCGATAACGGCTTGTTGAGTTTTGCGCCGTGGAAAACATATGGGCTTGAAGCAAGGCGCGGGATAGATTTCAGCAATGCGATGGCGGGTTTTGACAATGGCACAACATGGATTTCATTGCCTTTCATCCTCTCAGCGGGGATAGTCCACAATTGTGACTCAAGATCAATTTCGCTCCACTTGCATCCAATCGATTCACCGGTGCGGGCTGCTGTTAGGATTGCAAATTGCAAAGCCTTGGCAGAATGACCTTCTAGCGCATTCAGGCGCTCTACGAAGGCCCCAACATCCTGATAAGGCATTGCTGCATGGTGCTGCACTTTTTTGACGTTACGCTTTGAGCGGGTTTGCAAGCGCGGCTCACTATCAAGAACGCCTTTCCAAATCGCTGGATTTTGAATGTGGATTGCCCGGCCTAAAGTGTCAGTATTTCGAAAACTCTTGCTGATGGCGCTGCGAAGCACGGCCTCAATACGCGAACGAGTGCGGCGGGCAGTTTCTGGTGTCGAGGTCCATAGCGGTGCAAGAGCATCTGCAACATGCGTTACCGTCACGTCATTGATAGATTTGGAATGGAGTGGCTTGGCATAGGTGAGCAATGACAATTCCCACGGCTGTCTTGCCTTTTTGGGAAGTTTCAGGGCTTCAATGAAAGCGGCCGCAAATTCTCCAAACTTCGGGATTGCAGATTTGGATTTTTCAGCCTCACGTTTTGCCGATGCACTGTTGAGGTGCTTAGGATCAATTCCAGCTTTGAGATTATTGGCGGCTTCATCCCGCGCTTTGCGGGCTTCCAATAGGGTCAAGCGTTTGGAATTAGCTGCAGTGCCGGTTCCCAGCATAAGGCGGCGCTGCTTGCCGCCAAATGAATACCGATAACACCAGCGGGCATAACTTTTGGGTGTGATTTCAAGTTCCAGCCCACCGCCATCGTAAATGCTACCCGGGCCTTTGAAGGCTTCGACCTCTTTAGCGCTCAACCGGTTTCGGCCTCTATTGCCCATCGCCACATGTAAACTCCATTGTGTGCTAGATATGTGCCTAACATAATTCGGTTACTAGCAACTGTCAACGGATGGAAGCGAACGATGACGTAAAGAATAGCGTTATAAAATGAGGATTAATGCACTCTTGGCGGACGCTGGCGATTGGCTGTGAATGCGAGTATGGCGTCCTGGAAGGGATTCGAACCCCTGACCCCCGGTTTAGGAAACCGGTGCTCTATCCTGCTGAGCTACCAAGACGTGAAGGGTTGACTAGCATAGGTCGCAAACTGGCACTAGGCCTTAGGCATTGCTCCCGCTAGAACTCCATCAACACGGAGATCCACCACGATGAAAATGACTACTGAAGAAGCCTTTGTGAAAGTTTTGCAGATGCATGGCATAGAACATGCCTTTGGCATCATCGGTTCGGCCTTTATGCCAATCTCCGATATTTTCCCCAAAGCGGGTATTCATTTTTGGGATTGTGCGCATGAAGGCTCTGGCGGCATGATGGCCGATGGCTTCACGCGCGCTTCTGGCAAGATGTGCATGATGATTGCACAAAATGGTCCGGGCATTACCAATTTTGTAACTCCTGTTAAAACCGCCTATTGGAACCACACACCCCTGCTGCTGGTCACACCGCAAGCCGCCAACAAGACCATTGGCCAAGGGGGCTTCCAGGAGGTGGAGCAGATGGCCCTGTTCAAGGATATGGTGTGCTATCAGGAAGAAGTGCGCGATCCTTCACGTGTGGCTGAAGTTTTGAACCGCGTGATCATGAATGCCAAGCGCCTTTCAGCCCCTGCCCAAATTAACATGCCACGCGATTATTTTACGCAAGTGATTGATATTGAGCTTCCCGCCATGGTGAATTTCGAACGCCCCACAGGCGGCGAAGAGGCGATTGCTGCGGCCGCCAAATTATTATCAGAAGCAAAATTTCCGGTGATCTTGAATGGCGCTGGCGTGGTGATCGGCGGAGCCATTCCGGCATCCAAAGCATTGGCAGAAAAACTCGGTGCACCTGTGTGCGTGGGCTATCAGCATAATGATGCCTTCCCCGGCACCCATCCGTTATTTGCCGGGCCGCTCGGCTACAATGGCTCCAAGGCCGCGATGGAACTCATTCAACAGGCCGATGTAATTTTGTGCCTTGGCACAAGGCTCAATCCCTTTTCCACGTTGCCGGGTTACGGGCTTGATTATTGGCCGAAGGACGCAAAGATTATTCAGGTTGATATTAATCCGAACCGCATTGGCCTCACCAAGAAAGTGGCCGTGGGCATTGTGGGCGATGCGAAAAAAGTGGCGACGTCTATTCTGGCCAAACTCTCACCCACAGCTGGCGATCATGCCCGCAGCGAACGCAAGAATTTAATTTCAACCACCAAGTCGCGCTGGGCCCAACAACTTTCGTCGATGGACCATGAGGATGATGATCCCGGCACGTCGTGGAACGAACGCGCGCGTGCCTCCAAACCAAAATGGATGAGCCCGCGCATGGCATGGCGCGCCATTCAGGAAGCCCTTCCCAGAGAGGCAATTATCTCATCCGACATCGGCAACAACTGTGCCATTGGCAATGCTTATCCGAGTTTTGATGAAGGCCGCAAATATCTGGCCCCCGGCCTGTTTGGCCCCTGCGGTTATGGCCTTCCGTCAATAGTGGGCGCCAAAATCGCCTGCCCCGATGTGCCCGTGGTGGGCTTTTCCGGCGATGGGGCGTTTGGCATTGCGGTGACCGAACTCACTGCGATCGGTCGTAAAGAATGGCCAGCGATAACGATGATCGTATTCCGCAATTATCAATGGGGTGCCGAAAAACGCAACAGCACCTTATGGTATGATGATAATTTTATCGGCACCGAATTGGATGATAATGTCTCTTACACCGGCGTCGCCAAAGCCTGCGGCCTGCAAGGTATAGCTGCCCACACCATGGATGAACTAACAGCCGCCCTCCACAAAGCCATCGACGACCAAATGAAACATGGCAAGACGACATTGATCGAAGCCATGATCAATCAAGAATTGGGCGAACCGTTTAGAAGAGACGCGATGAAGAGGCCGGTTGAGGTGGCGGGGATTAGCAAGGCGGATATGAAGGTGCAGGCGGGGGTTTAGTTTATACTCTATTTGGACTTTATATATGTTGCTTCAAAGTAAGGGTTATGACCATATTGAATAGGAAGTGACCTGCCAATGCGATCCAAAAATAGTTTTCGTAAGCTGTCGTTTCTTCTTCTTGAACTATCTACAATCTCATCAAGAGATAGTGTAGTGCATGTTAGGCGAAGAAGAATTTCACATATTTCTTTTTGCGAGAAGTTTCCAGGAACTTCTTTTTCAAAGATTAGTTCTAAACTATCATAACCACGAATTCGATAATGACCGGACATTTTTCTACTCCCACCTCTCCACCACCAATCCTCCAATCCGCTTGGGCTCGCGCAGATTTTTCATCACCACTCAAAACTTCCGCTCGTGAGGATCAGGTTGCTCTCGATCATTCGTAAAATCATCGCCGATACGTAGACAATTGAAAAATTCCTCCCGAGTCGTTGCGGCATGCACTGGTCTTTTTGCTTTGAGGTTTTGAAGGCTAGTATTTTTGTCATCCAATTATTGTAAGTACATATTTGAAGCAACACAACCATCCGTCATTCCGTCCAAGGGCCGTTAGCCCTGATCTCTTGCGAAGGGTTTGCCCGCGAGGCGGAATCCAGCTTTGGGTGCGGGCATGTTTCTGCGAAGGGGACCTCATCAGTCCACCTTCGCCAAGGGGCTACGGCGTACAGCTTCTCCAAGGGAGAAGCGCAAAAATGAAACCCCCTTCACCCTTCTCCTTTGGAGAAGGTGGATCGTGCCTCTTGCTTGGCGCGAGACGGATGAGGTCCCTTTGCTGGCCCTCTGAAAGTTTCTGCAACATAATTATTGCAGACCGTGAACGTTTCAACCTCTCCTGCTATAGCCCGTTTCACATCAGGAGAATCTCACATGCAGTTTTCACTCAATCACATGGTTGCCCCGCGCCTTGGCTATGCCGAATTTTTTGATCTGGCTTTACGGCTGGGTGTGAATGCGGTGGAAATTCGCAATGATATTCCCACGGCTCTCATGGGCAATAAGAACGCCAAGGCCATTGGCAAGCTGGCAGCCGACAAAGGCATTACCATTATCAATGTGAACGCGCTGCAACGCTGGAACCAATGGAGCAAGGCCAAGGCAGATGAAGCCAAAAAGCTTGCCGAATATACGGCCTTGACCGGTGCCAAAAATCTTATTCTGGTTCCCACGAACGACACCAAATTCAAGCCTGAACACGAAGCCCGCCTTGAAGGTTTACGTGTGGCATTGGAAGGCCTCAAATCAATTTTGAAAGATCATGGTTTGATTGGATGTGTGGAACCCTTGGGTTTTGTGGAATGCTCGTTGCGCCTGAAGGCTGAAGCCATTGCCGCGATTGACGCTGTGAAGGGGGCCAAGCGCTTTAAAGTGACGCATGACACATTCCATCATTTTGTGGCTGGCGAGAAAGAGGTTTTTGCTGATCGCACAGGATTGATCCACGTTTCTGGCGTTACCGATAAGAAACATACAATCGCGACCATGCGGGACCCGCAACGGGTTATGGTGGATGGCAATGATATAATCGATAACAAGGGCCAAGTGAAAGCACTGATGGCGGCTGGGTATAAAGGCTATGTTTCGTTTGAACCGTTTGCGGCTGAAATCCACAAGTCAAAGCAGATCGCGCGCGAATTGGCCCGCAGCATGGATTATTTAGAAGCGTAATCACAACAAAAAACCCACCCTGAAATTTCTTCAGAGTGGGTTTTGATTTCTTAAATCTTACGCAGCTTCTTCAGCTGAATCTTCTTCAACCTTTTCACCAGCAGCAGCACCTCGCTTGGCGTTACGCGCAAGGAAGTCTTCAAGTTCGCGGATGCATTGATCTTCATCCACTTTACGAACCGCCGCCAATTCACGCGCAAAGCGCGCCAGCGCTTGTTCGAATAATTGACGCTCTGAATATGACTGCTCAGGCTGACGATCTGAACGATATAAATCACGGATCACTTCGGCCACGGCAATCACGTCACCGGAATTGATCTTTGCATCATATTCTTGCGCGCGCCTGCTCCACATCGTGCGTTTGATACGGGCGCGACCACGGATCACCTTCATCGCTTGTTCGATGAGAGAACGATCAGCAAGGTGACGCATACCTTTTTGTTCAGCGCGATTGGTCGGCACTTTCAAACGCAGTTTTTCTTTTTCGAAATCGACAATATAAAGCTCCAGCTTGGTGCCCGCAATTTCTTGCTCTTCCACATTGGTAATGCGGCCCACGCCATGGGCCGGATACACCACCAACTCACCAATCTTGAAGTGGATCTTTTTGGCGGCAGGGGCCGCCGCTGGCTTTGCAGCCACAGCAGGCTTAATGGCGTGTGCAGCAGCCACTGTTTTTGCTACAATCACCGGAGCCTTAACCGCCAC
>JANMWK010000193.1:0-31839 GCA_031393975.1 Hyphomicrobiales bacterium
GACGGCGTGGCCGTGGTGGCGTTGGATCATCCGGCGGTGCGTGAAGCGATTAACACGCTCGTGGCCAAAGGCGTTTCGGTGGTGACGCTAGTGTCAGACGTGCCTGGTTCCAAACGCACGCATTATGCTGGCATAGATAATTCTTCTGCTGGCCGCACAGCAGCAGGCTTGATGGGGCGCTTTCTCAATGGCCGCAAAGGCAAAGTGGGGCTGTTTGCAGGTTCACTGGCTTTGCGTGACCATATCGAACGGCAGTTTGGTTTTGAACAGGTGATGGCGCATGAATTTTCTGAATTTGTGATTTTGCCTGTGCGAGAATCGCGCGATGATACCGAGCGCAGCGAAGAGCTGGCGCGGCAATTGTTGCGCGAACACTCAGACCTGATCGGCATTTATAATGTGGGCGGCGGCACTGCTGGCATTGTGGCAGCGCTGGATGCAACAGCCCGCGCTAAGGATATTGTGTTCATCGCCCATGAGGTGACGGATGGATCACGCCGCGCGCTGATCCGCGATACGATTGATGTGATTATCAATCAGGACGCGGGCCATGAAGTGCGCAGTGCCGTGCGCGTGCTCATGGCCAAGGCCGATAACATGCCGCTGATCGAAGCGCAGGAACGCATTCGCATTGATATATTTATGCGCGATAATTTGCCTTAGAGCTTCTTCAACTTCGCCTCAATTGCGGCGCGTTTGCTTTCGAGGAACGGCGGCAGCGATAATGTTTCGCCGAGCTTATCCATCGGCTCATCAGCTTGGAAGCCGGGGCCGTCAGTCGCGAGCTCAAACAGAATGCCATTGGGCTCGCGGAAATAGAGGCTCTTGAACCAGAAGCGATCCACCGGACCAGAGTTGGGTACGCGCATGGTCTTCAAACGATCGGCCCAGGCTTGGTATTGGTCCATGGGAATGTTGAAGGCCACGTGATGCACTGAACCTGCACCCTGCATGGCTTGTGGCAAATTGGGTTCCACGCGCACATGCAATTCCGCCACGGGGCCAACACCCTTCATGTGATAAACATGGGTGTCACCAAACCGTGCGGCAGGCTTCATGCCCAGCACTTGAGTGAGTACCATATCGGTAGGCTTCAAATCGGGAACACTCATGGTGATGGGGCCGAGGCCTCGGAGTTGAAACTCCTCAGGCACTGGGCTCTGCGCCCAAGGATGAGGCGCTGCATCGCTTTCATCGTCAACGAGGCTCAAGCGTTGGCCTTCAAAATCTTCGAAGTGAATAACCATGCGGCCATTCTCCTCAATCACCTTATCGGCGGCGATATTGTTCTGCTTGAAATGATCGCTCCACCATGCAAAAGCTTTCTCACCTTTGATGCGAAAACCAGTGCGCACCACAGAATGTGTTCCGCGCCGTTCAGGACCAGTGGGCCAATCAAAAAATGTGATGTCCGTTCCAGCAGAGCCCAAGCCATCGGCATAAAACAAATGATAGGCCGATGTGTCGTCCTGATTGACAGTCTTCTTCACCATGCGCAGGCCCAAGGCCTTGGTGTAAAACTGGTGATTGCGTGGGGCGTCGGCAGTGATGGCAGTGAGGTGGTGAAAGCCGTTCAGTTGCATTAAAGACCTGTCATGGGTTCGGGTTGGCCCAGGACGAAACCTTGGCCATCGAGCTTATACACATCAGGCCGGAAATTGACACGCCCATCTTCAGTGGCCCAGGCGGTCAAATACATAAAGCGCACATCGGGTTGGGTTTGCACTTTGGTTGTGTAGGTTTGTGCCGTTGCTGTGATCATCTCAAATTGGCTATCCTCATAACCATCCTGACCGTTCATAATCCACGTTATGAGATGGCGCACTTGATCGACGCGGCAACAGCCTGAACTTTCATAGCGATCATTGGTGGCAAACAGCTCGCGGTGCGGCGTGTCATGCATGTAGACCATATATTTGTTGGGAAAGTTGATCTTCACATTGGCCAATGCGTTTTGTTCGCCGGGGTCCTGCTTGAACTGGAAACGATCCGCTGGTGTGTTCAGCCAATCAACACTTGATGGTTCAATTTCTGGACCACCTGCGCCGTCAAAAACATGGATGTTCATTTGGTTGAGATAGTTGGGATCAGCGAGATATTTCGGAATGATGTCCCGAGCCACGATAGAGGCAGGCGCACTCCATGAAGGATTGAATACGATATCGCTGACCCGGCTTTTGAGAGACGGTGTTGGGCGTTCGAATTTTCCCACAACCACATTGTGCCGCGAATAGACTTGGCCAAGCTCAATCGATTCAAGCTGGGCGGAGGGAATGTTCATGGCGATGTAGCGCGGGCCTAAATCTTTGGAATATTCAACCACGCGGGTGAGATTTTCCTTCAGAGATGAAAGGCGTGCTGCGGCTGAGATATTGAACTCTGCCCATGTGCGTTGATCAACTTTGCCAGAAGGCACAGTGCCGTGGTTAAATTGGAAAGCTTTGATGGCTTGCAACATATCATCATCGAATTTCCCAGCGGAAGGGCCGGAGAGTGTTTCGAAATCGAGATAGGCTTCGCGCACGAGACGCTGGCGCAACAGTGTGAGTTTGGCAGGTGTATCCTTGCGGTCATATTTGCCAGCAGGCAAAATTGGCCAACCCCCACCCGCCGCGATCTCATCATATTTATCGATAGCTGCACTTAAAGCATCAATGGACCCGAGGGTCAGAATTGGAGCTTCACCGCGGCCTTGCACGATTTCTGTATGGGTGGCCAGTTTGCCCTGCATGGCCATGCGTGGGGCGACGGACGTGATTGAACCGGTGTAACTTGCATCCTGCGCGCGCAAAGCTGTGGCCAAAGCCAAAGGGGAAAGGGCGGCGGTACCTAAAAAGCTACGGCGGGACAGACTAGATTTAAACACGAGGATGACTTCTCACAAACTATGGTTGAGATTGTAGACTCTTCTAACTTGGTAAAGGCCGTCTTAATTCTAAGCTATGCGAGGTCGATATTGCGTTGCAATATGCTATTACGTTGAGTTTGTGGCATTAACTTGTCATTAACTTGGTGAAAACCTGAGGGGGTTCACATGAAATATCTATCGTTTGCGACTTTGGCGCTGGTCTTGGCCTCAGGCTCGGCAATGGCTGGCGGCTTTTCGGTTCGTGAACAATCGGCTGAGGGGTTAGGTTCAGCTTTTGCTGGCATTGCTGCGGGTAGCGATGGTCTGTCGGCCATGTTTTGGAATCCGGCTACGATTTCAGAACATAATGCCCAAGGCTATGTTTCGGAGAGCAATATCAGTGGAATTTTAGCGCAGTCGCAGTCTGGTGCAGGTTTGGGTTTTCCTTCGGATAGCGGCAATATCGGCGTGCCCGTTGTCGTGCCTGCGTCCTATTATAGCTATGGTCTCAACGAAGAAGTGACCCTTGCTCTTGCGCTGAATTCGCCATTTGGGTTGACCACGGATTCCGATTTGTGGAAGGGTTCATACCACGGCAATCATTCCGAGATTTTCACATTTAACGTCTCACCGATGATTGCTTATAAACCGGTGAATTGGCTCACTTTAGCGGCCGGTGTACAAGGCGAATATATGAGCGCCAAGCTTTCATCCAACACACCGGCGGGTGCTACTTTGTTGAATGTCAAGGCCAATGATATTGCCCTTGGTTTTACAGCTGGCGTATTGTTACAGCCTTCTGAAGCGTTGGACATTGGCATTGGTTTCAGGTCTTCGGTCTCTCATAATCTTCAAGGCAATGGCTCTTATATTCCAGCAGCCTATATTAATATGCCCATGTCTGCGTTGGTTGATACACCGGAGATGGTAACATTTGGTGTGAAGTTCCGGGCCAATGATCAGTTGAAATTGATGGCGGGGGCTGAGTGGGCCAATTGGAGTCGCTTCAAAGCGCTGACGTTCAAAAATGTAAGCGGGGCCACTTTGGCCAATACGCCTGAAAACTGGAAAGATTCTTGGTTCCTGTCGGCGGGGGCCGAATATGCCGTCAATGATAAGTTCATTCTGCGCGGTGGTGCGGCCTATGAAATATCACCGGTGCCTGACGCCACGCGAACACCGCGCCTGCCTGACGCAGACCGGGTGTGGTTATCAGCGGGGGCCAGCTATAAGGTGAATGACTGGCTCACCACGAATATTGGCTATAGCCATGTGTTTATGAAAGACGGCAATGTGAACCTTACAGCTCCCACGCCTTTGGTGGCCTCCTTCAAACAGCACATTGATATTCTATCATTGTCTGCTGTGGTCGATTGGTAAGCTAAGCGGCACTTTCCGTTTCATGGCGCAGGTCCTGCTCATCAAGCATGGGCACATCAATCATCTCGTCGGCTTTGCGGCGGATGATCACGATGCGCGATGGCTCCTTTGGGATTGGTTCCACCGGAGTTGAGGACACAATGGCGATGGGTTCATCGTGCGCTACTAAGATTTCAGGCTCCGACACGATTTCTATTTTGGTGGGACTGGTACGTTGAATGGTTAATTTGGCCCCACGGTTTGACACTTCTACTGGGACTGGCATTGGTTTTGCGACCACGGCCATTACGGGAGCAGGAGCTGGCTCAAAGACTGCTTCGTCTTGTTTGAAATATTGCACTGCGGGTTTGGCGGGGGCTACTTCAATTGAAGCTGGAGCTAGATTTTTATCGAGCTCGGCCACCAGTTTGAAAACACGGTCCACGCCACTGGAAATGCTGGAGGTGGCGGGCGTTGATGAAAAGGCTTGGCGTGAAAGCTCGGCCAGTTTAGCAAACATCTGGCCTTCAGCTGAAAGTTGTGCGGTTTGTGGTTCCAGCAAAGCTATTTCCCGTTTGGCGGCGGCGATGGCGTTGCGGGCCTGTTGCAACAGGCCGGTTTCCGCACCGCTGATGGTCATGGCGTTTAAGTTGGTTTCAAGCTTGGCAATGGCGCTGAGAATATTTGCGGTGCCATCGTTCTTCACGCGGCTAGCATAGGCTTCGAGAAACCAGCGCCCGCGCGGAGTCTCTTGAACGGCTGTTAATACATCATCAATAGATTCGGGAAATACTGGGGAAAGACCACCCATTTTACGCAAACTCCACACACCTGCGTCCACTGCAGACGCCTCATGCGGTGATATTCGTAGAAAGTGGTGAATATTCAGTTTAGTTCAGTTGAAATAATGACGGCGCGCGCTTTTGGAATCAGATTTTCAACCTGTTATGCCTTGATGATGATCGGGACAGGTGTGCAATTGCCGTTTTTGCCCCTGTGGCTGGCTGCAAAAGGCCTTTCAGTTTCGCAAATTGCAACCGTGGTTGCAGCGATGATGGCTGTACGGGTGATTGGTGCACCGCTCTTTTCTTATGTGGCGGATCGTTCTGGCAACCGCATTTTAGTTATTCGCTGCTGTGCAGCTTTAGCTTTGCTCGCTTATGTGGCGCTGCCGTTTACTTCGAGCTTTGGACAAATTTTGTTGGTGGCTCTGGCTGCGGGATTGTTTTTTGCACCGGTATTTCCGCTCACTGAAGGCTTCAGCGTGGACGGGAGCGCTGCCCATGGTCTTGATTACGGGCGTATTCGCTTGTGGGCGTCGCTCAGTTTTTTGATCGGAAGTTTGACATCTGGTGCGCTGCTTACAACATTGCCGCCTAACGCCACGGTTTGGTTGATTGCGGGGGCGCAATGTTTGAATGTGTTGGCCACTTTCATCTTGCCGCCAGAACCAAAGCGCGGTGTCGATCATCCTGCCACGAGTTTAGATTTGATGGGGGCTTTGAAGTTCCTGTTTTTGTCGCGCTTCACGGTTTTTTTGGGTGCGGCCAGCTTGGCCAATTCAAGTCATGCAATGATGTATAGTTTCAGTTCAGTTCATTGGACGAGCCTTGGTTTTAGCACGTTGACGATTGGTATTTTGTGGGCCTGCGCGGTATCGGCCGAAGTGGTCTTGTTTGCTTTTTCCAACCGTGTGATTAAACGCTTAGGCTCGCCCCTGCTTTTATGTGTGGGATTGAGTGGTGGTATAATACGGTGGGTCGGCATGGCTTTTGCCAATGGTGTAATTGAAATGGGCTTGCTGCAAGCTTTACATGCCGTTTCGTTCGCCTGTTCCCATTTGGCTTTGATGCATTTCATTCGCTTAAATGTTCCACAAAAATTACGCAACACGGCGCAAGGGCTTTATGTGGCATTGGCGGGTGGAGTGTTGTTGTCGTCGGTCACTTGGATGTCTGGGCCGCTTTATGAGTCCTATGGCGGGCATGCCTATTTGGCGATGGCAGTGATTTGTTCTCTCGGACTATCTTTGGCACTCAGTTATATGCGTCTCAGCCCCAAAGTGCACGTGGCGGTGGCAGCATAAGACTGCCGTCAAATGAAAAGCCCGGCTCGCGGTCTTTGGCCAGCAGCAGGGGTCCATCAAGGTCAACATAATCGGCGAGTTGTGCCAATAGGAAAGCTGGAGCCATGGCCAGTGACGTGGCCAACATGCAGCCCACCATGATTTTGAAATCTTGCGCTTTGGCTTCATGGGTTAACGCGAGAGCTTCAGTGAGACCGCCGGTTTTATCGAGCTTGATGTTGATGGCATCATATTTACCTTTCAACTCATGCAAGGTTTTGCGCCCATGAGCCGATTCATCGGCACAGATGATGGTGTTGCGCGGCAGATGGCGTAAAGCTTCATCATCGGCGGCGGGCAGGGGCTGTTCGACGAGTTCAACCTTATATTTTTCACACGCCGCTAACATGTTGGGCAGGGTTGCAAGGGTCCAGCCTTCGTTGGCATCGACGATGAGACGCGCATTGGGTGCGGCTTCGCGGATGGCATGAAGGCGTTCAACATCACCATCACGGCCCAGTTTTAATTTGAGCAGCGGGCGCAATGATGCGGTAGCCGCGGCGTGGGCCATGGCTTCGGGCGTGTCGAGGCTGAGCGTATAAGCGGTGATGACGGGTTTGGGTTCTTCTAAATTTGCGAGCGACCAAGCAGGCTGGCCCGATTGTTTTGCACGCAAATCCCATAAGGCACAATCAAGCGCATTGGCTGCCGCTTTAGGAAGGTCGGGCGTAATGCCCGCTTCAATGCGGAGTTTGGCAGCTTCCAATGCCGCCAGTGCGCCTGCCACCGTCTCATTATAGCGGGGGTAAGGAACAGCCTCGCCGCGACCCGTGAAACCATTTTCAGTTAGCGTCACCACCACAACATCGGCAGCAGTTTTAGTGCCGCGCGCTATCGTGAAGGTGCCGGCGATGGGCCAGGATTCAGACGTGAATTTAACCTTGCGCAAACTAACCCTGGGTCGGCAATCTTCCTGCCGCTTCGGCCAGCATCACATAAATGCGGCCTTGTTCGGAGGCTAAAACCTGTTCCATCACGGCTTCGCCGCCTTGGCTTTCTGACAAGGTGTCGAGCAGCTTTTCAAATAGGCGATTATAAGCTTGCACACGGGTGCGGAGCAGCCGCTCTTCAGCATAGCGACCCTCAATGGCCTTCACCTGCTTGCGGCTGCGGCTTTCATAGAGACGCTGAGTGAACACAGATTTGTCTGACGCTGAATAACGCTTTTCCAAATCGCGTGGCAGGCCACCCTCAATGGCTTCCACCAGATCGCGCGCGGAGGCGTGAAGTTTCTGAGTGTAGCTTTCCACTTCCTTGGCCAAGGCGCCAAGAGCGCTGGCTTGGGCAGGAGGAGTTTTTCGGGCCGCAATCGCATTATCAATTGAAGCCAGAATTTTGGCATTGCTATTGCGTTCGGCTTGCAGGTTCCGCTCGGTCTCGGCTTTTGGGGCACTCATCGTTCCTGAAACAGGAGCGGCAAACGAGGTGCCCTCAGATTTTCCCGAGCCGGATCCTTGTGGGCTGCGTGGACTGATGAACCCTGGGCCCGAATAATCCATGGCCCCTGATTGGCGGCGCACCACATCAGATAGCGCATTGAGGGCTGCAATCTGATCAGCTACAACGCGGCGCATATTGTCGGCATTCGTGCGGGTCTCTTCCGGCAGATCGATGACAGCACGTTTCAACTCGCCCCGGGCGGCATCAATATCCTTCACCACTTGCTGTGCTGTGATGCGCATATCTTGTGCGGTTTGCTGGAAGTCGCTGGCAGTGGAGGACAGCATTTCATTCATGCCAGCCAATGCACGCTCATGTTGCTCACGCAGCACACGGGCAGCTTGGGCCACTTGGCCACTGGAATTGGTTTCCAGTTTACGAAGCTCGTCTTCTAAGCGGGCGAGGGCCGCAGTTGTTTGGTCGGACACAATACGATTGATGTTTTGCGCACGCGATTCAGCGGTGGTCAGTGATTCTTCGATGAGTTTGATGTAGCTTGTCATCACTCCATCCACTTCGCTGGCCCGCTTATTGGCATCATTAACCAAATCATCGAGCTTGTCTTTGCGGCTCTGTAACATGTGTTCCATTTCGGAGTTGAACTTATCGATCGATTTTTCAACCAGAGAGGAAACGTCATCCAAGCGTTCGGAAATGCGACTGCCAGTCATTTCCAATTTGCCGGTGAGCTGCATAGAAACGCTTTCGAGACGGCTATCGAGATCACCAGCTGCTGATGACAGTTGATCAGCCAAATAGGTGTTGGCGGTTTCGATGTGCTTTGAAAATTTGCGATTGGCTTCATCCAGCTTGCCAGATGAAACTGTTGCGGCTGAGTCAAATTCCTGTGTGGCGCGGTCAATGCGGCCCACCAGCAACCCGGTGTCCTGTTCAAAGCGACCACTGATTTGCATGGTGGTCTCGCCCAGACCTTCGGAGAAGGCTTCACGGGCTTTGCCAAGGTCACTGAAGATTTGGCCACTGGCTTCGCTGAGCAGTTCAGCAAAGCGCTTGCCAGTGCCGTCAAGGCGCGTTGAGACTTCACCAGTGACCCGTTCCAGATGATCCGTCGCAATATCAAAACGTTGGCCAAGCTCACGCGTGGTGCCTTCAAGCTTGTTGAACATGCTGTTGCTGGCGGCTTCGATTTTTGATGTAACATCCGCGCCAGAATTGTTCAAAGCTTGGGCTGCGTGCACTGCCGTTGTGGCAAATGTCGTTGTCACCTTGGTTGAGGTTTGATCCAATTGCTCAGTCATCATGCGAGTGTTGACATCGAACAAGGCGGCAAGCTCGGTGGTTGCTTGTTCCAACTGATTGCCAAGGCGAGACTCGGTTGAACTTAGCAAGCTGTTCAGTTGCGTGGACGACGCGTCGAGTTTTCCGGTAAGGCTTAATGTGACGTTTGATACGCGATCTGTGGCTGTGCCTGCTGTCGTAACTATATGATCTGTGACGCGAGCCGCGGTTGATTCCAGTTGATCGGTGAACTGTACCGAAGCCTGATCGAGGCCCGTAAACATTTGTTGGGTTGAGTTCAGCAATTTGCTGGATAGTTGAGCGGCCGTCGTCACGATTTGAGTTGTCAGAGATTCTGAAGCGTTACCCACCTTCTCAGTGATGTGAGCACCCACTTGATCCAGACCGGTGAACAAATCATTGGTTGAGATTTGCAGTTTTGAAGTTAGTTCTGCCGTTGATGCCATCAGATGGTTTGTTACAGCATCTGAGGTGGAGGTGAGCTTGCCCGTGATGTGCGTTGATATCTCATCGAGGCCCGTGAACATTTCATTGGTTGAGCTTTGTAGTTTTGAGGTCAATTCAGCTGTCGTTGACGTAAGACGATTTGTAACGGCATCAGATGTTGATGTGAGCTTGCCCGTGATGTGCGTTGATATCTCATTGAGGCCCGTGAACATTTCATTGGTTGAGTTTTGTAGTTTTGAAGTCAATTCAACTGTTGTTGACGTGAGACGATTTGTAACGGCATCCGACGTAGTAGCAAGTTTGCCCGTGATATGATTTGAAATCTCATCAAGGCCACTGAACAATTCAATGGTTGAACTTTGCAACTTTGATGTGAGGTTGGTGCTCGCAGAATTGATACTCTCATTGATCGCTGCCGATGTTCCATGCAGTTGATCAAAGATTTCTGATGACGCTTTGTCGAGGGTACTGAACATATCCAAGGTGGAGTTTTGTAGCTTTGTCGCGAGCTCATAGGTTGAGGCTGCAATCTTAGTTGTCACAGTCTCGGTTGTGGTGAATAGAGTTCCGGTAATTTGGGCGGAAGTTTTGTCCAAGCGGCTGTACATCTGCATGGATGTATCTTCCAACTTGCTGGTCAATTCGCCAGCACTGTTGGCCAAGGCTGACAACATACCATCGCGGGCGGCATCGACTTTGTGAACGAATTCACCCGAAACGCTGATGAGACGATCAGTAACGAGGCCCCCTGAATTTTCGATATTTTGCGCCAGCGCCAAACCTGAATCTTGCATTTGGCGTGAAACGATTTCGGAAGTCTCTTTGAGATGGGCCGCGATGGTCCCACTGGTTGAGACGAGCAGATCATTCACATTAGAGCCCACCACTTGCATCTGGTTGGCGACAAGTGACGAGGCTTGATTGAGGCTGCCATGGATGGTTGCGGCTGAACTGTCAACGCGCTTGGTTGCGTCATTCAGGCCCAAAATGGCTTGGCCCATTGAATTTTCAATGGCCGAGGTAAACGATTGCGAGGTGTTGGTCACGGTGCCGGCATAGCGTTCCGCAGATTCCAACATACGATCATTTAAAGTGTCGGCGTGCTGATCAAGACGACTGACCAAGCTGCTTGATGCGTTATCAATGCGGCTGGTTATGGTTGTCGCATGTTGATCAAGCTGGGTTGAAAGCGAACCCGTTGCCTGTTCCAAGCGGCCTGCAAAACCGGCACCAGAAGTGCCGAGTTGCGATAGCAATTGATTGCCCGATTGATCGAGGCCAGCCAGAAGCTGAATGCCTGATTGGCTGACACGTTCGACCATGCGGGCCGAAGCAGCGTCGACATTGCCCACGATCTGGTCAGCAGCTTGTTCAACATATGTTGTAAGCTCGTTACGCGAGCCTTGTACCTTATCAATGAAATTAGCAGCGACTGTCTGCAAACCTTGGGTCACCAGATTATTGCTGAGTTCAATGCGCTGAGCTGTGTCAATGCCCGTGCGTTCAATCAGGTCGGCAATTTCGCTGGACGTAGTTTTCAAGTGATAATTAATGTTTTCATTGATGGTGCCAAATGTTTGGCTCAATTCGCCCACAGTTTGCTTTACCATGTTCACCGAGCCAGAACTGAGGCGTTCAATGGTTTGACTCACTTCTGAATTTGCAGCGGTCAATTGATCGGCACTTTGACGCAGCATTTGCAGTAAGCTGGATTCCATGCCCTTCACTTCGCCGCCAAATTTTCGGGTTTCGTTGCCGAGATTTCCGGCTGTGAAATTCAGAGTTTGGATGTATTCCTGCAACTGGCCTGAGAAGCCGCGGAAGTCATTGACCAACATTGTCGACATGCGTTCGAATTGCGCGGAGTGGCCGCCGATTTCTTGGCCAGTTATCGCGGCGCGGGATGCCACATCTTCGATGGTCTGCGCCAGTTCTGATGTCGAGCCTTTCAAACCATCTTCGAGACGGGTGAATGTAGAGAGAGCAAGATTGATGACTTGACCCAGATTCTGGGTGTTGGATTCCAAGCGTGACAACATGGGGGCGGCATCACTGTTCACCAGGGCGCTGGTCTGTTGCAAAGCGATGCGCTGCGATTCTAGGCCGGTCACCAAACTCCGAATGCGATCTTCGTTGTTGCCGAAAGCGCGTTCAACAGCGGCGATTTCCTTGTGTACAATCTCCTCAAGGGCTGTAGCGCGCTGGAAGGCATGTTCAACACCACCCACCAGCAAATCCACTTCATGACGCACGGCTTGGGCAATGGATGTGAGTCCATCGGCTGCTAAATCTTGCGGTTTGATCAGGCGCATGGCTGAATGCATGAGCACTTCGGAAACCAACCGCAGTTGTTGGGCACGCCATTGGAAATAAGCCAGTGCAAATACGCCAATGATGGGCAGCACCAATAGTGTGAGTGCTTGCATGAGGTCGGCTGGGGTACGTTTAGCGACGCCATCGGCACTCATCAGCATATCACTGTGGGTAAAAAACCAGCCGAAAATCCACATGAGCGACAGGCCGAAAGCTGCAGCATAGATCGTGTTCGAAGGTTTGCGGCGCAGGCGGGCCAGCATCATTGCCGTGCTCGGGTCGTTCTCGTTGGCGGGGCGATTGCGCAGCGGTGGCGGTTCCGGAGTTTGTCGCTGTTGCGGTTCTGGCGTCTCAAGAGCCGGAAGGCGGTTCGCACGACGACTATCTGTTGGTTTGTTTGCCATTATACTTATCCGCACCCTTTACTTGGACCGCAACGCCGATCCTTAACTGTCTTCCGCATGAACATCCTTTTTACAGGGGCCACAGCTCGCGCGGAAAAAACCTAAAATTATCATTAACCTAATTTCGACTACTTTTGAACCCGTAATGACCTTTGCCAACAGTCTAATTGAAGAAATGGTTAAGATTATGGATCGAATTGAATCGATTCAAGAAATTGGCTGTTAGGGGTGTTTCTTCAGCAGATCGTATCTTGTTTTTGGTATGATCACGGCAAGCAGAATGAGGATACCTCACATGGTTGGACAGTCGGGCAGGCAGTTGAAACAACTACATAAATCGCAACCATTTTTGGGCGATGATGCTTTGGTTTTTGATCGTTTGCGGTTTGAATCTAACACGATGTTTGACCTCGCATTGCAACGCGAGATTTTGGGCCTATTTCATGCCCAGATTGAACAAGTGCAGTTACGCCTATCTCAGGGTGTAGTTAGCGCTGAAGACCATAAATTTTTGGGCCATACGTTGTGCGGTGCAGCGGCCTCGGTTGGGGCCTTGGAACTTGAAGATATTGGCGCCAATTGGGAGCGTTTGAACAGCTCGGGCTACACATTAGCCAAGAACCTCCAACTGGCCGATGAGCGATTCAAGCGCGCAACATTGAGTTATAGGCTTTAGGCCCAACACGCAGCAGTGGCTTAAATTTGAAGCCGCCAGAGTTGCCTTTGCGGCTTTCATCACCTAAGTAGCCAACGCATATTCCACGAGGACTTTACGCGTATGGCTAAGATTACTTTTATTCAGCACAACGGCACCGAAATAACCGCAAATGGTGTGGCTGGCATGACCGTTATGGAAACGGCTGTGAAACACCAAGTGCCTGGCATTGATGCTGATTGCGGCGGGGCGTGCGCTTGCGCCACGTGCCATATTTATGTTGAGCCGGAATGGCGCGAAAAAGTGGGTGCTCGTAACCCCATGGAGGAGGACATGTTGGATTTTGCATTTGACGTGCGCGATAACAGCCGCCTCTCTTGCCAGATTAAAGTTTCTGATGCGCTGGATGGCCTGCGCGTTAAAGTTCCGGAAAAACAATTCTAAGCGAGATTTGAGTTCATGTCAGATGTGATTACCACGGATGTTGTTATTATCGGTGCTGGCCCTTGCGGGCTTTTCACGGTGTTTGAATTGGGCCTGCTTGATATCCGTTGCCATGTGCTGGATATTTTAGATCGCCCCGGCGGGCAATGCGCTGAGCTTTACCCAGAAAAGCCGATTTATGATATTCCGGCCCTACCCTTGGTGACGGGTGCGGAACTCACGTCGCGTTTGATGGAACAGGCAAAGCCTTTCAAACCTGACTATCATTTCAACCAGATGGTCACATCGTTGGTGAAGCGTGGCGAGAATGATTTTGAATTGAAGACCGATGGTGATTTGGTTTTCAATTGCAAAGTTGTGGTGATCGCAGCGGGCGGTGGTTCGTTCATGCCGAAGAAACCGCCAATCCCTGGCATCGAAGCTTATGAAGGCTCGTCAGTGTTTTATTCCGTGAAAAAGATGGAAGCATTTCGGGGCAAAGATATTCTGATTATTGGCGGTGGAGACTCGGCGCTCGATTGGGTGAATAATCTTCAGCCCATCGCTAAGAGCATGACGCTGCTCCATCGTCGTGATGAATTTCGGGCGGCCCCTGACTCTGTCAATAAAATGCGTGACCTTGTTGCTGAGGGCAAGATGCAGTTGAAGATTGGTCAGGTAACGGGCTTGACTGGTGTTGATGGCGTTTTGGCTTCAGCGCAGGTGAAAGGCCCTGATGGGGCAATGAGTGACGTTGTTTGTAACACCGTGTTGCCCTTCTTCGGCCTCACCATGAAGCTTGGCCCGGTTGCGGATTGGGGCTTGAACCTGCATCAGAATTTGATTGCGGTTGACACTGAAAAATTCGAAACCACTGTGCCCGGCATTTTTGCGGTGGGCGACATCAACACTTATCCGGGCAAATTAAAGCTCATTCTTTCAGGCTTCCATGAAGCGGCTTTAATGGCGCAACAGGCGTTTCGCTATATTAATCCCGGTGAGCGCTTGTTGTTCCAATATACAACATCAAGCACAAACTTGCAGAAGAAGCTGGGGGTAGCTTGATTATTTAATTCGGTCGCGGAAAGATTTTTTGGACTGTGCCAAAATCTCTTTGCGATTAGGGCGACCCAAAAGTTTTCTAAAGCCATCGCGGCGCTCATGCACCGAGGCTATGGCAAGACCCATCGGTACGCCAGTTTCCACCAGTAACGCTTCACCTAATTGCAAGCTTGCCTCAATTGTTTCCGGCACTGCTTCGGTGGCACCCGCTTCATAGAGTCTTGCGGCATGGCGTTCATCGCGGGCCCGCGCGATGATTTTCAAATCGGCGCGTTCGGCCCTTGCCATTTTCACAATCTCTTCGGCACGCGCTGGGTTGTCCATCGTAACAGCAAGAGCGCGTGCGGAGGCAAGGCCGCATTTTCTGAGGAATTCCGGATTGCTGGCATCACCAAAATAAGTGCGCGCTTCAGTTTTTCGTGCCGCGTTAATCACTGATACATTGCCATCCACGGCGATGAAGGGGATCTTATGTTCGTCAAGCATTGTTCCAATCAAAGCGCCAACGCGGCCATAGCCTGCGATGATAACGTGGGTGGCGAGGTGGCTTGGCCAATCTTGCGGTTCCAGTTCTGCAAGGGATGTTTTTTGTAATGCTCCTTGGGCAAGTTGCGCCAGCACCGGAATTGCCATCATGGTGAGGGTCACGATTAACAACATATTGGCAGTTTCAGGAGAAGCAAATAGGCCCAGAGCTTTTGCCGCGGCAATGACAACGAAGGCAAATTCTCCGCATGGCCCGAGCAGCATTGCGGTTTCAAAAGCAACGCGATGCGACAAGTGAAATGCTTTTCCGAGACTGAAAATAATTGTGGCTTTTATTGCAATCAATAATACTGCAAGGCCAAAGATGTAAAATGGGAAGTGCAAAATTCCATCGGTGTGCATTCCAAGCCCAACGAGCAAGAAGAATGACCCCAACAATAGACCTTTGAAGGGTTCAATGGTGGCTTCAATGGCGCGGCGATATTCCGTTTCGGCCAGCATCAAGCCGCCGATAAATGCGCCCAGTGACATTGATAATCCAGCCCAAGTGGCCAATGCACCACACCCCACGGCGATCAACAATACAGCGGCCATAAAGAGATCGGAGCTTTGCGTGCTGGCAACGAGCCGCATGAATGGGCGCAACGCATAACGCGCAATGAGGACGATGATAATTGCCGCGATGCCAGCTTGGGCAAAGGCGATGAGCACATCTTCAAAAATTAAATTCCTGCTGCTATCTCCTGATATTTTAACCAACAGCAAAATTGGAATGACCGCAAGGTCTTGCATGAGCAAAATGGCAAAGGAAGCTCTACCTGCTTGGCTGCCGATGCGCTTTTCATCGGCAAAGATTTGAATGACCACCGCTGTAGAGGACAGTGAAAGTGCAAGCCCTAAGATGAGTGCTTCACGATCATTAAAGCCAAGCCAGCGCATGAGTGCTGTGAGAACCACGGCGGAGAACAAGACTTGTAATCCACCCAAACCAAACACCAAACGTTTCATGGTGAGCAGACGTTGGAGGGAGAGCTCTAAGCCAATCAGGAACATGAGGAAGACCACACCGAATTCAGCAAAGGCGGCAAGTTCATCGGGGTGTGATAGTTTTAGATTTTCAAGAAAGGGCACTGGAGTGGCTAAACGGCCTAAGATGCCTGGGCTCAGCACTACACCGACAATCAGAAATCCTAGAATTGTGTTAATGCCGATCCGGCGCAGCACTGGCACTGCCAGGCCTGCGGCCCCCAGCACAATCAGAATATCTTTGTAGCTGGTCACTGATTCAACTGCCATATTTTCAAACTAACCGCATTCTGTGTTAGAGCAAAGGATAGAATAAAATCGGGTATGGAATTGCAGATATGAAAATTCGTGGACGTGAACTTGGTCTGCCTTCGTTGCAGTGGCTGGTCAAAAATAAAATTGACACCGGCCAAGATTGGGGGTCTGCCTGTTGCCGCTGAAACTTATGATGGCGACTTGAACGACATCAATGGTTTCCACGTCACGCAAGCACACGCGATGCAAGCGTCGACAATGCGCGCAGCCGTGCAGTGGAGCTTGGCAGTGTGGGTGGCGGCACCGGCATGATCACCTATGATTTCAAAGCGGGCAATGGTTCCGCATCGCGGCTTATCGAAATTGAAGGTGAGACATTTACGGTGGGTGTTTTTGTGCAATCAAATTTTGGCAAACGCGAAGATTTTACCGTTCTAGGTGTGCCTATTGGCCGCCATATTTTACACGATCAGTTACGAGGCAAAGATCAAGGTTCAATAATTGCGATTGTTGCCACGAATGCGCCCTTGCGGCCGCATCAACTCAAACGACTTGAGCGGCGGGTGCCGATGGCCATGGCACGGACCGGCACGATTGGCACAAATAGTTTTGGAGACATTTTCTTGGCGTTTTCGACGGCCAATGAAAATTCATTTGCGGGGGTTCGTCGGACTGCTGATTATATTTCAAATGCTGCTATCTATGGCTTGTTTCGCGCTGTTGTTGAAGCCACGGAAGATGCGATTTTGGACTCGATGATCTGCAATGAAGCAATGGTGGGTCGCAATGGCAATATATGCATTGCATTGCCTCACGATCCATTGATGGATGTTATGAGGCGTTATGGCCGTTAGTTGCAAAGCGGGCTGCTAAAATCCCTACAGCCATTGCGGCGACAAATATAAAACTTTGGCTGTATCCAAATACTAAGCCGGCAATTGCAGGGCCAGGACAAATGCCACTAATGCCCCAACCAAGCCCGAAGAGTGCTGCGCCGCCGACAAGTTTTGCATTAATCAGGCTGGTGCCCGGCAGATCAAAACGATCCGCAAAAAATGGTTTGCCGCGCCGAAATAGAAGTTGATAGCCGATCATAGCTGTAAGTAGGCCGCCACCCATCACGAAGATTAAAGTGAAATCATGGGTGCCTAACAAGTCTAGGAAATTTAAAACCTTCATCGGGTTGACCATTCCGGAAATGGTGAGACCCGCGCCAAAGAGTGATCCAGCTAGTGCTGCTGCTAGTTTCTGCATGTTCAAGCCCCCATCACATGACGAATGACATAGACTGTGGTGATGGCAATGACCATGAACGTGCAGGTGGCTATAAAGCTGGGCTTTGAAAAACGCGCATTGCCGCAAATGCCGTGGCCTGAAGTGCAGCCATTGCCGAGATATACACCTATCCCGACAATTACGCCGCCAATTGCTGTTGTTAGAGATGTCGTGCCGAAAGCCATTTGTTGGGCCATGCCATTAAACAAAGCGACCCACGCCGTGGCGATCAACATGCAAACAATGAAGATAAAGCGCCACACAAAATCACTGTTGAAATTCAATGTGAGCAAGCCACCGAAAATTCCACTCGCCCCTAAAATACGACCGTTGCCGGCCATCAAAACAATCGCCGATAGTCCGATAAGGATGCCGCCGATGAGTCCGGTATAGGGAGTGAATTCAGTTGGTGACATTTTGTCCTCGCAGTGTTGCAGCTATCTTTCGGGGAATGCGGCCATCAATCAACGCCAGACCGATGCCAATCACTGCCATGCCTAAAAAGTGACGGGTGGAGATTTGTTCATTGAGCAACATAGCCCCAAGCAGCATGGCACTGATGGGCACCAGCAACGTGACCAAAGTGACATTGGTCATGCCGGCGCGTTTGACGATGTTGAAGAAAATGATGTAGGCGACTGCGGTGCAAAGGAGCGCTAACGCAGCCAAATAAATAAGGACTTTGAGGCTTGGCAAAGCCAAGTTGAACGGATGATCAATCACTAGCATCAAAGGCAGAAGCATGAGGCTTGATGCGGCGGTTTGCGATGCGGCCGTCACCAAAGGGGGAATGCCTGCCATGCGACGACCAAAAATGGTACTGATACCGTAACTCATGGAGGCCAAAACAATGGCGAGTTGAAACCACACATCAACGCCCAGATTTTTTAAAGCATCATAGCCGACCAGTGCTGCAACACCGCTTAGCCCTACCAACGCGCCAGCCAAACGGTTCCACGTGAGTTTTTCATTTTGAGTGCTAAGATGGGCAACAATCACAGCGAAAAATGGCGTGGTGGCATTGAGCACCGCGGCAAGGCCAGGTGCCACGCGCTGTTCTCCCCAGACGATGAGGCTGAAGGGAATGACGTTATTAAAAAATCCCATCAAGAAAAAATTATGCCAGATGGGTTTGAAATTTGGCAGCGCTTGTCTTGAGATTAAAACATAAAGCCAAAGCGCGACGGTGGCCAAAAACACCCTGAAAAAAACTATTGTGAAAACCGGCAGCTCTTTAATGATAACTGCGAAGAAGAAAAACGATCCGCCCCAAATGGCGCTGAGAACGATAAGCATGGCCCAGTCGACCGGGGCCATGACTTGATGTGCTGATTTATTCATCGCGCCGCTTTATGGTAAAAAAGCCTGCGCCGCCACCCGATTTAGGGTTTTTTACAGGAGAAGCAGAGTTGCAAAAGGCGCAATGCTGAAGCGGGTAGTTTATAATAGATTTTCCGCGCGATAGGCCTGACGGTGCGGAGGTAAATTGCACCATAGGTGCTACCTAAGCTTGAAACCGGATAATAATAGTCGTTCGCATCGACCATGCCAGAACTCCAAGATTCCTTGTGGAGATCATAAGGCACCATGAGATCAAAGCGGCTCTGGCCCGCAGCCAGAGCGGCGCGCTGCGAGAGGTCCATATGCAGTCGGCCCGGTGAAAGATCAGTCATTTCATGAACATGCGATGTGATGTAGGCAAAATGTGTGCCGCGATAACGAAAGCCAATTTCCCATGATACTGGCTTTTGGCCTGCTTTCAATTCGCTGGTGATTGATTCAAATGAATCGGATTTGACTTGGGTGAGTGTCTTTAAAAATGCCACATGCCGAGGGCAGCCCATAATGCGATTATAGCGGCCACGACTGGCCAACCATGCATTTTTTTCCGAAATAGAGTTTGAAATTGCGGTGTCACTGTCTTGTCCCGGTGACAACATGTTAAAGCTCACTTGCCCCATATCTTCTAAATTCTTGCGGATCTTTTTACGCCGCTTGCGCTGCGTTGAGGTGTATCTCGCATCATAGTCATTTTCTGTTTTGAAAAGGGTCAAATCCAAATAGGGTGCGCGCTCATCATATTTTGCATTGACCATTGTATTTTTTACGAAAGGTTGGGCGAGGCTATCGGCCCGCACGTGACGCAGACGCACGAGATCCACTTTCGCACTCGATTTGATGTATTGAAGTGATTGCACAAGCCATGCGGCCACATCTTGACCTTTGGCGCACATCACATCTCCATACTGGCCGAGGGGTTCGGTGAGCCATTGTAAGGTGCGCAAGCCGTGCAGCTTCACACCCATCAAGGGGAATAGAAAAACTAAACGGTTGTCTTGGTATCCGGTCAAGATGAAGAGTTCTGAATCGGCGTAATTCTCACAATAGGCGGCTGCCCATTCAAAGCTTTGGAACACTGTTGGCGTGATGATGTTATCGGCTTCAAGTTTCCGCCACCCCCGCTCAAGAGCATAGAGTTCGGTCAACCTCGAAATGTGCGAAATTTTTACGCCTTCCTGTTTACTCGCTGCGGCATGGCGGTGCAGTTCAGCCTTTTTATCAGTTGAACTTAGTCTCTTTGTGACAGTTTGAACTTGCACTATCTCGCTCCTCGCTTTGGGGCAATCATGCGCAGTCTTATCCTAGCAATCTGTTGAATGAAGACAGTGAATTGCGGTGATGATTAATGAAACCTTAACGCAGTATCGATAATTATTCCGATTTTGTCGTTGGCCCGAAGCTAGTGAGTTCCTTCAGCAAACTGGCCAAAGTCTCGCGTTTTGTTGCTTCTTGCGGTATAGGACGGCACACTTCACATGCGGCTAGGCCTATGCGAGAGGTGAGAATGCCATTCACAGCCCCTTCGCCAAACCGTGCTGAGAGTCGACCGAGAATGCCTTTGCCCACGAAGAGATGCAGGAAGTTTTCTGACAAAGCCATGCCTCCCGCAACCGCTAAATGGGTGATAACCATGCGCGCCAGTTTGAAAGTGGCGAAAGTTGAAGGCCTTCCGCCATAGAGGGTTGCGATTTCACGCAGCATGGCCATGTTTTGGGCAGCCACGAATAAGATGTCCAAAGCAGCAGCTGGAGTTACCGTGGTGAGCAAAGTGACACGCTTGGCGCGGCGAGCGATGATGCGGTGTGCCATGTCATCAAGAGGATCGACGAGAAATCTTTCGACAAGGCGCACGCGGTCGCGCGGGTCGAGAATATCATCGGCATGGGCTTCGAAATTCTTCAAATTCCACGCTGCGCCTGGTTTCGATTTGTAGAGGGACGTAAGGGCTGCCACGGTTTTTTTGGCAGATGCATCATCATCTTGATTTAGCGCATGGGCGGCCATGAGCTGAATTTTTTCGATACGCCGCAGACGTGCCAGCCCATAGAATTCACGGAAAATGATTGCCAGTGCGGCAAGGCCTGCGAGGCCTGCAACTGATAAAGCGACCCACCCCAAAAAGGGTGAGCTTTTGAAAAATACCTCAATCATTGTGGTGATGGTGAGGCCTGCCCACATGGAAAAAAGTGTGAATATTGCGCCGATGAAAATCGAACCCCAGCGAGTGCTCCGTGCAGGTAATGCCACATGCGGGATATGGACAACGCCTTGAGCAGGTTGTTCCACGGCAAATGTGATTTCAGGTTTAAGTTTTTTTGAGTGAGGTTTTTCTTCAATGATGAAGGCTTGGGGCCCTCGCAGATTTTTTGTCATGAGAATTTATCGCCAATCAAAAATTCGAGCGCGCGGTCTAAGCGGATGTGAGGGAAAGTTATACCTTCAACGATCGGTGGCCGGAAGCGCACAAATTTTAATTGGCCTTCGAGCTCACCTGTCAATGCTGCTTGTGGATCATCTGCCAAATCACCGGGAAATATCGCTGCCTCTTTTACACCGTCGAAATTTTGATCTCCGATTATTTCACCATTTTCAGGAATGCCTGCAATGCAAGCAAGCTGCTCAGACTTTTGCGTGACGAACGCTTCGCGCGTGGTGCGAATGGCGGCGAGCGCTGCAACTTCATATTCAGTGCCTGCGTAGTTGGCCCGCTTTGCGGCTTCATCGACGAGCACAGACAGGATCGCTTCAAGCTTGTCATGTGAGGTGTGGTGCAAGAGGTCGGCCTTAGTAGCTGCAAATAATATTTTTTCTATTCGGCGGCCGAAGATTTCGGAGAACATCGAGTTTGCACCCAACCTGAAACTCGACAACACAGCGGTGAGGGCCGTTTTTAAATCATTCACAGCTGCTGGCCCGGCATTGAGGGCGGTGAGTACATCGACCAGAACGATCTGCCGATCGAGACGTGCAAAATGACCAAAGAAAAACGGCTTCACCACATGGGCCACATAGGAGTCATAGCGCCGTGCCATGAGCTGGCCAAGAGAGCCAGATTGGAATTGCGTTTCAGCTGTCACATCGAGCGGCGCGAAAGTCAGGAGAGGCGAGCCTGCTAGATCCCCTGGCATTAAGAATCTGCCGGGCGGCAAAGTTGAAAGAGACACATCATCCTCTCTACACCTCGCAAGATAGGCCGTGAAGAGTGTCGCGGCTTTGACGGCTACCAATTCTTGCGCAGATTGATCAGCCTTCAGGATTTGCAGATGCGCGTGCCACTCTGCCGCCAAGGCATTGCGTGGCTTCACGCGGCTGATTGTGATGGTGTTAGCAGACCATTGCTGATAACTCAAATTCATGAGCGGCAAATCGAGCACCCATTCGCCGGGATAGTCGATGATGTCTAAATGCAATTTGCCGCTTCCGAAATTGCGGGCAAAAAAACCTGTGGGTTCATACTCAAAAGTTAAGCGCAATTGACTGAGGCGGCGGGTGCCATCGGGCCAATGGCGATTTTCACCCTGCAAAGCCTCAAGATGAGCTTCATAAGAAAAGCGGGGCAGATCATCATTGGGCTGAGGTTCGAGATAAACTTTCGTGATGCGGCCTTGGACCATGGCTTCGAAAACAGGAAGCCTTGCGCCTTTCAAAAGGGCGTGGACCAGAGCCGTGATAAAAACTGTTTTGCCAGACCGCGACAACCCGGTGACACCCAAGCGCACTGTAGGTTCGGTCAAATTTCCGGCGAAATCCATCACTCCGCCTGCAGCAATGCGGCTTTGGTCAAGGATGTCGGTGAGTTTCAATATCTCTTGTATCCCAAGTTTACTTCCGCATAATTGGGGTTAAACCTCAAGAAAACAAGGCCTATTTCAACTTACCGATAGTGTTCAAATCAAACGGCGTAGTTTGATAAAGCTGGTTGATCCAATTTCCGAACAGCAAATGAGCGTGGCTGCGCCAGCGGTTTTCGGGCGGATGCTTGGGGTCATCCTTAGGGAAATAATTAACGGGCATCGCGATGGGTTTGTCGGCTTCCACATCCCGGAAATATTCATCGCCCAAAGATCCAGTGTCATATTCAATGTGATTAAACATGTTGATCATGCGGTGGTCCGGATCATTAACCAAGCATGGCCCCACTTGTTCGGACTCCATCAACAGTTCCAGATTTTTATTCGATGGAAATTCCGAGGTGCGATTTTCTGTCCAGCGTGAAACTGGCATAGAAAAATCATCTGAGAAGCCGCGCAACAAAGGTGAAGACGGATTAAGATTCTTATGGTTATAAATGCCGAAAGCTTTTTGTTTCAACGCGTGTTTAGGAACTTTGTAAAAATGATAAAGTGCCGCCTGTGCGGCCCAGCAAATATTGAATGTGGAGTGCACGTGGGTTTGCGTCCAGCTAAAAATTTTAGACAGTTCATCCCAATAGGTCACATCTTCAAATGGCATTTGTTCGATGGGTGCGCCAGTAATGATGAGGCCATCGAACCGCCTATGTCGAATATCCTGCCAGCTTTCATAGAAGGCCAGCATGTGCTCTTGCGAGGTGTTCTTGGGGGTGTGTTTGGTGATCTTAATCAAAGATAATTCAACCTGCAGCGGACTTGCACCAACCAACCGTGCAAACTGAGTTTCGGTTTTAATTTTATTCGGCATCAAATTGAGCAGACCAATTTGCAAGGGGCGAATATCTTGGCGATTTGCCGAGGCTTCGCCCATGACCATGACACCTTCTTGTTCAAGGATGCGGCGGGCGGGGAGTTCATCGGGGATACGGATGGGCATTTTAAGGCTTTGAATGTTCGTCGATAGTGCGGGCAATGAAAGCGTCGAATTTTTCTTCCGTGTCGAGGGCAGGTATATCTTGCATTCGCACCGTGTAGCCAAATTTATCGGCGATCTTTTTATAGATCGGTGCGCGGTGCTTCAATAATTGCGCATAACCCCATTCAGCAAACCGATCAGGGTCGACAGCATCATCGGAATTTATTTTGTTCACAGCTTTGTATTCGGCCCATTTCTCGACGAGGAATTGCGGATTATAATACATCGGTTTTGGATGTTTGATAAAGCCTTTGACCAATTCGGCTATGTGCTTTTCAGTGCTCTCAATATAGATCATTAAAGTCGACGCGCTCAGTGCTTCGAGAACCGAGTCATTGTCGTTGTCAGGGTTTACAACCTCGCAGAGGCTGCCACCGGAATCGCAGATGAAATTATCATAGCGATAAATGTTGCGGGCCTTATCGATGAATTCCGGCACATCACACAAAGACTTGCGCTCGGCGTCGCAATGTTGGGCCTGACGCAATTTGTAGTCAGCAAAAGAAATGCCGCCCTTTTCGGGGTTGCCCGGCTTGCCTAGGTAGGTGGAAAGGGGTTCAAGATTTTCGAATGTAATGTTGGAGCGGATGTAAATTGAATCCGAACGCAGCAGCTTTTGCAGGAACGCGTTTTTGTTAGCTTCGCGCTTAAAATTATCGACAATATATTCGTCCATATAGCGCGTACCGATGCGATAATCGACGGAATATTGAAACCAGTTCTTATCGTGCAACATTTTTGAAAGTGTGGTTTTGCCAACACCAGACATGCCTAAAACCGTGACAGCTTTGGCCTTTTGGGCTTGGTAGTCTTTTCCAGATTTAAATCGCATGGGCTTTGCTTTAGCCAAGCTCAGCGCTTGGGGCAACCACTAGAAATCTTTTGTTAAACGGAAGTCCACATTATGGGCATCAAAATCCCACAGGGCGATATTGCTAAAATTGCGGGTGTAGGAATAGGAAAGGGCAGGGGCAAAACCGTAAATATTAAAGTCGCGCTTGGTCACCGTCACTGCACCAATTAGGCGCTCATCTTGACGGGTCATTCCGGCGATAGGGTTTTGGTCATCGAACCGACTATATCGGCCTTGAATATTGGCGTCCACGGTGACACCCATGGATAACTCTTTATAAATATCTAACCCTACAAAACCGCTACCAAACGAATTGAATGCAGTAGGCGTCGTGAGTTTTTCATAGCCGGTTTTGATCGACACATTAAGACTGGAGTTGACGCTGTGGCTCCAGTTGAGTTCTCCCCGATAGTCTTTACCGTCGTTGAAGGATGAGCCAGAAAAATCACGCCATTCGTAAACAACGCTGCCGCTTAGCCGATCATGTTGGCCCAAATAATGGACAAATGAAAGCCGGGGGCCAAAGCTGTGATAAGTGAGGCCATCGATCATTAGATTATTGGCATTGGGGTTGAATGACTGGCTGGCGATGCCGCCAAAACCGAGATAGCCATTTTCGAGGTGATAGCGCATTTCAACCGATTGCTCAGTGGCGGCAGAATTATAAATGCGGTTATTGTAAATTTGGCCGGAGACATCGCCTGTGAGCACAGCTTCCCAGTGATTACCCAGCCGCTTGCTATATCCACCGCTCAGCCCAGCGGCAACGCCCACACCACTTTGTTTTTTGCTGTCAGTGATATCGAGATTGGGGGCGTCTTTGAAGATGGGGTTAGCCGAGTAGACCGTGTCATGCGACGAACCGCTGTTCACATTGGTGCTGGGGGCAATGGACACAAAGCCACTGAATGTCACTGGGTGGCTGGCGTCGATGCGATCAATAAAGGATCGAATGTTAGCGGCCGTGCGTGGGTCAGGGGCGTCAGCTTCTAATAATTGTAGATGATGCTTCGCGCTATCGTTCTCACCAAGTTTTACCAAAGTTTGAGCGAGTTCGGTTCGCACCAATGTAAGGCTGGGATCATTGGCCAAAGCGGCGCGATATTTATCGACGGCCCCAGTGAGATCGCCTTGGTCATTCAGAATGAGGCCCTGAATATAAAGCGTACGATTGGCGGCATGCGGACCTTGCAGGGGGAATTTCTGCAAAAGCTCCGAGGCGAGTTGGTGCTGACCCATTTTGGCGCGGCCGATGAGAAAATGGACGCGTTGGCTTTCGTCGGCAGAGCCGTAGACTTTAATTTGGTCTGGTGTGAGGGCCGCTTGGGCGGGCAATATTAGAGCAGCAAAACTGATAAAGGACGCAAATAAACTGCAAAGAGCGCGGGATAATCTGCCCTCTGAGGGTTTTTTTTTTGATTTCGATAAATTCATAAAAAACAATTACTGCCCGTTAAATACGCCGCTCATTTCGATGTTTGCGCGGGTATCATGGTTGATTGGTAACTTTCCGCCAACTGGGTTCACATAGGTTGCTTCGAAATTGAAGATTCCCGTAATTTCATTGGCTGTTGGACCATAGAATGCGGCATACATTGGATTTAAAGTTGAATTTGTTAGCCCGCCTGATTTGCTTGGATCCGCAATAGCGGTTCCAACGACACTGTTTCCGGTTGTGGGACTGGTGGATATTGTTCCGCTTAAGAGGACATTATCCGACATAAAGAACTGATAGTTGGCGCTACTCAATGGAACTGGTGAAACATCAGTGTCGATTCCAGTTTTGTCGGGCGCATTCCACAATGTCGGCGTGAGAACGCCACTAAATTGGCTAGTCGCAAAATTTGCCGTGAGGCTACTTGTGCCGTTAACACGCCAAATATTGTTCCACGACACTGTTTGTAGAGTGTTGTTCGAGTCAATGAAACCCCATGTTTTGCCCGTTGCACCAAACTGTCCGACGTAGTTGGCGGAACCTGAGGTGGGCATTGATGCCGCGGCGGTTTTAGTTCCACCGAACGACCACGCTTGGTCGACGGCTTCGCCGCCTGAAGCGACATTGCGGTATTGAGTTCCGTAACTATATTTCCAATTCCATACTTGAAGTTCTTCATCTGCGGCGGTCCCTGCTGAACTTGTGCTCAGCATTCGGTATTCTTTATATGTGCCACCCAATCCTGCGCCCAAGGAAGCATTTGTTCCAAAGGCATATTCATCCATGGTTTTTGCAACAGGCCACAGGGCTTTGTTTGGTGATTTTGGATCGATGGTAAATGTCGCCGTGTTCGGCGCTGACGTCACTACGAGAGTTGACAAGGCCGGATTGGTTTTCTGGGAAACCAGCACTGATTTTTCTAATGCGATGGTTGCATCACCTGTTGTAAGGCCAGCGGTGTTACCCGTATTAGGGGCTGGAGCTGCAGGTGTTACCGGAGTTTGCACAGGTTGCGCCACAACGGGATTAGCTATTGCGCATTGACCCGCATTCACACCGCAGACGCCGCCTTGCGATGCTAGGCTTAGGGCTGAGCCGTCACCGGTCACGCAGCCGGATAGGGCCGTGGAGGACACAAGCAGTGCTAAAGGAATTACAAAACGCATGATACAAATCCAAACTAACCCAGAGAAAGCTAAAATTGCACGGGTTGTTCTAATTTTGCGTTAAACATAAGAAATAAATGGTGTTTCAAAATGGCACAGATGATTGATCATTATGCAACTTGGTATGAGGCGACGGCAGAGCGATTGGTTCCCGCTGCAGCACTCTCGACTGTGATCAAAGCCGATGTCTGCGTGGTGGGTGGTGGGCTTGCCGGGTTGACGACATGCCTTGAACTTTCACGGCGCGGCCTAAAAGTTGTTTTGTTGGAAGCCCAATTGATTGCTTCCGGTGCATCCGGTCGCAACGGCGGGTTTGTATCGAACGGCTTTGCCTTGGGCATGGGTGACATTGTAAAAGCGGTGGGCGTTGATGCGGCCCGCGCCCTTCACGCGCTGTCACGCCAAGGCACAGAATATGTGCGGGCCGAAATTGCGTCCGGCGATGCTTCCATAAAAATGGGCGATGGCTGGATGGTGGCGGTGCGCCATGATGATCATGGTGGCCTTAAAAAATATGGCGCGGATTTGCACCGCGATTATGCCGAAGATGTGCACCATTTTTCGGTTCAAGACACCAGAGCGCGTTTGGGCTCAGAGCGTTATTTTGAAAGCTTGTATTTTCCAAAAGCTTTTCACATTCATCCATTGCGTTATTGCTTGATGATTGCCGCAAAAGCGCGTGCCGCGGGTGCGCAGATTTTTGAAAACAGTAGCGTAAAATCTATTGAGAAAACTGGAACTGAATTTTTGGTAAAGACAGCTGCAGGACAGGTGACGGCACGGCAGGTGGTGCATTGTGTTTCATCGACAGGGCGCAGTGTTCACCAACAATCGGGTCGAGCGGTTTTGCCCGTAGCGACTTATATTGCAGTCACCGAACCTTTGGAGCAAAAATCGATTAACACTGTTGCTGCCATTTCAGACACGCGCCGGGCTGGTGATTATTATCGCATGATCACCGATGGCCGGATTTTGTGGGGTGGGCGCATTTCCACGAAAATCCAACAACCTTCTCATCTCGCAGACCGCATGAAGGAGGACATGATTAGAACTTATCCGGCCTTGGGAAATCCGCGCATCGATTATGCTTGGGCTGGATTGATGGGCTATGCCATACATAAAATGCCGTTGATTGGTCGAGATGCTGAAGGCCAGTGGTTTGGCACGGCATTTGGCGGGCATGGTCTGAACACCACGGCGATGGCGGGCCTGATTCTTGCAAGAGCTATCGCTGAGGGTGACGATGCTTATCGTCAGTTTGTGCCGTTTGCACCACAATGGGCTTTTGGCCAGCTTGGCAGGCTGGCAGTTCAAGGCTCCTACTGGTGGATGCAAATGAAGGACAAACATGACGAATCAAGGCTGTTTTCTGAGTGATAAGCAAGTGTTGCACCCGTCATAGTGGAAGGCTATATGGCCCACCACTGAATAGGTAGAGAGACTTCATATGTCGAATATTTTAGACGAAGACTATAAGCCAAGCGATGCCGAACCGTTTATGAATCCGCGGCAAGTGGAATATTTTCGCGCCAAGCTTTTGGCGTGGAAAGATGACATTATAAAAGAAAGCAAGGAAACCATCACGCATTTGCAGGATGAAAACCACATTCTGCCTGATGTGGCGGATAGGGCTTCATCGGAAACGGATCGCTCCTTGGAATTGCGTACGCGTGACCGCCAGCGCAAATTGATTTCTAAAATTGAATCGGCTTTGAAGCGTATTCAAGATGGCTCTTATGGCTATTGTGAAGAGTCTGGGGAACCGATTGGTTTGAAGCGTTTGGATGCACGGCCAACTGCGACGCTTTCGATTGAAGCGCAAGAGCGTCACGAAAAGCGCGAACGGGTTTATCGCGACGAGTGATCCTCTTGGATTAGCCTGCGTAGCTAATCGTGGAGGTCAATAATTTATGATGAGTTATTTCTGGCAGTTTATTATCGCTATGGCCATTTTTTTGGCTGTGGACGCGACGTGGCTTGCAACGGTGGGACGATCAATTTATTTTGTTGAACTGGCGGGTATGTTGAAAGACCAGCCAAATTTTCCCATTGCGTTAATATTCTACGTGATCTTCGTCATGGGGCTAGTGGGCTTTGTGATCAATCCTGCGATGATCGCTGGAGATGTGGTGTTTGCTATTAAAATGGGAGCGTTTTTTGGCTTGGTTTCCTATGCTACTTATGACCTCACAAATTTGGCCAGCCTAAAAGGTTTCACAACGCGCATTGCGATGATCGATTTGGCTTGGGGCACGTTCCTTTCTGCCACAGTGAGTAGCCTGACAGTTTTGGCGCTGCGTTTCTTTAAGCTTGGATAAATAAATCCACTGTTTTGAAAGTGGTGACATCAACCAATCCCAAATCAGATATGCGCAGTTCGGGAATCACCACCAGCCCCAGCAAGGAGTGTTGCATATAGGCATTATTCAGATTGCAGCCGCAAGCTTTCATGGCAGTCACCATTTTCTCAGCTTTCATTGCAACTATTTCTGCTGGTTCATCCGACATGAGGCCAGCGATTGGCAACTCCACACGGGCGAGTTCCATGCCTTCACTGATCACCACCACGCCACCACCGATTTCTTTCAACACGTTGGCGGCTTGCGCCATGTCGGCTTTGTTGGTGCCAATCACGATCATATGGTGGCTGTCATGGGCAACTGTCGATGCAACAGCACAGGGGCGGGTATAACCGAAACCTGAGACGAAGGCGTTGACCACATTGCCCGTGGCCTTGTGGCGCTCAACCAATGCAATTTGGCAGACGTCATTTTTAAGGTCCATTCCAACAAGGCCGGATTGCACGGGCAATTCTGCGGTCAGCGATTTGGTGGGCGCTTGATTCTCTATGACGCCAATCACACGCACTTTAACTTGGTTGGCGCCCACCGGCACTTTGATGTCGAAGTCACTGGCTGTCACATTGCGCTTCATGTTGACTGTGGATTTGGCGGAGGCCGGATATTCGAAGGCTGGGAATTCCGCGATCAGTTTTCCGTTTTCAGCTAGCACCTCACCATGAGCCATCACAAGTTCAATGGGCAGCGTTACAAGATCAGAGGTGAGAACCAAATCAGCGCGACGACCAGGAGTGATGGAGCCGAGCTCGCGCTCTAAGCCAAAATGCGTGGCGGTGTTGAGCGTGGCCATTTGAATGGCGGTCATTGGAGCTAAGCCTTGCGCGATAGCATGGCGGAGCACGCGGTTGATGTGGCCTTCATTCACAAGCGTGCCGGAATGACAATCATCCGTACACAGAATAAAATTACGACTGTCGAGACCGTGTTCGATGATGGCTTTAATTTGGCTAGCAACATCATACCAAGCAGAGCCTAAGCGCAGCATGGCGCGCATTCCTTGGCGCACGCGAGCAATGGCATCTTCCACGCAGGTGCCTTCATGGTCGTCAGCGGGGCCCCCTGCTGCATAAGCATGGAATGACGGGCCTAAATCACGCGAGGCATAATGCCCGCCCACGGTTTTTCCGGCTCGTTGAGTGGCAGCGATTTCAGCTAACATTTTGGGGTCGCCGTTTATGACGCCGGGGAAATTCATCATTTCACCAAGCCCAATAATGTTGGGCCAAGTCATGGCTTCGGCCACATCTTCAGGAGAAATTGTGGACCCGGGCGTTTCAAGGCCCGGTGCTGAGGGTACGCAGCTTGGCATTTGCACAAAGATATTCAGCGCAAGACCCATGGCTTCATCGTGCATCAGGCGTACGCCTGGAAGCCCCAGCACATTGGCGATTTCATGCGGATCAATAAACATGGATGTGGTGCCATGTGGGACCACGGCTCTGGCAAATTGCGTGACGGTGACCATGCCACTTTCCACATGCATGTGGCCATCGCAAAAGCCGGGCGACGCATAACGGTTTGCAGCATCAATGATCTTTGTATGAGGACCAATGGTGTGGCTGGCATTAGTGCCAACATAAGCAAATCGACCGCCGCTGATGGCAATATCAGTTGCTGGAATAATTTCACCGGAATGCACATTTACCCAGCGGGCATTTTTTACAACGGTGTCTGCTTTATTGCGGCCCATGGCCACGTTGATGAGATTGGCGGCGAGATCGGGCCAAGATTTGAGTTTGGTCATCGCTTAGCCTCGCATCATTTCAAGGGCTTCGTCTAGCAGACGTTGCGATGAGGCGAACATGACATTGCCGCCTTGTGTTGGATCGTTGTCGGTCCAAGATCCCACTACGCCGCCTGCGCCTTTGATGATGGGGATGAGGGCAGCAATATCATAAATTTGCAAACCAGGGTCCATAGCAATATCGAGATGGCCTGCGGCAACGAGGCTGAAAAAATAAGCATCGCCACCAAAGCGGATTGTGGTGACAGCTTTTTGTAATTTGGCGAAGCCCGGATGGTTTTTGTAAAGCTGGGGTGCGGTGGTTCCAGCCGAGGCGTGCGACAGTTTTACAGGCGGGCGTACGTGAATGCTTAGGATGTTGCCGTGGTGCTGGTGCCATGCGCCTTCAGGATTACCGTAGAAGCGCTCGCCCACAAAAGGCTGGTTCATCACGCCGAGCAAAGGTTGGCCGTCTCTATAGAGGCCAATCAGGGTCACCCATGTGGGCATACCAATGACAAAAGCTCTGGTGCCGTCAATCGGGTCCAGCACCCACGTGTAGGGCGATGAACCCTGCTTGGTGCCATATTCCTCACCGATAATACCATGGTCAGGATAGGTTCCTTCGATCATTTCGCGGATGATGCGCTCGGCACCGCGATCAGCCTCGGTCACTGGATCCCAAACTTCACCCGCCTTTATGTCGATGGCAATGTTTTTGCGAAACTGGGGCAGGATGACTTTTGCAGAAGTGTC